>PLRW01000090.1:0-5254 GCA_003164955.1 Actinomycetota bacterium
CGCCTGAGCCGGTGCGGGCCGTGGTTCCGCCTGAGCCGGTGCGGGCCGTGGTTCCGCCTGAGCCGGCGCAGCCTGCACTGGCGCCGCTTCGGCTGGCGCCGTTTCGGCTGGCGCAGCCTGAGCCGCTGGTGCCACCTGGGCTCGGGCCGGCTCGGCTACCGGCCGCTGGGACTGCGGGACCCGCTCGGTCTGGGGAGCACGCTCCGGGCGCTCGGCGTGCGAGCGCTCGGCCGGGGCCGCCTGGTTCGAGACACGCTCGGCACGGGCATCGCTCTTCTTGCGGTGCGGGCCGATCACCATGGTCATGTTCCGGCCGTCCTGCTTGGGCTGGGCTTCGACGAAGCCAAGCTCCTCGACGTCACCGGCGAGGCGCTGCAGCAGCCGGAAGCCCAGCTCGGGCCGGGACTGCTCACGCCCCCTGAACATGATCGTTACCTTGACCTTGTCCCCCGCCTTGAGGAACCGCTCGACGTGGCCCTTCTTGGTGCCATAGTCGTGCGGGTCGATCTTCGGCCGGAGCTTGATCTCCTTGATGACCGTCTGGGCCTGGTTCTTCCGTGATTCCCTGGCCTTAAGCGCGGACTCGTACTTGAACTTGCCGTAGTCCATGAGCTTGCAGACCGGTGGCCGCGCCGTCGGCGCGACTTCAACCAGATCAAGGTCGGCTTCCTGAGCCAACCGGAGCGCGTCGTCGATCGATACGATCCCGACCTGCTCCCCGGCGGGCCCGACCAGCCTGACCTCGGGAACACGAATGCGCTCGTTAATACGCGGTTCGGCGCTGATGTGACCTCCTTGAGTCTCACCACTGCCGCGGAATCTCCGGCGGCAGACTGCCCGTTGACTAGACCTGCTGAGCGACCCCGGAGGCGGCGAATGCCGCAACGAGAAATGCCCCGCACGCCGTGCACGCGGGGCAACCACCATGGCGGGCAAAGCCCCGCGTCACCACTGTGACACTGGCTGCCCGCCAACGCCAGACCCGCGCGGCCCCTTATGCCCGGTTTACCCGGAATCCTGGGTCGACAAATCCAGCCTGACCTGCCAGCCTGCGGCTGGCGAGGTGGGAGGTGGCCCTCCGCTTACACGTCCGGCGCTGCGACGCCGGACTAGTCGTCGGCTAAGAGTAACAACAATTTCCCCGGGGACGGAAATTCCGCGGTGATCCGCGTGGCGCGGGACCACCGTCCGCCAGCCCCAGCCCGGCCCCAGATGGCCCAGCCCCAGATGGCCCAAGCCAGCCCAGATAGCCCAAGCCAGCCCCAGCCTCAGCGCCACACCAGAGCCAGAGCCAGCGCCAGCACCCGAACGACCAGCGCGCTGACCTCGCTGTGTCAAAGTAGTTTGATCGCAACTAAATTTCCGCCGAGCCGTCGACAGCGCAGGAGGACCACGCATGCGGGTGACCGGCATCGCGCAGCGCGAGGCGTGGCTCGCCCGGGCCATGCCCGGCGTCGAGGAGGTCCGTCCGGGGCTGTGGTCCGTTCCGGTACCGATCCCGTTCAGCCCGCTGCGGTACACGCTGTCGTACCTCGTCGCGTCGGGACCGGGTGTGATCGTGGTCGACCCGGGCTGGGACTCCGACGACGGGTGGCAGGCCCTGACCGGGGGCCTCGGCGCGGCCGGGGCCACGACCGCGGACGTCACCGGGATCGTCGTCACGCACGTCCACCCCGATCATCACGGGCTTTCCGCCCGGCTGCGCGCCGCCTGCGGGGCGTGGATCGCGATGCACCCGGCCGAACGGGACTCCCTGCCGGTCCGGGTGTGGGACACCGCCAAGAGCCCCGCCCGGGACCTCCGCTGGCTGCTGGCCTGCGGCGCGCCGGCCGGGATCGCCGCCGAACTGAGCGGCAACGGCCCCGTGATGGAGATGCTGCTGGCCATGCCCGAGCCGGATGTGCTGCTGGAGGACGGGGACCTGGTGCCCGGGCCGGATCGGCGGCTGCGCGCCGTATGGACGCCCGGGCACACCCCGGGCCATCTCTGCCTGCACGAGGAGACCGAGGACGTCCTGCTGACCGGCGACCACGTGCTGCCGCGCATCACCCCCAACATCGCCCAGGTCGCGCACACCGACGACCCGCCGCTGGCGGCCTATCTGAAGTCGCTGGACCAGGTGGCCGCGTACGACAGCGCCGAGGCGCTGCCCGCGCACGAGTACCGGTTCCACGGGCTGGCCGACCGGGTCCGTATCCTGCGCGCGCACCATGATCATCGCTGCCAGGAGATTCTGGGCGTGCTGGACCGGCTGGGACCGTCCACCGTCTGGCAGGTGACCGAACGGCTGTCCTGGTCCCGGGGCTGGCCGTCGGTGAAGGGCTTCATGCGCCGGGCGGCGATCGGCGAGACCGCGGCCCACCTCGAGTACCTGCTGGAGCGGGCGCAGGTCAGCCGGGTGCCGGGCACACCGCTGAGGTACAGCGGGCCGCCCGCGGTGGCCGCCGCCACGCCCTGAACCGGGACGGCGCCCTGAACCGGGACGGCGCCCTAAGACGGGACGGCGGCGGCGGCGCGGCGGTCCAGTTCGGCCAGCCCGGCGGCGCGCATCGCCCCGAGCGGGGCCGGCCGCCGGCCGGTCATCAGCTCGAACTGGCCCGCCGCCTGGTGCAGCAGCAGGTCGAACCCGCCGATGACGACCGCCCCGGCCTTTTCCGCAGCCAGCGCGAGCGACGTCGGCCAGGGGGCGTACACCACGTCGAACACCGCACCGGGGGTCTCGCCCGCGCAGGTCCGCATCGCATAAGAATCGGCGGCACCGGCGGGAACCGTGGAAATCAGCAGATCCTTCCCGGCCAGGCCGCCCGGCGATCCCAGTGGCCGCAGGTCGACGCGGACGCCAAGGCGCTGTGCGACGGCCAGCAGCGCGGCCGCGCGGGTCTCGTCGCGGACCTCGACCGTCACCGCGCACAGGCCGGTCTCGCGCAGTGCGGCCATCGCCGAGCAGGCGGTGGCGCCCGCGCCGAGGATCACCGCCGACCGGGGCTCGGTCAGGCCCGCGGCGGCGAGCGCGTCTACTATCCCGGCCACGTCGGTGTTGTAGCCGTGCCGCCGCCCGCGCACGAACACGACCGTGTTCACCCCGCCCACGGCGGCCGCGAGCGGATCCACGCGATCCAGCAGGGGCAGGATCGCGCGCTTGAGCGGCATCGTGAGCGACAGCCCCGCCCAGTCCGCGCCGCACCTGGCGACCAGCGCGGGCAGCCCGGCTTCGCCGCACTCGATGGCCTCGTAGGTCCATCCGGTGAGGCCGGCGGCGGTGTAGGCCGCACGGTGCAGCACCGGGGACAGCGAGTGGGCAATCGGCGAACCGAGGATGGCGGCTTTCATCGAGTGCAGGCTAGCAAGGAAGGTCAGCCGTTCAGGCCAGCCAGCGTGTTGGAGAACGTGGTCACGCCGTTCCTGGCCACGAAGTACAGCCAGTTACCGGGGGCCGGATGCAGGGCCGCCTCGATGGCGGCGTTTCCCGGGCTGTCGATCGGCCCGGGCGGCAGGCCCTTGTTCTTGTAGGTGTTGTACGGCGTTTCTATGGCGATCTGCTGGTCGGTAGCGGCCGTGCCGAACTGGTGCAGACCGTAAAACACGGTGCTGTCGAACTGCAGCGGCATGTTCGCGGCCAGCCGGTTGAGGATCACACGCTCGATCTTCGGGTAGTCGGAGATCCGGCCGCCCTCGGCCTGCAGCAGGCTGGCCATCGTGATGAGCTGACCCGGGCTCAGGTGGGCCTGGGTCGCGGCCGTGGTCAGGTTGATGGACACCGCTTCCTGGTTGAAGCGGTTGACCATGGCCTGCAGGACGGTGGTGGCGGTGGCGTTCGGCTGGACCTCGTACGTCGCCGGCCACAGGTACCCTTCCGGGTTGTTGCCGGCGTAGCTGGGCAGGCCGAGCGCGCCCGGGCTGGCCAGCGCCCGCTGGTAGTCGGCCACCGGTATCCCGGTCTTGGCCGCCAGCGTGGTCTCGATCTGCGAGACCCGCAAGCCCTCCGGGATCGTGACGGTGTCCTGGATCCGCGCGGCCGGGTTGAGCAGCAGCGCGAAGGCGAGGGACGCCTTCATTTGCTTGTGCAGCCGGTAGAAGCCGGGCTCCAGGCCGTTGCTGTCCGTGCTGTGCTCGGCGGCCAGTTCGAACGCGCGGACGCTCGCGACCACGCCCAGCGTGACCAGCCGTTCGCCGACCGCGGTGGCCGTCTGGCCGGACTGGACCTGGACGATGGCCTGGCCGGTGCCGGCCGTCGCGTAGTCGGCAGGGTGGTACTTGCTCTGGTACAGGCTGAACGCGTACGCGCCCCCGATCACCACGGGCGTGAGGATGACGACGACGGCGATCAGCGGGGCGATCCAGCGCGAACGGCGGCGCTTGGACTTGCTGCCGTGGCCGGACCGGCCCCGCGGGCCCCGCGTCCCGTCACCGTCGTCGTAGCCCTCCTCCTCGTAGGCCTCGCCGTCGTCGTCCCGGTACCGGGGGGCGCCGAGACCCGGGACGAACCGGTCGTCCTCGTCCTCGTCCTCGTCCTCGTCGGATGCACCCGCCGATTCCGGCGAGCGGGGGCCGTCCGGCCTGCCCGGGGTGCGCGGCCGGGGCGGCCCCTGGGCGTGCTGTGCGGCGTCTTCGCCGAAGCTGGCGTAATCGTCTTCGCCGAAGTCGGCGTAATCGTCCGGAGCGGGCGCGTTGCTCCGGCGCCGGCCCCGGTAGGCACCTCGCTCGGCGTACCCGTCATCGGGCTGGTGGCGGCCGTCGTCCTGGTACCTGTCGCGGTCGTCGGGCAGATAACCACCGCCACGCTGACGACTCTGGTCACGCTGAGAACCGGAGTCGCGCTGAGCCGGGCGGTCACCCGAGTAGCCGTCGTCGCGCGGGTGCTGGCCGTCACGTGGGTTGAGGCCACCGCGCGGGCCGGGGACTGCGCCCGGGTAGGCGTCGCCCTCCTGGCCGGGGCCTGTACTGCCGTACTGGCCGGGCGCGTCACCGGCGTCCCCGGAGCCGGGGGCCGGGCCGTAACCGGAGGGCGGCCCGTAACCGGACGGCGGGCCGTAACCGGACGGCGGGCCGTAACCCGCACCGTCGCCGTAACCGGAAGACGCGCCGGAACCGGGGGCCGGGGCGCGGTAACCCGCGGTCCTGTCGCCGTTGCCGCCGGCCTCATAGCCGCGGGCTCCGTTGCCGCCAGCCTCAGTGCTGCGGGCCCCATTGCTGCGGGCCCCATTGCTGCGGGCCCCATTGCTGCGGGCCCCATTGCTGCCGGTGCCGGTGCCGC
>PLRW01000090.1:5268-41244 GCA_003164955.1 Actinomycetota bacterium
TCATAGCCGCGGGTGCCGTTGCCGCCAGCCTCATAGCCGCGGGTGCCGTTGCCGTAACCCGCCGGGGGCGTGCCGGGGCGGCGGGTGTCATCCGGCCCGGGGCCGCCGCGCCGGGGCTGCGGGGAGCGGGCCAGCCCGGTCCCGGGCCGCAGGGCATAGCTGGGATCCGTCAGCGGATCGGTACGGTCCTGTGGCCTGCCCGGCGTGACGCCCGGCTGGGTAGCGTCCGGGCGGCCTGCGTAGCCCGCCGGAGTTCCGTTGGGCGGTACGTTGCGCCGGCTGCCCTGGTACGAGCCCGGCGCGCGGTCCGCGCTGTCTTGTCCCGCGTGCCGCCCCGGCGGCAGCGCCTGCTGCGGGCGGCCCGGGGGGATTTTGCGCGGTCCGGATGGCCCAGTGCCAATTTGACCGGGGCCATTTTGACTGGGGCCAGACTGCCCGGCGCCAGACTGCCCGGGGCCGGACTGCCCGGCGCCAGACTGCCCGGGGCCGGCTCGACCGGCGCCGGATTGCCCATAGCCAGACTGCCCGTAGCCGACGGGGGACTGCCCGTTTCCTCGGGGCGCGGGCCTGCCGGCCGGGACGTTCGGCACGCTACTTTCTTCACCCGGCCACGGCGGTGGCGGACCGGGCTGACGGGGGCGGCCGGATCGGCGTGCGCCCCGGCCTGGCTCGGTCCGTTCGTCGTCGGTCATCCCTCGGCACCGCCCGCCGCGGGCACGAGTTCCCCGGGGGGACGTCCCATCGCCCGCTCCGCGTCCAGTGCCGCCTGCAGGAGCACGGCCGCCGCCGCCTGATCGACCATGGGCCGGCGGGCCCGGGAGTTCTTCCCGCTCTGGCGCAGCACGGCGTGCGCTGTCGTGGTCGTGAAGCGCTCGTCGAACAGCCGCACGGGTACCGGGGAGATCCGCGCCGCCAGCACCGAAGCCACCTGGCGCGCGCCGGCCGCGGCCGGGCCCTCACGCCCGGCGAGGGTCGTGGGCAGCCCGACGATGACCTCCAGGACGTCGTGGCGGGCGACGATTCCCGCGAGCCGGTCCATGTCCCCCCGGCCCTGCGGGATCACCTCGAGCGGGCTGGCCAGCACGCCGTCGGGATCACTGCGCGCCACCCCGACTCGCACCGAACCGACGTCGACACCCAGCCGCACGCCCGTTCTCACGGCGGCGGAGCCAGACACCAGGGACAGCATGCCATCACGTTAACCTGCCGGCCTACGCTTCGTCCCTCAAAGCATCCCGAACCGCCGCAAACGCCCGATCGATCACGGTTGTCCCGCCGTCCCCGAGCGGCGCGCCGCCCCCCTGGGCGACGTCGGGCTTCCCGCCGCCGCCGCCGCCGAGCGCACGCGCCGCGGCACCGACCAGCTTCCCGGCGGCGAGGCCTCCCTCGCGGGCCGCGTCGTTGACCGTCACGACCACCACCGGCCGGTCGGCGGGGACGCCCAGCACCATGGCCACGGCCGGGCGCCCGGCCGGTATCCGGCCCCGGATGTCGAGCGCGAGCTTGCGGATGCTGTCCGCGTCGGTCCCGTCGGGGGCCCGGTACGCGACGAACGCGATGCCGCCGATGTCTTCCGGCTGGGCGGCCAGCTCGCCGGCCGCTTCGAGCAGCGACGCCGAACGGAGCCGCTGCAGCTCACGTTCGGCGTCGCGGAGCCGGGTGACCAGGGAGGAGACGCGGTCGGGCAGCTCTTCCCGCCGCGCCTTGAGCTGCTCGCTGAGCTGGCTGACGAGGATGTTCTCCTTGGTCAGGAACCGGAAGGCGTCGATGCCGACGAGCGCCTCGACGCGGCGCACCCCGGAGCCGATCGACGATTCGCTGAGCAGCTTGACCAGGCCGAGCTGGCCGGAATGCGCCACGTGCGTGCCACCGCACAGCTCACGCGAATAGTCGCCGACCTCGACGACACGGACCTCGTTGCCGTACTTCTCGCCGAACAGCGCGAGCGCGCCCATCGCCCGCGCCTCGTCGATGGAGGTGTGGAAGGCGCGGACGTCCAGGTCATTGATGAGAACCTGGTTGACCTCATCCTCGGCCTCGCTCAGCACGGACCGTGGCACGGCGCCGGGCGCGGTGAAGTCGAACCGCAGCCGGCCAGGCGCGTTCTCCGACCCGGCCTGCGCGGCCGCGTCGCCGAGCGCGCCGCGAATCGCCCGGTGCACCAGGTGGGTCGCGGTGTGCGAGCGGGAGATGGCCCGGCGCCGTTCGACGTCGATCTCGGCGTACGCGGGCGCCCCCACCGTGACCTCGCCGTACCGCACCTTGCCGCGGTGCACGATGAGCCCGGGCAGCGGCATCTGGACGTCGAAGACCTCGATCTCACTGTCCGGCGTGCCACCACCGCCGGCGCCGGCACCGACGAGGATCAGGCCGCCGTCCGGCAACTGGCCGCCACTTTCGGCGTAGAACGGCGTCCGGTCAAGCACGACCGACACCGCCTCGCCCTGCGCGGCGGAACTGACCGGGACGTCGTTCACGAGCAGGCCGGCCACGGTCGCCTCGCCCGTGAACTGGTCGTAGCCGGTGAACACGACCGCCCCGGTGCGCTCGCGCAGGTCCGCGAACACGGAGATGTCGGCGTTGCCGGTCTTCTTCTGCGCGGCGTCGGCCTTCGCGCGCCCGCGCTGCTCGGACATCAGCCGCCGGAAGCCCGCTTCGTCGACCGAGAGCCCCTGCTCCTGGGCCATTTCCAGGGTCAGCTCGATCGGGAAGCCGTACGTGTCGTGCAGCTGGAACGCCTGGTCACCGGAGAGCGTCGACGACTTCTTGCGCCGGGTCTCCTCCATCGCCGCGTCGAAGATCGCGGTGCCGGTGCGCAGCGTGCCGAGGAATGCCGCCTCCTCCGCGTCGAGCACGGTCTGGATGTTGGCCGTGTCGCGCAGCAGCTCCGGATAGAGCGGGGCCATCGCCTCGACCGCGGTGGCGCCCAGGTCGTGCAGGAAGCGCTCATCGCCGCCGGAGTGACGGCCGCCGCTGGAGGCACCGCCCGCCCCGCCGCGCTGGCCGCCGGACAGCATGCGGAGGTTACGGATGCTGCGGCGGAGGATCCGGCGCAGCACATAGCCGCGTCCCTCGTTGCTGGGCAGCACGCCGTCCTCGACCAGCATCACCGAGGCCCGCACGTGGTCGGCGACGACCTTCAGCGCAACGTCGGCCCGGGGGTCGTGGCCGTACCGCTGCTCGGTGAGCTCGGCCGCGCGGTCCAGGATCTTGTACGTGGTGTCGATCTCATAGATGTTGTCGACACCCTGCAGGATGGCCGCCATCCGCTCCAGGCCCATCCCGGTGTCGACGTTCCGGAACGGCAGCGGCCCCTCGATGTCGAAGTCGGTCTTGCTGCGGACCGCGCTGAGCTGGTCCTGCATGAAGACGAGGTTCCACACCTCCAGGTAGCGGTCCTCGTCCGCCTCCGGGCCGCCGTCCCGGCCGTACTCCGGGCCCCGGTCGTAGTAGATCTCCGAGCAGGGACCGCCCGGACCGGGTACGCCCATGCTCCAGTAGTTGTCGGCCAGGCCCCGGCGCTGGATGCGGCTTTCCGGGAGCTTGACCACGTCCCGCCAGATCGAGTAGGCCTCGTCGTCCTCGGGCAGTACCGTCGCCCAGAGCCGGTCCTCGGGGAAGCCGAACCCGCCGTCGTGCTCGGAGCGGGTCAGCAGTTCCCAGGCGTACGGGATCGCCATGTCCTTGAAATAGTCGCCGAACGACCAGTTGCCCAGCATCTGGAAGAACGTCGCGTGCCGGCTGGTCCGGCCGACTTCCTCAATGTCCAGGGTCCGCATGCACTTCTGCACGTCCGCTGCCCGCTTGAACGACGGGGTCTGCTGGCCGAGCAGGTACGGCTTGAACGGCTGCATGCCGGCGATGACGAACAGCACGGTGGGGTCGTCGGCCACCAGGCTGGCTGATGGGACGATCGTGTGCCCGTGCTGCTCGAAATACCCCAGGAAGCGGCGTGCGATCTCTGCCGACTCCATCAGCGGCCATCCTTCACATGATCAGTACGGCCGCGCGGGCGGCCGTACGGTGCCGTAGCTCTCGGTACGGTGGTTGCCGTAGCTCTCGGTGCAGGAGCTGTTCGTGCCGTTCCCGCCAGCGTAGAGCCTGGCGGCTCATCGTGACGATTCATATAAATGGCCATGCCCTCACGCACGTCGCGGGCGAACCGGCCGACCGCTCTGACCTGGGAAATTGCCGCCTTCTGGGTGCGCCAGGCGGCCCGTGAGGTGCGCCACGCGGCCCGTGCGGTACTCCACTGGGCCTGCGGGTGGGCCTGCGGGTGGGCCTGCGGGCGGGGCCGAGCCGGGCCGGGCTGGATCGGCCGCGGCGGGTGGCCTGGGCGCGACCCCTCCCCCGGCTGGGGCACCGGGGGCGGCCAGAAGGGCCCGGGCCCGGCCGCCGAGCGGTCGCCGGTCACCCGGACCGATATTGCGCGGCCCACGGCGCTGACGCGCCGGTAGGTCGTGATCCCGGCCGCCGCGCCCACCGACAGCCAGAACGCGCGGCGGATCACCGTCGTCCCCCGGACCGGGCGAGCGAGCGGCGCGTGCCGCCGATGGCCTTCGGCTGCTTTTCGTGATCGAGCGGCTGCTGGCCATGGTCGGGGCCGACGGCTCGTTCCGGCCGCACGGTGCCGTCACGAACCGCGCCGTCACGGACAGTGCCATCACGGCGGATCGAAACGGCGTGGCGCACGCCGTAGACGAGGGCCCCGACGCGCCCGGCGGGGCCGGCCGCGATGGCCCGGCCCAGCCCGGCCAGGGCCGACACCTGGTCGGTGAGCTGCGACATGCCCTCGTTCAGTTCGTCCATGCCCGCGGTGACCGTGCTGGTGGCGTCAAGCTGCTGATTGGCCCGGTCCACGGCGGCCTGTACCTGCTCGAAAACGGTGTCGGTGCGCGAGCGCATGCCGGCGACCAGGCGGGTCCCCTCGGAGATCAGCCGGGCCAGCCGGATCAGGACGTAGACGCCGACGCATACGAGCACGGCGAAGAAGAAGGCGGCAACGAGCGCAGCCAGATCCCCTGCGTTATGCATGCGGGCTTCCTTAACGTGGCAGGCGTTGGTTGTCTGGCCGACCCTATCGTGCGGCGGATCCGCCTGGCCTGCGCAGGATGGCACGGATCCGGCTGGCGCGCTCCGCGAAGCGGGCCTCCATCCCGTGGGCGGAAGGCTCGTAGTACACGCGATCGGCCACCGAGTCAGGAGCATAACGCTGAGTTACGACTCCTTCCTCGTAATCGTGCGGGTAGAGATACTCCTCGCCGTGGCCGAGCGCCTGCGCGCCCGCGTAGTGGGCGTCCCGGAGGTGCGCGGGAACCGGTCCGACCAGCCCCGCGCGGACGTCGGCGGACGCCGCGGTGATCGCCTTGATCACCGCGTTCGACTTCGGCGCGAGAGCCAGGTGGATCACGGCCTGGGCCAGGTTGATCCGCGCCTCGGGCAGGCCGATGAGCTCCACCGCCTGCGCCGCGGCGATCGCCACCTGCAGGGCCGTGGGGTCCGCCATCCCGACGTCCTCGCTGGCGTGCACGACGATCCGGCGGGCGATGAACCGGGGATCCTCCCCCGCCTCGATCATCCGGGCCAGGTAGTGCAGCGCGGCGTCGGCGTCGCTGCCGCGGATGCTCTTTATGAACGCGCTGATCACGTCGTAGTGCTGGTCACCGGCCCGGTCGTAACGGACGGCCGCGCGGTCCACGGCGCGCTCGAGAGCGGCGGTGTCGATGAGGCCCCCCGCGGGCATGCCGAGCGCGGCCGCCTCCAGGTAGGTCAGCGCGCGCCGGGCGTCACCGCCCGCCAGCCGGACCAGGTGATCCAGGGCCTCGTCGTCCAGCCTGACCGACCCGCCCAGGCCCCGCTCGTCGGTGATGGCGCGGCGGATCACCCCGCGGATGTCGTCGTCGCCGAGCGGGGTGAGGGTCAGCAGCAAGGACCGGGACAGCAGCGGGCTCACCACGGAGAAGAACGGGTTCTCCGTGGTGGCACCGATAAAGGACACCCACCGGTTCTCCACGGCGGGCAGCAGCGCATCCTGCTGGGTCTTGCTGAACCGGTGTACCTCGTCGATGAACAGCAGGGTCTGCCGGCCGGACATGCCGAGTTCCCGCCGCGCATTCTCCACCGCGGCCCGGACGTCCTTGACCCCGGCCGTCACCGCGGACAGCTCCACGAACCGCCGCCGGGTGACCTGGGAGACGACGTAGGCGAGCGTCGTCTTGCCGGTTCCCGGGGGGCCCCACAGGAGGAGGGACATCGGCGCGTCGTTGTCAGTTAGCTTGCGGAAAGGCGTACCCTCGCCGGTCAGGTGCTTCTGCCCGACGACCTCATCGAGGGTGCGCGGGCGCATCCGCACCGCGAGGGGCGCGGCGGCGGCCGCAGCCTGCTCCTCGGCTTCGTCGAACAGGCTGCCGGACTGGGCCGCCTGGCCTCCATATGCTCTGGCCACACACTGACAGTAACCCGACGGCGGCGCAAAACGTTACATCTTTAGCCCGGGGGGGCGACCCCCCGGAGCCCCCCGCATGCGCTTCGCGCCCCGCTGAGGTACTTCACCGGCACACCGGCCACTCACCGGGCACAAGGCCCGGTTCGTTAGGCCGGTAACGATCGCCTCGCCGTAACCCGCGCGGCTTGCTCGCCGACAGCACCGGCCGCTCACCCAGGCCTTCGGCCCGGGGTCGCTGGGCCGGTAACGATCGGCTCGCCGTAACCGTCTGACGCCCGGGACGGCTCAGTGGGACACCCCGGCGAGGTCCACGTCGCCCCAGATGCCACATGGAGGCACGCCAGTCACAGCCGTCCCGGACCGGGCCGGGCACGACCATGATCGGCGTCGCCTTTCGGTACATGCTGCGGAAAACCGGCACCGATCAAGGAAAACATCACTGGCCTGGCTAGGCTCCAGGAACCGGGGGCTTCTGGGAAGCGCGGGGTTGCGGGGCGCCGGGGACTACGTCGATACCGGCTTCCTTGCGCTGTTCGGGGGTGATGGGGGTGGGAGCCCCGGTCAGCGGGTCGAGGCCGGAGGCGGCCTTGGGGAAGGCGATGACCTCGCGGATGCTGTCCTGGCCGGCCAGCAGCATGACGAGCCGGTCCCAGCCGAGCGCGATACCACCGTGCGGCGGCGGCCCGTACTTGAACGCCTCGAGCAGGAAGCCGAACTGGGACTGGGCCTCCTCCCGGGCCAGCCCGATCACGTCGAAGACCTGCTGCTGCATGTCCCGGCGGTGGATACGGATCGACCCGCCGCCGATCTCGTATCCGTTGCACACCACGTCGTAGGCGTCCGCGAGCGCCAGACCGGGCTCGGCGGTGAACTTGTCGGCCCATTCGGGCAGGGGCGCGGTGAACGGGTGGTGCACCGGCGTCCAGCCGCCGCGGCCGTCCTCCTCGAACATGGGGGCATCGACCACCCAGGTGAACGCCCACGCCGTCGGGTCGATGAGGCCGCAGCGGTGGCCGATCTCCAGGCGCGCCGCCCCGAGCAGTTCGCGCGAGGACGACGAGGGGCCGGCCGCGAAGAAGATCGCGTCCCCCGGTGACGCGCCGGTCGCGGCGAGCAGCCCGGCCTGCTCCTTCTCCGACAGGTTCTTCACCACCGGCCCGGATAGCGCCCCATCGGGCGTCACCAGCACGTAGGCCAGGCCGCGCGCACCGCGGGCCCGGGCCCACTCCTGCCATCCGTCCAGCTCACGACGCGTCTGGGACGCCCCGCCGGGCATGACCACCGCCCCGACGTAGGGCGCCTGGAACACCCGGAACCCGGTCTCGGCGAAGTAGTCCGTGAGATCGGCCAGCTCGAGCCCGAAGCGCAGGTCGGGCTTGTCCGAGCCGTAGCGGGCCATCGCGTCGGCGTAGGTGAGCCGCGGCAGCGGCAGCGGCAGGTCGTAGCCGGCGATCTCGCTCCACAGCCGGTGGAGCACATCCTCGGCGACGGCGATCACGTCCTCCCGGGTGACGAAGGACATTTCCAGGTCGACCTGGGTGAACTCGGGCTGGCGGTCGGCGCGGAAGTCCTCGTCGCGGAAGCACCGGGCGAGCTGGTAGTACCGTTCCAGCCCGCCGACCATCAGGAGCTGCTTGAACAGCTGCGGGGACTGCGGCAGCGCGTACCAGTGACCCGGGCGCAGCCGCACCGGCACCAGGAAGTCCCGCGCCCCCTCGGGGGTGGACCGGGTCAGGTCGGGCGTCTCCACGTTGACGAAACGGTGGTCGCGCATCACGTCGCTGACCAGGTAGGTGGCCTGGGAGCGGATGCGCAGCGAGCGGGCCATCTGCTCGCGGCGGATGTCCAGGTAGCGGTACTTGAGCCGGACCTCCTCGCTGAGCGCCGCGTTGCCCTCGATCGGGAACGGCAGCGGGTCGGCCTCGCTGAGGACCTCCAGGTCGTCGGCGACGACCTCGATCGCGCCGGTGGGCAGCTCGGGGTTCTCGTTGCCGGCCGGCCGGGTCTGCACGGTGCCGCGGACGCGCACGCAGAATTCGGCGCGCAGCCCGTGCCCCGCGTCCTGTTCGGCCGTTGCGTCCTCACCGCGCCAGACGACCTGGGCGACGCCGCTGGCGTCGCGCAGGTCGATGAAGACGACGCCGCCATGGTCGCGCCGCCGCGCCACCCAGCCCGCCAGTACCACCGTTTCACCGGCGTCCGACGTGCGCAGCGTCCCGGCTTCATGGGTGCGGATCATTCAGCTCTTGCCTTTCACGTTTCTTGATTCCGAAGGGACGTTGGTGACCGTGGTACCGCCTGCGGCGTTATAGGCCCCGGGCGGGCCCGTGCTCGGGCGTGAGCCCGGCGAGGAAGGGATTGCCGGTTCGCTCGGCACCGATCGTGGTCGCCGGGCCGTGCCCGGAAAGGACGATGGTCTCGTCGGGCAGCGGCAGGCACACCCGGGCCAGGCTGGCCAGGATCGTCTGGTAATCGCCGCCGGGCAGATCGGTTCGGCCGATCGAGCCCGCGAACAGCAAGTCCCCGGAGAACATCACGCCCGCCTCGGTGGGGCCGGCACCGGCGTCCGCGCCCCCGGGCCGCCGGAACGTCACCGATCCCTGGGTGTGGCCGGGCGCGTGGTCCACGGTCAGCTCAACGCCGGCCAGGGTCAGCGTCATCCCGTCGGCCAGCTCCAGCACGTCGTCGGGCTCGGTGAACGTCAGCCCGCCGAAGAGCTGCTGGGCCGCCCCGAGCGGGAAGCCGCGGCCCGGGTCGGACAGCATCGCCCGGTCGGCCGGATGGATGTAAGCCGGGATGTCGTTCGCCCCGCACACCGGCGCCACCGACCACACATGGTCCAGGTGACCGTGGGTGAGCACGACGGCGACCGGCTTGAGGCGATGCTCACGGAGGATCTCCTCGATCCCGCCCTCGGCATCCTGCCCCGGGTCCACGATCACGCATTCCTCGCCCGGAGCAGGCGCGATGACGTAGCAGTTCGCCGCGAAAGCGCCCGCGGGGAACCCGGTGACAAGCACGGTCGTCCTTTCTGAGGCAACACCCGGCGAAATTGAAGGAACACGCTGAGCTGATCCGTAACATGCAATAGCAAAGCCAGTGCACCGTGCCGCGGGGCGGCAGCCGGCCTTACTGTGCTCGGCTGCCAATGGAGCAGGTGCTGTAGAGCAACGTTCCGTGCAGCAGGGTAACCCGTACAGGCTACCGAGCCCGGCGGCACGGCTGCGAACCGATAACGGCGGTACCGCACTTACGGCTATCCAGGTACGATTCGCGAAGTTTCGATAGCGGGAGCGCCGGCACCATGGACGAGGAGGACCTGACCGGTGGCGGGTAACAAGGAGCGTCAGCGCAAGCTGGCCCGGGAGCGGTACGCGAGGCAACAGGCACGCCGCGCGCAGCGAGCGCAGAAGCTGCGCGTCCGCGCGATCGCGACGGGCGGGGTATGCGCGGTGGCGGTGGTCGGCGTCGGAACGTACTTCCTGGTGGGGACGGGCGGCGGCAAGCCGGCGCCGGCATCCGCGTCAGCGACCCCCTCCCGCACCGCGTCGGCGTCCCCGACGGCGGCGGCAGCAGTGGCCGAGCCGGCGCATCACTGCACGTACACCGCGAGCGGAACGGCGGCCCGTAAGGTGAGCCTGCCTCCGGCCAGTCCGGACTACACGGCGAGCTATCAGGCCACGATCGCGACGAACCGCGGCAGCATCGTCATCAACCTGCTCAACAGCAAGGCGACGTGCACGGTGAACTCGTTCGTGCACCTGGCCGAACAGAAGTACTTCAGCAACACCAAATGCCACCGGCTGACGACCGCGAGCATCTTCGTGCTCCAGTGCGGCGATCCGACCGGGACGGGCACCGGCGGGCCGGGGTACGAGTTCGCCAGCGAGAACCTGAAGGGCGCGAAGTACCCGGCGGGGACCGTGGCCATGGCCAACACCGGGCAGCCGGACAGTAACGGCAGCCAGTTTTTCCTGGTTTACAAGAACACGCCGCTGCCGGCGAGCTATACGCCGTTCGGCACGATCACACAGGGCCTGCCCATCCTGGACGCCGTGGCCAAGGCCGGGAGCGACAACTCCAACGGGCCAGGAGACGGACATCCGAAGGAAAACGTCGTGATCGACAGCGTCACTATTAAGCAGACCTGATGCAGACTAGCGACCAGAGCGACGGTATTACCGAGAAGACCTGAGGTCTCGGCCCCTCCGGGGGGCATGCAAAAGCAGGAGGTTCGCCGTGACCACCGCCAATCATCCGTGGGGCCGGGTTGATCCCGACGGGACGGTCTACGTGCGTACCGCCGACGGCGAGCGAGTAATCGGCTCGTGGCAGGCGGGCAGCCCGGAGGAGGCGCTTGCTTTCTACCGGCGCAAGTACAAGTCGCTGGAGACCGAGGTCTCGCTGCTGGAGCAGCGGCTCACCTCGACCGACCTGTCTCCCGCGCAGGCGCAGGCATCGGTGGAACGGCTGCGGAAGACCATCGTGGACGCGCACGCCCTGGGCGACCTGGACGGCCTGTGCGGGCGGCTGGACAAGCTGGGCGGGGTCGTCGGGCACAAGCGCGAAGAGGTGAAGGCCGCCCGGGAGCAGGCGCGGCAGAACGCCCGGGGGATCAAGGAACGGATCGTCGAGGAAGCCGAGCACATCGCGGCGGAGGCGACGCACTGGAAGAGCAGCGGGGAGCGGATGCGCGAGCTGCTCGAGGAGTGGAAGACGGCCCCGCATGCGGAGCGGGCGGTGGAGGCGGCGCTGTGGAAGCGCCTGTCGGCGGCGCGCAACGCGTTCACCAAACGGCGCAAGGCGTACTTCGCGACCCTGGAGGAGCAGCGCGAGGACGTCCGGATGCGCAAGGAGAAGCTGGTCGTCGACGCCGAGTCGCTGGCCACCTCGACGGCGTGGGGGCCCACGGCGGGGACGTTCCGGGATCTCATGCGGGCCTGGAAGGCGGCCGGCCGGGCGGGCCGGGACGCCGAAGAGGAACTGTGGAACCGGTTCAAGGCGGCCCAGGACACGTTCTTCGCCGCCCGCGCCGAGGCCCTGTCGGAGAAGGACGCCGAGCTGCGCGAGCACGCGGCGGCCAAGCTGGAGCTGCTGGAGCAGGCGCAAGCCCTACTGCCGGTGACCGACGTGCGCGCGGCCCGTTCCGCGCTGCGCGGCCTCCAGGAGAAGTGGGAGCAGATCGGCGGCGTGCCGCGGGACAACCGCGAGCAGCTCGAGGGCGGCCTGCGCAAGGTCGAGGACGCCGTGCGCAAGGCCGAGGACAGCCAGTGGCGCAAGTCCAACCCGGAGGCCATCGCCCGGGCGGAAGGCACCGTCACCCAGCTCCGCACCGCCATCGAACAGCTAGAGCGGCAACGGGCCAAGGCCCAGCAGAAAGACGACGCCGCCGCCGTGAAGAAGGCCGAAGACGCCCTGGAAGCCCGCCGCTCCTGGCTAGAAGAAGCCGAGCGCACCCTAGCCGAGTTCAGCGGCTAGTAGTTAGTAGTTAGGCCGAGCGAAGCGAAGCCCTAACTAACCGGCCTAGCGACCCCAGGCCGAAGGCCTGGGTGAGCGGCCGGTGCTATCGGCGAGCACCGCAGCAGGACCTACGGCGAGGCGATCGCTACCGGCCCAGCGAACCGGGCNNCCGGTGAGTGGCCGGTGTGCCGGCGAAGTACCACCGCGGGGCGCGGAGCGCATGCGGGGGGTTCCGGGGGGTCGCCCCCCCCGGGCCAGCACAGCTAATTCGTGACGCGGTACACGTCGTATACGCCGTCGATCGCTCTCACGGCGCGGAGGACGTGGCCTAGGTGCTTGGCGGCGCCCATCTCGAACGTGAACCGGCTGACCGCCACCCGGTCCCGCGAGGTGGTCACGGACGCGGACAGGATGTTGACGTGCTGGTCGGACAGGACCCGGGTGACGTCCGAGAGCAGCCGGGTGCGGTCCAGCGCCTCGACCTGGATGGCGACCAGGAACACCGACTCGTCCGTCGGTGACCAGTGCACGTCGACCATGCGCTCGGGCTGGGTCTCGGCCAGGTGGATGAAGTTCACACAGTCGTTGCGGTGCACCGAGACGCCGTGCCCGTGCGTGACGAAGCCGGTGATCGGGTCGCCCGGGACCGGGGTGCAGCATTTGGAGAGCCGGGCCCACACGTCGGAGGCGCCCTCGACGACGACCCCGGAGTCCCCGGCGGCGTGCGGGCGGGCCGCCTCGACGGTGGGCAGCGCCGCCTCGGCGAGGTCTTCCTCGGCCCCGGCGAGACCACCGAGCGACCGGACCAGCTTGGTGACCACCGACTGGGCACTGACCCGCCCCTCGCCCACCGCGGCGTACAGCGCGGTGAGGTCGGGGTAATGCAGGTCGCTGGCGATCTGGAACAGCGCGTCCGCGGTGGCGAGGCGCTGCAGGGGCAGGTTCTGCTTGCGCATGGCCCGCGCGATCGAGTCCTTGCCGGACTCGGCGGCCGCCTCCCGCCGTTCCTTGGAGAACCACTGGCGGATCTTGTTCCGGGCGCGGGCGCTCTTGACGAACTGGAGCCAGTCCCGGCTCGGGCCGGCTTCCTGCGCCTTGGAGGTGAAGATCTCGACCGTGTCGCCGTTGTCGAGCGTGCTCTCCAGAGCCACGAGCCGGCCGTTCACCCGGGCCCCGATAGTCCGGTGACCCACCTCGGTATGGATGGCGTAGGCGAAATCGACCGGCGTCGCGCCCTGCGGTAGCGCGATCACCTCGCCGCGCGGGGTGAAGACGTATACCTCGGCGGCGGCGAGGTCGAAGCGCAGCGACTCGAGGAACTCGGCCGGATCGGTGGCCTCGCGCTGCCAGTCGACCAGCTGGCGCAGCCAGGCCATGTCGGGCCCGTTACCGTCCTTGACGCGGTTGCCGAAAACCGACTCTTCCTTGTACTTCCAGTGCGCGGCTACGCCGTATTCCGACCGCCGGTGCATCCCCCAGGTGCGGATCTGCAGCTCGACGGGCTTGCCGCCGGGGCCGATGACCGTCGTGTGCAGCGACTGGTACATGTTGAACTTCGGCATGGCGATGTAGTCCTTGAACCGCCCGGGCACCGGGTTCCATCGCGCGTGGATGGTGCCGAGCGCCGCGTAGCAGTCACGGACCGAGTCGACCAGGACGCGGATTCCCACCAGGTCGTAGATGTCGTCGAACCCGACGTTGCGGGCGATCATCTTCTGGTAGATCGAGTAGTAGTGCTTGGGCCGCCCGGTGACCGTCGACCTGATCTTGGCCTCGCGCAGGTCGCCGGAGACGTCCTCGATGACTTCCTGCAGGAACACGTCGCGGCGCGGGGAGCGCTCGGAGACCAGCCGCGCGATCTCGTCGTACCGCTTGGGGTACATGGTCGCGAACGCGAGGTCTTCCAGCTCCCACTTGATCGTGTTCATGCCCAGCCGGTGGGCCAGCGGGGCGAAGATCTCCAGCACCTCACGGGACTTGCGCTCCTGCTTGTCCCGGGGCAGGTAACGCAGCGTCCGCATGTTGTGCAGCCGGTCCGCCAGCTTGATGACCAGGACGCGGATGTCCCGCGACATCGCGACGACCATCTTGCGGACCGTCTCGGCCTCGGCGGAGTCGCCGTACTTAACCTTGTCCAGCTTGGTCACGCCGTCGACCAGGGCCGCGATGTCCTCGCCGAATTCGCCGCGCAGCTCGGCCAGCGAGTACGGGGTGTCCTCGACGGTGTCGTGCAGCAGGGCGGCGCTGATCGTGTCGGTGTTCATGCCGAGCTCGGCGAGGATCGTCGCGACCGCGAGCGGGTGGGTGATGTAGGGGTCGCCGCTCTTCCGTTTCTGGTTGCGGTGCCAGTACGCGGCGACCTCGTAGGAGCGCTCGATCAGCCGGACGTCCGCCTTGGGGTGCGTGGCGCGCACCGTTTTGATGAGCGGTTCTAGTACCGGGTTCACTGCGGCTCCCCGCTGTGCCCCGAGCCGGGCCAGACGGCGGCGTACGCCCGCACCAGAGGCTGGGCCGGCGGCCTGGCCGGCGCCCGCGCTACCCGCGGCGGACGCGGATCGGCCGCGTCCAGCGGATTCACGAGGCTGACGAGGTGCGCTGGCCGGAGCCGGGTCTGGTGACGGGGCCGCTGCCGCAGGCGCGGCCGGGGGCGCGGATGTGGCGGGAGGTGCTGATGCTGATGCGGCCAGGGAGGCGGACTCAGCCGGAGAGGCGGACTCGGCCGGAGAGGCCGGCTCTGATGGGCTGGGCGCAGAATCGGCGGCGGGCTCGGGTGAGCTAGGCACGGGCCTAGCGGCGGTCGGCTCGGGTGGGGCGGATTCGGAACCGGCGGTGGGCTCTGCTGAGGCGGGCGCGGCGCCGTCGGGGCGGTCCTGGGCCAGAACCGCCTGGGTAGTCCCATCCGTGGCTGACGCGTCTGTGGCCAGGGCCTGCGGGACGGCCCCTTCTTCCGCTGTTACCTCACGGGCCACTCGCGCTCCTGTCTGTCCGCCGGAACTTTATTCTACCGGCGGACGTTTACGGAGGTTGCGGGCGTGTGTCAGACCGTTACCGAGGTCACGCTCCGGCAGCGGACGGGTGCACCGGAGTTACAAAAGCGGCGTCAGACGGTCAGCAGGGCCTGGAAGCCGATGTCGCCGAGCCTGGGACGGCCCCGCAGGAAGGCGAGTTCGAGGAGCACGGCCACCCCGATGACGACGCCGCCGGCCCGCCGCACGAGTTCGGCGGTCGCCAGCGCGGTCCCCCCGGTGGCCAGCACGTCGTCCACGATCAGCACACGGTCGCCCGGGTCGAAGGCGTCGGTGTGCACCTCGATCGTGGCCGTACCGTATTCGAGCTGGTAGTCCTCGGTGTACGTGGCGGCGGGCAGCTTCCCGGCCTTGCGGACGGGGACGAACCCGGCCCCTAGGCGGTTCGCGACCGGCGCCGCCAGGATGAACCCGCGGGCCTCGATCCCGGCCACCTTGTCGACCGGCCCGTGCCCGGTGGTGAGTTCGCCGACGACCGCGGCGAACAGCGGGCCGTCGGCGAGCAGCGGCGTGATGTCCTTGAACGAGATGCCCGGCTGCGGGTAGTCGGGCACGTCGCGGATGCGCTTCCGGATGAGGTCGGCGAGCGCCCCTGGATCCAGCACCGCTCCGGAACCGGTCTCGCCGGGTACGCCGGGCTCGGAGGACTCAGAGGGCCGGTCTGGGGCCACCGTCTACCGCCTCTTCTTCTTGGCGTTCGGCCGCCGCTTGGCCGCGCTGGTGCGGCGCGGCTGCTGGCGGGAACCGGGAGCCGCGGGACGGCCAGCGGACGCGGACCGGTAGCCGTCCCGCGCCGGCGATCCGGGCGCGGCGGCACCGGACGCGGCACCGGCGTCGTCGCCCGGTTCGGCCGCGTCGTCGTAGAGGTCCACGTCATCGCCGGCTGGGCTGTCCGCGGACGGGCCGGTGGCGGTGACGGCCGTCGCGCCGGCACGCGCGGGGCCCGCCGGGACGGCGGCCTGCGTGCGGGCGGTCTGCTTGGCCGCCACGCGCGGACTGGCCGAGCGGGCCGCCAGGCGCTTGGCCAGCGCCTGGTACTGCGGCTCGCGCTCCTTGAGGTCGGCCAGCACCGGGGTGGCGATGAAGATCGAGGAGTAGGTGCCGGACAGCATGCCGACGAACAGCACCAGGGCCAGGTCGGACAGCTCACCGGTGCCGAGCAGCACGGTGCCGGCCACGAGGATCGCCGCCACCGGCAGCAGCGCGATGATCGAGGTGTTGATCGACCGGACCAGGGTCTGGTTCAGGGCCAGGTTCGCGGCCTGGCTGTAGGTGCTCCGGGCTCCGGTGACCAGGCCGGCGGTATTCTCCCGGACCTTGTCGAAGACGACCACGGTGTCATACAGCGAATAACCCAGGATGGTGAGCAGGCCGATGACGGTGGCCGGGCTGACCTCGAACCCGGCCAGCGCGTAGATGCCGACCGTGATCAGGATGTCGTGCATGAGCGCCACGAACGCCGCCGACGCCATCTTCCACTCGAACGCGATCGACAGGTAGATCACGATCACGATCAGGAACGCGATCAGCGCCTCGGTGGCCTTGGAGGAGATCTGGCTGCCCCAGGTGGGGCCGACGAACGTCGTGTTGATGTTGTTGACGTTGAGGCCGAGTTCCTTCGCCAGCGCGTTCTGCACATGCTGGGTCTGGGTGATGGTCAGCGGCGCGGTCTGGGCCTGCCACTGCGCGGCGCTGCCCAGGCCGACCTTCTGCACGGTGGCGGTCCCGCCGCCGCCGTCGGACACCGCCTTCTCCACCTGGGTGATGGACGCGGTCGGCGCCTTGACCTGGAAAATCGACCCGCCCTTGAAGTCCACGCTGAAGTTCAGCCCGCGGACGAGCAGGGCCAGGATGGCGACGACCAGGATGCAGCCGGAGATCGTGTACCAGAGCTTCTGCCGGCTGACGAAATTGATCGAGACGTCCCCGCGGTACAGGCGGCCGCCGACGTCACCGAGGCGCGACATCATGCCTCCCTTGAGGTGGTGGTCCGCGGCGTCCGCGCGGCGCCGGGTGCGGCCGGCCGCCCGGTCCGGCGGGGCACGCCGGATCGCCACGGGGCCCTGGCCCCGAGCCGCGCAGGGTCCAGGCCGGACCATTTATGCCCCTGGCCGTAGAACCGGGTCCGCGCGAGCAGGGTCACCGCCGGCTTGGTGAACAGGAACACGACGATGACGTCGATGATGGTGGTCAGGCCGAGCGTGTACGCGAAGCCCTTTACGTCGCCGACCGAGAAGAGGTACAGCAGCAGAGCGGCGAGGAAGGACACCGTGTCGGACACCAGGATCGTCCGCCGGGCGCGTTTCCAGCCGCTCTCCACGGCGCCGCGCAGCGAGCGGCCCTCGCGCACCTCGTCGCGCAGCCGTTCGAAGAACACCACGAACGAGTCGGCGGTGATGCCGATGGCCACGATGAGGCCCGCGATGCCGGCCAGCGACAGGGTGTAGCCCTGGTACCGGCTGAGCAGGACGATGGTCAGGTAGCCGAGCGCCGCCGCGAACCCCAGGCTGGAGACCGACACGATGCCCAGGCCACGGTAGTAGAGGAACGAGTACAAGACGACCAGCAGCAGGCCAATAGCCCCGGCGGTGAGGCCCGCGTCGAGCTGGTTGCGGCCGAGCTGCGCGGTGACGCTGGTCGTGTTCGTGATGTTGAACGTGAGCGGCAGCGCGCCGTACTTCAGCTCCTGGACGAGCTGGTTGGCCTGGGTCTGGCCGCCGATGTTGCTGATCTGGACCTGGCCGCCCGGGATGGCCTCCGTGATCTGCTCGGCCGAGACGACGTTCCCGTCCAGCACGATCGCGGTCATGTCCAGCACCGAGTCGTCGGCGTTGGTGTTGACGCTCGGGTAGTACTTGCTGGCATCCGTTTCGGTCAGGGCGCCGAACGCCTTGGTGGCCTTGCCGTCGAGGGACAGGTTGACGACCCAGGCGCTGCTGGTCGTGTCGATGGCCGCGGCCTCCGACGTGACGTCGGTACCGAGGATGACCGACGGCCCGAGAACGTACTTCACGCCGCCGGAGCCGCAGGACACGATCTGGCTGCCGGGCTCGTCCCACTGCGGCTCGGTGTAGCCCAGCGGTTTCTTCCAGGCGTTTATGTTCTTCGTGTTGCTGCAGTCAAGCTTGTTGAAGAGCTTCATCGTGGCCGCGGTGACCGCTGAGGGATCACCGGCCGTGGAGGCCGCGGCCGAGCTGCTCGCGGACGGGCTCGGCGTCGCGGACGCGCTGGCCTTCGGCGAGGCGCTCGTGCTGGCCTTGGCCGTCGGCGTGGCCGCGTCGTGCCGGATGTACGCCTTCGTGCTCGCACTCGGGGTCGATGATGCCTTCGCGCCGGCCGACTTCGTGCTGGTCGCACTCGGGCTCGGCGTCGGGGTCGCCGAGGCGGCCGGCGTGGTCGAGGAGCCCTCGAGCAGCACCGGGCGGATCCGGAGCTGGGCCGTCGTGCTCACCTCGTTCACCACCTGCTGCGAGCCCGCGCCCGGGACCGTCACGGTGATGTCGTTGGGCCCTTCGCGCTGCACGGACACACCGGTGCTGCCCGTGGCGTTCACCCGGCTCTCGATGATCGAGACGGCCTGCAGCATGTCGGCGGCGGGCGGGACCTTGCCCTTCTGCGTCACCGCCGCGAGCGTGGCCTGCGTACCGCTCGAAAGGTCCAGCCCCAGACCGATCTTGAAGTCCTTGTGCCACTTCCCGGGGCTGAAGGCGTTCGCGCCGACGATGCCGATGAGCATGACCACGACCAGCGCGACCAGGAACGCGATCGCGCGCCCCGGTTTCGAGCCGCTCTTCCTAGGCGGAGCCACTGTCCTGTCGTCCCTCGGTCGATTCCTGCGAGGTCCACGGAGCGGGAGACGCCGGTCCCGGCGCCCTGCTCCGTGGACGCCGGGCTTATTCCTTGGAGGCCGTGCTCTCCGGCGTGACGCCGGGAGCGGAGGAGCCGTTGGCGGTCGCCGTGTCACGCTGGCCGTTGATGGTCAGGTCATCGCCATGGCTGAGAGGCGCCTCGTGTTCGGCGGACAGGTCGTCCTCGTGCACGTCATCCTCGTGCGCGTCGTCGTCGTAACCAGTGGTCACGTCGTCGTCGTACTCCGCCTCGGCGTCCGGCTCGGCCTCGTCCTCCGCCGGCTCGTCACCCGGGGTGAGCACCTCCATGATCGCGCGCTTCATGTAGCGCACCTCGATGTCGGGCGCGACCTCGAGCACCACATCATCGCCGTCGACCACCACCACGGTGGCGTACATGCCCGCCGTGGTGCGCACCCGCGCGCCCGGCTGGACATTGTTCTGCTGCTGCTGGACCTTCTTCTGGCGATTGCGTCCGGGCCGGACGGCCATGAAGTAGATGAGGCCGATGAAGACAATGATCAGGATGATGAACGTGGAGCTGCCGGACGATTTGGTCGCCGCCGCGGCGATAGCTACTTCGTTCCCCATGAGCGGGGCACCTTTCCAGTTGGGTTCTGCGGGTTGGCCAGGCCAGACCCCCGCCCGGCCCGGGGCATATGCCCGGTTTCCCACGCGGGGTGGCGGCCAGTGGCCAACTGCCGCAGTGTAGCGACCCATCGACCACGCACCAACAGGCTACGGCGTCTGCGCCGTGATCGTGACCTGGTGGGGTTAGTCGAACAGGGTGGGCAGGCCGGGGGCGGGGGTGCTCTCGGGAGGGGTCAGGCCCAGGTGCTGCCAGGCGGCCGGAGTGGCGACCCGGCCGCGGGGGGTGCGGGCCAGCAGGCCCCGGCGGACCAGGAAGGGCTCGGCCACGACCTCCACGGTCTCGGCCTCCTCGCCCACGATGACGGCCAGGGTGGACAGCCCGACCGGGCCGCCGTCGTACCGCAGCACCAGCGCTTCGAGCACGGCCCGGTCCAGCCGGTCGAGGCCCTGCTCGTCCACTTCGTACAGTTCGAGCGCGGCGCGGGCCACCGCGCGGTTCACCACCCCGTCGCCCTTGACCTCGGCGTAGTCCCGGACCCGGCGGAGCAGCCGGTTGGCGATCCGTGGCGTGCCGCGGCATCGCCCGGCCAGCTCGGTGGCGCCGTCGTCGCGCAGGGTGACACCGAGCAGCCCGGCCGACCGGCGGATGATGATCTCCAGCTCCTCGGGCCGGTAGAAATCCATGTGCGCGGTGAAGCCGAACCGGTCGCGCAGCGGGGCCGGCAGCAGCCCGGACCGGGTCGTCGCGCCGACCAGCGTGAACGGCGCGATTTCGAGCGGGATCGCGGTCGCGCCCGGCCCCTTCCCGACCACGACGTCGACGCGGAAGTCCTCCATGGCGAGGTAGAGCATCTCCTCGGCGGGCCGCGCGAGCCGGTGGATCTCGTCGATGAAGACGACCTCGCCCTCGGACAGCGTGGACAGCACGGCGGCGAGGTCGCCGGAACGCTCGATGGCCGGCCCACTGGTAATCCGCATCGGCATGCCGAGCTCGGCGGCGATGATCATGGCGATCGTCGTCTTGCCCAGCCCGGGTGGCCCGGACAGCAGCACGTGATCCGGCGGCCGGCCGCGGCGCACGGCACTCTCCAGGACCAGGGAGAGCTGGTCGCGAACCCGCTGCTGGCCGACGAAGTCGGCGAGGCGCTTGGGCCGCAGCGCGCTCTCGATGGCGCGGTCGTCGGCGTCGGCGAGCGGCGACACCAGCCGGTCCGCGTCCGTGCGATCGGCACGCGCGCGGTCGAGGGCCTCGGCCTCCCGCGCCTCCAGTTCGTCCTCGGCGATTCGCCGGTCCGCCGCGCCCCCGGTCGCTGCCTCCCCGGTCGCTGGCTCCCGGTTCGCCGGGCGCCCGGTCACTGGCGGCTCAGCTTCTTCATGGCCGCGCGCAGCACGGTCGCGACGTCAGCCGTCTCCGGCGCGACGCCCTCCCCGGCCAGGTCGGCCGCCACCGCGGTGACCGCCTGCTCGGCGTCCCGGGCCGGCCAGCCCAGGTTGACCAGGCCGGACTGGGCCTGCTCGCGCCACGAGGGCATGGTCGCCGACAGCGGCCGGCCCATGTCCGCGGGCACGTCACCGGGCGTCCCGAGCCGGTCCTTGAGCTCCAGGACGATGCGCTGCGCGCCCTTCTTGCCGATCCCCGGGACCAGGGTCAGCGCGTCCAGGTCACCGGTCGAGACCGCGCGGCGCAGCGCGTCGGGGCTGTGCACGGCCAGCATCGCCAGCGCCAGCCGCGGGCCGACGCCAGTGGCGGTCTGCACGAGCTCGAAGACGTTGCGTTCGTCGTCGCTGGTGAAGCCGTACAGGGTGAGCGAGTCCTCCCGGACCACCAGGCAGGTCGCGACGCGGGCCGTCTCACCGGGCCGCAAGGTCGCGAGGGTTCCCGGTGTGCACTGGACGCTGAGCCCAACCCCGCCCACCTCGATCACCGCGCCGTCGGGGGCGACGCCGCTGACCGTTCCGCGCAGATGCGATATCACTGCCGCCTCCCGAGATTCGTTGCCGCCTGCGTGCCTGCCCGCGTACCTGCCCGCGTACTGGCCGCGTCCGCCGCGGCCGCTTCCAGCCGGGACCGCGCGGCCCGGCCGGCCGCTCCGGCCATCGCCGCCTCCATCCGGGACGGCGCCCCGCTCCCGGGCGCTCCGGCTGCGGCCGCCTCCAGGCGGGAACGCGCGCCGCCGCGCCAGAGGTGACAGATGGCCAGCGCCAGCGCGTCCGCGGCGTCGGCGGGCCGGGGCGGGGCGGTCA
This sequence comes from Actinomycetota bacterium, assembly GCA_003164955.1. Classification (GTDB taxonomy): domain Bacteria; phylum Actinomycetota; class Actinomycetes; order Streptosporangiales; family Streptosporangiaceae; genus Bog-532. Next base: position 26,883 of record PLRW01000090.1, read on the forward strand.
GCCGGAGCAGCCTGACCACCATCGCCGTCACCTGGGGCTTGTCCGCCCGGCCGCTGCCGGTGACGGCCGCCTTGACCTCGCTCGGCGTGTGCAGGGCGACCGGCAGCCCACGCCGCGCAGCGCACACGATCGCGACCGCGCCCGCCTGGGCGGTGCCCATGACGGTGCGGACGTTCCGCTGGCTGAACACCCGCTCCACCGCTACCGCGTCCGGCTGGTAGGCGGTCAGCCACACCTCGATCTGCTCCTCCAGGGCCAGCAGGCGCGCGCCGACGTCCGCGTCCGGAGGGGTCCGGACCACGCCCACCTGGACCAGGCTGAGCGCCCGGCCGGGGGCCCCCTCGACGATGCCGAGGCCGCAGCGGGTCAGGCCGGGGTCCACTCCGAGGACGCGGCGGGAGCGCTGCCCGTAGGCCGGCGTTATCGAGACCCCTGCCATGGTCACTCCCGCTCGCCTGGGCCCGGTGTCAAATTAGGCCCGGTGTCAAATTAGGCCCGGTGTCAAATTAGATCCCGTGTCACATCTGGCCGGGATCATGCCGCCGAACATCTGTTCGGCTCTGAAGAACTTACCGTCCCGCGCCCCGCCCGTCGCGCACTCCGGGCGGCGTGTCGCTCCCGGGGCTTCCCGGACGAGCCGTCCCGGCGGGCGGACGCGTCCGCAGCACGTCCGTTCAGATTAAAAAGAATCGAGCATGAAGGAGGAGCCCGCGAAGGCCCCGTCGAGTTCGCTGTCGGCTACCGGGTTGCCGCCGGCCGCCAGGCCCGCCAGGCGCAGGGTCGCCATCGGGATGCCCGCGTACAGCGCCGCGAACCCCCGCGCGCCCATGGTCACCGGATGGGTCGCCTCCGGGCTGTGGATCAGGTGCCCCCGGCCTCCGGTCACGGCCAGCTCCCACAGTCCCGAATTACCCGGCCGCTCGTCGTCCTCGATCCAGAGCGGCAGGCTGAGCTGGACCGACGCCGGGAAACCGCGCGCGGCGATGGCGGCGGGCGCGTCCACCACGCGCAGCATCCACTGCTCCCGGTCGCGGAGCCGGACGTCGGGCTCGCGGGTGAGCCACCAGAGCGGGTCGGCCGGGCCGATCCGGGCGCGGACGGTGGGGGCGATCGAGGAGTGCGACGCGACGATCGACCACAGGTCGCGGAGGGTCCGGTCGGTGGCGGCGACCGCGCGCTGGACGAGGATCTCGTCGTTTCCGCCGTGCCAGTGGTAGGCGAGGAAGCCGTCGGCGGCCAGGTAGGCGAACAGCTCGGGGTCGGCCAGCCAGCGCGCGATGGTGACCGGGTCGCGGGTGTTCGGGCCGCAGTCCCGGGCGCGCTCGTGGGCCCGGCCGATGACCGTCAGCACTTCCCCGGCGTCCGCGGGGCCGGCCCGCCGTATCGGGGCGGGGCGCTCGGTGCCGATGGGCTCATCGCCCGGCACGCCCGGCGACTTGCCGGCGGTGTCCGGGGGGACGAGCGCGCGCAGCGAGCGCGCGGGGATGACGGCGTATTGGTGGCCGCCCGCCAGCTCCCAGCCCAGCGACCGGTAAATCGGGGTCGTGGCCGGGTACAGCACGGACAGCGGGTACCCGCGGCTGGCGATCGCCGCCAGCAGCGCGGTCATGAGCTTCCGGCCCAGGCCCCGGCCGCGGTGCTCGGGCGCGACCATGACGCCCGAGACGCCGGCCATCGGCATGGACCGCCCGTGCCACCACTGGCGCATGTCGTGGTACCGGGCGGACGCGACCATCTGGTCACCGTCGAAGGCGGCGAAGACCCGGCGATCGTCGATGGCCGCGTCGAGCAGCGCCTGCCGGCTGGCGCGCGCGAGGGACGAATCCGGGGGCCCGGACGACGGCCCGAACGCCCGGCGGGAAAGGTCGTACAGCGCCTCGAGGTCGTCCTCGGGAGCGACCTCACGGATCTCCGTCCCGCCCTGGGAGGTCAGATAGATTGCCACAGAAGGCAACGCTACGGCCCGCACCGGACAGCGGTCACGCGGGCTGGCCCCGGTCGGCGCCCTGGGCGGGGCGCAGGCTCAGCCCGGCACCCCCGGCTTCCCGGCTCCCCGGCACCCCCGGCTCTTCCGGCTCCCTGGGGACGGGCTCAGGCTGAGGCGAGCTTTTCCATGATCTCGTCGGGGACCGAGTAGTTGGCGTACACGTCCTGCACGTCGTCGGAGTCCTCGAGGGCGTCGATGACCCGGAACACGCGCCGGGCCTGCTCCTCGTCGATCGGGACCTCCATCGTCGGCACGAACGCGATGTCGGCGGACTCGTAGTCGATCCCGGCGGCCTGCAGCGCGCTGCGCACCGCGACCACGTCGGTGGCCTCGCTGGTGATCTCGAAGGAGTCGCCGAGGTCGTTGACCTGTTCGGCGCCGGCGTCGAGGACGGCGCCGAGGACGTCATCTTCGGTGACGCCGGGCGTCTTGTTGACGATGACGACGCCCTTGCGGTTGAACAGGTACGACACCGAGCCGGGGTCGGCCATGGACCCGCCGTTGCGGCTGAACGCCACGCGCACGTCCGAGGCGGCCCGGTTCCGGTTGTCGGTCAGGCACTCGACCAGCACCGCGACCCCGCCGGGGCCGTAGCCCTCGTAGGTGATGTTCTCGTAGGTGGCGCCGCCGGCTTCCTGCCCGGAGCCACGGCGGATCGCCCGGTCGATGTTGTCGTTCGGCACCGAGCTCTTCTTCGCCTTCTGGATGGCGTCGTAGAGCGTCGGGTTGCCCGCCGGGTCTCCCCCGCCGGTGCGCGCCGCCACTTCGACGTTCTTGATCAGCTTGGCGAACAGCTTGCCGCGCTTGGCGTCGACCACCGCCTTCTTGTGCTTAGTGGTCGCCCACTTGGAGTGGCCGCTCATGTGTTTCCCTTCACGATGTCAATAAAAAGCTCGTGGATGCGCGTGTCCGGGGTCAGTTCCGGATGGAACGACGTGGCCAGGAGGGACCCCTGCCGGACCGCGACGATCCTATCGGCGCGGGAATCCGTGCCGAGGATCTCGACGCCCGGGCCCGCCTGCTCGACCCAGGGCGCGCGGATGAACACCGCCCGCAGCGGCGGCCCGGGCACCCCGGTCAGCCGGATGTCGGACTCGAAGGAGTCGACCTGCCTCCCGAACGCGTTGCGCCGCACGGTCATGTCGATCCCGCCGAACGTCTGCTGCCCGGCGACCCCATCGCGGAGACGGTCCGCCAGCATGATCATTCCCGCGCAGGAGCCGAACGCCGGTAGGCCGGCGGACAGCATCTTACGCATCGGTTCCAGCATGTCGAAGGAGACCGCGAGGCGCCAGAGGGTGGTGGACTCTCCCCCGGGGATCACCAGGCCGTCGACGGCCTCCAGTTCCTCCGGCCTGCGGACGGCGATGGCCCGGGCCCCGGCCTGCTCCAGCGCGCGGACGTGCTCGCGGACGTCGCCCTGCAGGGCCAGCACGCCGACGACCGGCGCGGTGGGAGTATCAGGCACGGGGAACCTTCCGGGCATGGCTGAACGCGGGTAAGGAGGGGGTCACCAGGCATGAACGCGGGCGCGCGGGCCATTCTTCCCCGCGCCTCTTGCCCGCGCCGGCTCCCGGCCGGCCCGGGGCCGGCTCCCGGCGGCCCAGGACCGGCTCCCGGCGGCCCGGGGCCAGCTCCGGCGGCGGAGCGCTACCAGCCGCGGGACGCGTAGTGCTGCTCGGCGGGCAGGTCGTCCAGATTGATGCCGACCATCGCCTCGCCCAGGCCACGCGACACCTTCGCGACCACGTCCGGGTCGTCGTGGAACGTCGTGGCCTTGACGATGGCCGCGGCGCGCCGGGCCGGGTCACCGGACTTGAAGATCCCGGAGCCGACGAACACGCCCTCCGCGCCGAGCTGCATCATCATCGCCGCGTCGGCCGGGGTAGCGATCCCGCCCGCGGTGAACAGCACGACGGGCAGCCGCCCGGCCGCGGCGACCTCGGCCACGATCTCGTACGGCGCGCGCAGGTCCTTGGCCGCGCTGAACAGCTCCTCTTCCGGCAGCGACGCGAGGCGGGCGATCTCGCTGCGGATCTGCCGCATGTGCCGCGTCGCCTCCACCACGTTGCCCGTGCCGGCCTCGCCCTTGGACCGGATCATGGCCGCGCCCTCGGCCAGCCGGCGCAGCGCCTCACCGAGGCTGGTCGCGCCGCACACGAACGGGACGGTGAACTTCCACTTGTCCACGTGGTGGGCTTCGTCGGCCGGCGTCAGCACCTCGGACTCGTCGATGTAGTCGACGCCGATGGCCTGCAGGACCTGGGCCTCCGCGAAATGCCCGATCCGGCACTTGGCCATGACCGGGATCGAGACCGCCTCGATGATCCCGTCGATCATGTCCGGGTCGCTCATCCGCGCCACGCCGCCCTGGGCCCGGATGTCGGCGGGCACGCGCTCCAGCGCCATCACCGCGACCGCGCCCGCGTCCTCGGCGATCTTGGCCTGGTCCGGCGTGACGACGTCCATGATGACGCCGCCCTTGAGCATTTCCGCCATGCCCCGCTTGACCCGCGCCGTGCCGGTGGCGGAGGCCGCCCCGCCAGGGCCGTCAGTGGAGGCGATGAGGACCTCGGTGGCCCTTTCCGGGCTGCCTGCGGAGTTGACGGTGGACACGCGAAACCTCACTTGATCGGTGGAGTACCCCGGTACTCACACGGATGGACTGCCCTCTCCCCTCCATGGTAGGTGTCACCCGGCGAGACGCTGCATGTCGGCTCCCGCGCTCTCGCCGCCCTCCGCGGCGGGCGCGTCGTCCATCTCGAAAAATTCCGGGAGCCCGGCCTTGCCCGCCAGGCGGAGCAGCCGGACCAGGGGCTTGCTCCGGGCCTCCCGGATCCCGGCGACCGCGTTGTTGTAGAACGTGCGGGCCACGAAGACCTGCTGCGCGGCCGCCTCGATCTCGGCCAGCATTTCGTCGGCGCCGTCCTTCCCGGTCAGCGAGGCGCGGAAGCCCGGCTGGGCGAACGCGGCGCGCAGGGCCCGGGACAAGTTGCTCTGCGCGAGCTCATTGCGGGTGAGCTCGCTCCGGGTGAGCTCACTCTGGGTGCCGCCGCGGGCCTCGTGCGCCGCCTCGGCCAGCAGCAGGCTGGTCGCCGGGTCGAGCAGACCGGAGGAGGCCAGCTCCAGCGCGACCGAACTGCGCCGGACGAGGGTGACGTCCAGGGCCGCGTGCGCCGCCTCCAGCCGGGTGTGCATCCGGTCCAGGCGGCCGGCCCGCCAGGACACGTACACACCGAGGAAGAGCACGACCGCGGCGATGATGACGATGTTGGTGACCATGACGACGATCCCCTCAGTGAGCCACACCCACGGCGGCGGTGCCGAGCACGACGGTCTGGTACACGTTCAGCACGTCCCGCGCCACGTTGGTCCAGTCATACACGCTGACGGCGCTGGTCGCGGCGGCCGACAGCGCGGCCCGCCGGTCCGGGTCGTCGAGCAGCAGGCGCGCGGCCCGTGCGAGGTCCACCGGGTCCCCGGTGGTGAACAGCTCGCCGGCCTTCCCGCCGAGCAGCACCCGGCGGAACGCATCCAGGTCGCTGGCCACGATCGGCGCACCCGCGGCCATGGCCTCGGCGAGCACGATGCCGAAGCTCTCCCCGCCCGTGTTGGGGGCGCAGAAGACGTCGACCGAGTGCAGCATCCGCACCTTGTCCTCCTCGCTGATCTGGCCGAGCAGGACCACGCGGTCGCGCAGCGGCGCCGGCACCCGCTCCAGCACCTCGTCGGCATCACCCGGGCCGGCGATGAGCAGTCTCAGCCCGGGCCGTTCGGGGCCAAGGATCTCGAACGCCTTCAGCAGGACGGCGAGCCCCTTGCGCGTCTCGTCCATCCGGCCCAGGAAGCCGATCGCCCCGCCTTCCCCGGGCCATCCGGGCAGCGGCTCGGCCACGGCGTAGCGGCGGGTGGCGACGCCGTTGGGGATGAGCACCGCGTCGCCGCCGAGGTGCTCGACGAGCGTGGTCCGCGCGGCCTCGGACACCGCGATCCGGCCGTTGATCTTCTCCAGCGCGGTCAGCAGGGCCGGGCCGGACACGTGCATCACCCGCGACTTCGGGTTGGCCGTGTGCATGGTCGCCACGATCGGCCCGGACGCGACCCAGCACGCCAGCAGGGACAGGCTCGGCGCGGCGGGCTCGTGCACGTGCAGGACGTCGAAGTTGCCCTCCTTGACCCAGCGGCGGACGCGGCTGGCGGACAGGAACCCGAACGCGAGCCGGGCCACCGAGCCGTTGTACGGCACCGGCACCGCCCGCCCGGCCGACACCACGTAGCTCGGCAGCGGTGTGTCCTCGTCGGCGGGCGAGATGACCGAGACGGTGTGCCCGAGCTCGATCAGCGCCTCCGCGAGGTCCCGGATGTGCTGCTGCACGCCGCCGGGAACGTCCCAGGTGTACGGGCAGACGATCCCGATCTTCATCAGCCCGCCCCCGGAGGCGGCTCCGCGGCCGAGCTGGGCGCGGGCGGCCCGGACGGAGCGGGCGGCCCGGACGGGGTGGGCGGCCCGGACGGGGCGGGCAGGCGGGCGGGGTCGAGGTCGGAGAGAAAGACCCGCTGCAGCATGTGCCAGTCCTCCGGGTGCTCGGCGATGCCCTTCTCGAAGGCCAGCGCGAGCTGCTGGGTCATGGCCGCCGCCTTTTCCTTGCGGCTGCCCTCGGCCGGGACCGGGATCCGCGGGCTGGCGTCCGCATACCAGCCGCCTTCGGTGAACGACAGCGTGATCGCGTGCAGCGCGGCGCCGGTCTGCACGGCGAGCGCGGCGGGCCCGGCGGCCATCCGCGCCCGCTCGCCGAAGAAGTCCACCTCGACGCCGCTTTCGGTGAGATCACGGTCGCAGAGCAGGCAGATCATGTACCCGGCGCGCAGCCGCTGGGCCAGTACGCCGAACACGTTGGCGCCGCCCAGCGCCAGCACCTCCATGCCCAGGCCCTCGCGGAACTTCACGAACATGTCGAACACCGACGCGGGTTCGAGCCGTTCGGCCACGGTGGTGAACTTGATGCCGCGCCCGGCGACGTAGGCGCCGGCGACCTCCCAGTTGCCCATGTGCGGCAGCGCGAAGATAAGGCCCTTGCCCTCACCCTTGGCCACGTCGTTGAGGGCCTCGTCGGCGTAGGTGTTGATCTTCATGTCGCGGAGGATGCGTTCCCGGCTGATAGCCGGGAGCCGGAACACCTCCATCCAGTAGCGGCCATAGGAGCGCATCGCGGCCCGGGACGTGGCGCGCAGTTCCTTGCCGCTGGTACCGGGCCCGAGCACGCGCAGCAGGTTGCCCTCGAGAACCTGGACCCCGTGCCCCTGGCGCCGCCAGGCGATTTCCGTCGCGGTGGAGAACGCCCAGCTCACCCACGACTCGGGCAGGTGGCAGATCGCCTTCCAGCCCAGCCAGTATCCCGTCCCGGCGAGCAGGTCCTTTACTCGAGACAACGCCGCGCCTCTCTCGCTGCTCCGGCTGTCCTAGTCGATGGCGTGCGTGGCCTGGGCGGCCGGAGCGGGGGGCTCCGCGTCCAGGGCCGCTATGTTCCGGCGGACGGCGTGCATCCGCTGGGCCAGTGTGACGACGCTCGCCGCCGCGAGCCCCCAGAGGCCGACCTGAAGAATGTAGGGCACACCGAGGCCCGACAGGCCCACGGCCACGAACGTGATCACCATCCGCTCGGGGCGTTCGGCAATGCCAACGTTAGCCTTGACGCCGAGGCCCTCGGCCCGCGCCTTGACGTAGGACACGAGCGCGCCCACGACCAGGCAGAACAGCGAGACCGCGGCCAGCAGCTGGTTGTGGCCGCCGCGGACGAACCACACGGCCAGGCCGGAGAAGACGGCCGCGTCCGCGACCCGGTCCATGGTGGAGTCGAGGAACGCGCCCCAGGGACCGCTGGTGCCCTTGAGCCGGGCCAGCACCCCGTCCAGCATGTCCAGGAACACGAAGATCGTGGCCACGAGCGTGCCGAGGAACAAGTGCCCGGTCGGGTACCCCCACAGCGTGCTGGCCGCCACGCCGACCGTGCCCGTCACGGTCACCATGTTCGGCGTGACCGGGGTACGGGCCAGCAACTCACCGGCGGGGGTCATCACCCGGGTGAAGAAAGGACGCGCCTTGTTCAGCATGGCCGTTAGATCCTACTGGCGGCACGCGAACAACATGTCACGCGAACATTTCCGGCCGCTTTCCCGTAACCCGCCCGATTCTCCGCGGGGGTCTTGTGGTAACGGCACCGACGGGCTAAGCCTGAGTCCACGGGCAGCAGCGCAGCACCTACACAGGAGGCGACGGGAGTGGCGGATACAACAGGCACATCAGGGGCCGCCGGAGGCGTACCACTGGCCGGCCAGCCGGGCAAGATTCGCAATGTCGCGCTGGTCGGCCATTCCGGCGCAGGCAAGACGACGCTTGTGGAGGCCCTGCTGACCGCGACGGGCACCATTCAGCGGCCGGGCCGGGTCGAGGACGGGACCACGGTCAGCGACTTCGATGAGATCGAGGTCCGCCAGCAGCGCTCGGTCAACCTCACCCTGTCCCCCGTCACCCACGCCGGCGTGAAGGTCAACCTCCTGGACACGCCGGGGTACGCCGACTTCACCGGAGACCTGCGGGCGGGCCTGCGCGCGGCGGACTCGGCCCTGTTCGCGGTGCCGGCCACCGACGGCGTGGACGGCCTGACCCGGATGCTGTGGGAGGAGTGCGCCCGCGTCGGGATGCCGCGAGCGGTCGTCATCACCAAGATCGACCACCAGCGAGCCGACTTCGAGGCCGCGCTGGCCGCGTGCCGGGAAGCGTTCGGCGAGGCCGTGGCGCCGCTGTACCTGCCAGTGTCCGACGGGGAAGGATCATCGGTCCACGGCCTGATCGGGCTGCTGTCGCAGAAGATGTTCGACTACTCCGGCACGGGCCGCTCCGAGCGGGCCCCGGACGCGGCCGACGCCGACCGGACGGAAAGCCTCCGCGGTGAGCTGATCGAGGGCATCATCCAGGAGAGCGAAGACGAGACGCTCATGGACCGGTACCTGTCCGGCGAGGAGATCGACCCGAAGGTCCTGATCGCGGACCTGGAGAAGGCCGTGGCGCGGGGCAGCTTCTACCCGGTGCTCGCCGTGTCCGCCACGCGCGGCATCGGCATGACCGAACTACTGGAGGTGATGACCCAGGCGTTCCCGTCACCCGAGGAGCACCCGATGCCGGTGGTCACCACGCTCGACGGCAACCCGGTGAGCGGGCTGTCCTGCGACCCGGCCGGCCCGCTGCTCGCGGAGGTCGTCAAGACCACCTCCGACCCGTACGTCGGCCGGGTGAGCCTGGTGCGCGTGTTCTCCGGGACGCTGCACGCCGACGCGTCCGTGCACGTGTCCGGGCACGGGCGCGCCGGGCAGGGCCACGCCGACCACGACACCGACGAGCGGATCGGCGCGCTGACCTGCCCGCTCGGCAAGCAGCAGCGCCACGTCACCGAGGCCGTGGCCGGGGACATCTGCGCCGTGGCGAAGCTGGGCACCGCCGAGACCGGCGACACGCTTTCCGCCAGGGACGAGCCCCTGCTGATGGAGCCGTGGGTGATGCCGGAACCGCTGCTGCCGATCGCGGTCTCGGCCAAGTCCAAGGCCGACGACGACAAGATGTCCCAGGCGCTGTCCCGGCTGGTGGCCGAGGACCCCACGCTGCGGCTGGAGATCAACCCGGAGACGCACCAGCTTGTGCTGTGGTGCATGGGCGAGGCTCACGTCGACGTGCTGCTCGACCGGCTGTCCGGGCGTTACGGGGTAGCCGTGGAGACCTCCGCGCCGCGCGTCCCGCTGCGGGAGACGGTCGCGGGCAAGGCGAGCGGCCTGGGCCGGAACGTCAAGCAGACCGGCGGGCACGGCGAATACGCGATCTGCCACATCGAGGTCGAGCCGATGCCCGATGGGGCCGGCTTCGAGTTCGTGGACAAGGTGGTCGGCGGCGTGGTCCCGCGCCAGTTCATCCCCTCGGTGGAGAAGGGCGTCCGGGCCCAGATGGAGCAGGGCGTGGTCGCGGGCTACCCCATGGTGGGACTGCGGGTCACGCTGTACGACGGCAAGGCGCACTCGGTGGATTCCTCCGACATGGCGTTCCAGAAGGCGGGCCGCGCCGCGCTGCGGGACGCGGTCGACAAGGCGCAGTCCATGCTGCTGGAGCCGGTCGACGAGGTGTCCATCCTGGTGCCCGACGACTACGTGGGCGCGGTCATGTCCGACCTGTCCTCGCGCCGCGGCCGCGTGCTGGGCACCGAGCCGGTGCCGGTCGGCCGGACCCTGGTCAAGGCGGAGGTCCCGCAACTGGAGATCACCCGGTACACGATCGACCTGCGCTCGGTGTCACACGGAACCGGCTCGTTCAGCCGCTCCTACCTGCGCCACGAGCCCCTCCCCCCGCACCTGGCCGCCAAGCTCGCCGCCGAGGGCTGAGTTACCCGGGGGGGCGACCCCCCGGAACCCCCGCATGCGCTCCGCGCCCCGCTGCGGTAACTCGCCGGCACACCGGCCACTCNNGGTAGCGATCGCCTCGCCGTAACCCATGCGGCTTGCTCACCGATCCGTGACGACTTTTCCGCAGTATCCGCGGAAAAGTCGTCACGTACACCTGCATGGTCCCTACGAACAGGCGCTCATACCGGCCCAGCGAGTCCCGGGCCGAAGGCCCGGGCGAGTGGCCGGTGCTGCGGCGAGGACCTCAGCGGGTAGCGGGGGGTCCAGGGGGGGCGTCCCCCCGGACGGCGTCAATCCCAGGCTTCCGCTAGGAGTTTGCGGGTGTCGCGGAGGAGTTCGGGGAGGACCCGGGTCTGGCCGACGACGGGCATGAAGTTGGTGTCGCCGCCCCAGCGCGGGACCACGTGCTGGTGCAGGTGGGCCGCGATGCCGGCGCCGGCCACGCCGCCCAGGTTCATGCCGACGTTGAAGCCCTGCGCGTTGGACGCGGTGCGCAGGGCGCGGATCGAGCGCTTGGTGTGGTCGGCGAGCTCGGCGGTCTCGCCCGCGTCCAGTTCCGTGTAGTCGGCCACGTGCCGGTACGGGCAGACCAGGATGTGGCCGCCGTTGTAGGGGTAGAGGTTCAGCACCGTGAACACAAACCGGCCGCGCGCGACGATCAGGCCTTCCTCGTCGCTGAGCGACGGCGCGCGGCAGAACGGGCAGCCCTCGCCCTCGCCGGACCCGGTCGGCTTGTTCTCGCCCTTGAGGTAGGCCATCCGGTGCGGCATCCACAGCCGCGCGAACGCGTCCGGGATGCCGACCCCGGTCTGGGGCCAGGTCATCTCGCCGGATCCCGGGCCACCGGCCGCTGCGCCGCCGGTTCCTGCGTCGTTAGCTCCTGAATCGCTGGTCACCTGGCATCACACCTGGGCGCGTTCGCGGACTGCGGCCACGATTTCCGTCACCGCGTCCCCGATCGGGACACCGTTCTTCTGCGAGCCATCCCGGTAGCGGAATGACACCGCGCCGGCGGCCACGTCGTCGTCACCCGCGATCAGCATGAAGGGGATCTTCTGCCGCTGGGCGGTCCTGATCTTCTTCTGCATCCGGTCGTCGCTGGTATCCACCTCGACCCGGATGTTCTGCTCGCGGAGCAGGTCGGCCACCTTGTCCAGGTACGGCGCGTGCGCGTCGGCGATGGGGATACCGACGACCTGGACCGGCGCGAGCCAGGGCGGGAAGGCGCCCGCGTAGTGCTCCAGCAGGATGCCGAAGAACCGCTCGATCGACCCGAACAGCGCCCGGTGGATCATCACCGGCTGCTGCCGGGTGCCGTCCGCGGCCTGGTACTCCAGCTGGAACCGCTTGGGCAGGTTGAAGTCGAGCTGGATGGTGGACAGCTGCCAGGTCCGGCCAATCGCGTCCCGGGCCTGCACCGATATCTTGGGGCCGTAGAACGCGGCACCGCCCGGGTCGGCTACCAGTTCCAGGCCCGACTCCTCCGCGGCCTCCCGCAGGATCGCGGTCGAGTGCTCCCAGATCTCGTCGTTGCCGGCGAACTTCTCCTTCTCCTCGTCGCGGGTGGACAGCTCGAGGTAGAAGTCGGCCAGGCCGTAGTCCCGCAGCAGGTCGAGCACGAAGGCGAGCAGGTTCTTCAGCTCCTGGGCCGCCTGCTCGATGGTGCAGAAGATGTGGGCGTCGTCCATGGTGAGGCCGCGGACGCGGGTCAGCCCGTGCACCACGCCGGACTTCTCGTACCGGTACACCGTCCCGAACTCGAACAGGCGCAGCGGGAGCTCCCGGTAGGACCGCCCGCGGGAGGCGTAGATCAGGATGTGCATCGGGCAGTTCATCGGCTTGGCGTAGTACGTCGCCCCGTCCAGCTCCATCGGCGGGAACATCCCGTCCTTGTACCACTCCAGATGCCCGGAGGTGACGAACAGGTCTTCCTTGCTGATGTGCGGGGTGGTGACGAACTCATACCCGGCTTCGGCGTGGCGGCGGCGCGAGTAGTCCTCCATCACCCGGCGGATGGTGCCGCCCTTGGGATGGAAGAGGGGAAGCCCGCTGCCGATCTCGGTCGGGAAGGAGAACAGGTCGAGCTCGGCGCCGAGCCGCCTGTGGTCACGCCGCTCGGCCTCCTCGATGCGGTGCAGATGGGCTTCGAGGGCGGCCTCCGACTCCCAGGCGGTCCCGTAGACCCTCTGCAGCTGGGGCCGGTGCTCGTCCCCGCGCCAGTAGGCCCCCGCAACACGGGTGAGCTTGAAGTGGCCCAGCCGGTCGGTCGAGGGGACGTGGGGGCCGCGACAGAGGTCGACGAAGCCGGGCCCGTTCCTGTAGGCGCTGACTTCGCCCGGACTCCCCCCGGCTTCGGCCGCGAGCTCATCGTCGAGGCCCGCCACCTCTGCGACCCCCTCGATGATCTCCCGCTTGTAAGGCTGGTCGGCGAAGAGCTCGAGACCCTCGGAGATCGTGTGCTCCTCGCGCACGAAAGGCTGCGCCTCGGCCATGATCGCCCGCATCTCGGACTCGATCCGACCAAGGTCCTCGTCGGAGAAACGGGCGGCATCGGGAAGGTCGAAGTCGTAGTAGAAGCCGTCCGCTATGGCCGGCCCGATGGCATAGGCGGCGCCCGGCCAGAGCCTGCGCACCGCCTGGGCCAGAACGTGAGCGGTCGAGTGGCGCAGCACGACACGGCCCTCGTCGGTGTCGGCCGTCAAGATGCGCACCTTGGCGCCATCGGGAAGAGGGCGGGACAGATCGACCTGCACGCCGTCGACCTCGGCTGCCACAGCCGCCGCGGCAAGCCGGCGCCCTATCATCGAGGCGAGATCGGCGGTCGTCGTGCCGGCGGGGACATTGCGCGCTGACCCGTCGGGCAACAAGACCGTGACCTCGGTGGGCATTTGAACAACTCCTCGTGCGGGCGGCGCCGGGCCGCGCTGGTCGAAGGCCTCAGCCTACCGGGCCGCTACCTCGACCTCATTGAGGACGGACTCATTGAGGACGGGCTCCGTCGGACAAGGCTCATCCGGGCACGACGACGCCGAGCAGCGCGGCGGCGTCGCTGATGCCCCGCCCAGCCTCCGCCTCCTCGTCGATCGCCTCGATGGCGCCCGGGGTGTCGAGGTCGTCGTCGAGGCGATCCCGCACGATCTCGAGGGCGGCCTCCCCGCGCCCGGCAGCTCGCCAACGCGCGAGCCGGTCCTCGGCCTCCTCGAGCATCGGGTCCTTCCACTCCCAGCCCAGCCGGTAGTTGTGGACGAGCAGCGCGAGCCGGATCGCGGCCGGGTCGTGGCCTTGTTCGAGCAGCCGGTGCACGAAGACGAGGTTGCCGAGCGACTTCGACATCTTCTCCCCGTCCAGGCTCACCATCCCCACGTGCATCCAGTGGCGCACGAACTCCGAACCCGTCGCGGCCTCCGACTGCGCCGCCTCGCACTCGTGATGGGGGAAGACGAGGTCGCTCCCTCCGCCGTGCAGGTCGATGGTCGTGCCGAGCTCGCGCATCGCGAGCGCCGAGCACTCGATGTGCCAGCCGGGCCGGCCAGGGCCCCAAAGGGACTCCCACGCCGGCTCGCCCGGAGCGGAGGGCTGCCAGAGCACGAAGTCCAAGGGGTCGTCCTTGAAGGGGTCTTCCGGGCGCCCCCCGCGCAGGCTGGCGAGCTCGATCATCTCGTCGCGCTCGAGATGGCTGAGATGGCCGAAACGCGGGAACGACGACACGTCGAAGTACACGGCGCCCCCGGCGCGATACGCGTGGCCCGTGTCGAGGACCATGCCGATGAAGCCGAGGATGTCGGGGATGGCGGAAGTCGCCCTCGGCTCGGAGTACGCCGGGAGCAGGCCGAGGGCCGTCATGTCGGCGTCGAAACGGGCGATCTCACCCGCCGCGAGATCGAGGTAGTGCACCCCGAGCTCCCGGGCCTTGCGCAAGATGTCGTCGTC
>PLRW01000101.1 GCA_003164955.1 Actinomycetota bacterium
CGGCCTGGGGTCGCTGGGCCGGTAACGAACACCTGGCCGTTGTTCACCGGCCGCTCACCCGGGCTGAAGCCCGGGACTCGCTGGGCCGGTCACGAGCGCCTCGCCGTAACCCGCCTGGGGTGCTCGCCGGGACACCGGCCGCTCGCCCGCGCGGCACCATGGCGGTGGCACTGACCAGGGCGCGGAACAGGCGCTGGTCGGTGCCCTCCTCCGGATGCCACTGCACCCCGATCGCGAATCCGGCCGCCCCCGGCGCATCCGCGAACTCCAGCGCCTCTACGGTCCCGTCCGCCGCCCATGCGGTAGCGGCCAGTCCCGCACCGAGCCGGTCGACCGCCTGATGGTGATGCGTGGGGACCTCGACCCAGTGCCCGTCCCCGGCCGGCCAGTCGAAACCGTCGTCCGCCCCGGGACCGTCCGCCCGGGCCCCGTCCGCCGCAGGCCCGCCCGGCGTGAGAATCCGGCCGATCGCGCCCGCTCCGCCGATGCGGACCATGTGCCGGCCGAAGTCGTCGCCGATCCCGGAGTGCTCCTCGTGCCCGACGACGTGCGGGAGGTGCTGGTGCAGCGTCCCGCCCCGGATGACGTTGAGGAGCTGGATGCCGCGGCAGATGGCCAGCAGCGGCCGCCCGGCCTGCAGCGCGCTGTCGAGCAGGGCCAGCTCCCAGGCGTCGCGTTCGGCGTCGGGCGCCCCCGTCGCGGGGTGCATGGCCGCGCCGTACCGGGATGGGTCGACGTCCCCGCCGCCCGCCACGACCAGGCCGTCGAGGTCGGCCACGGTGGCGGCCGCCTCCGCGGCGGTGCCGCCGGGCGGCAGCAGCACCGGCCGCCCGCCGCCCCGGCGCACAGCGTCCACGTACGTGCGCGGCAGCACCGCGGCGGGCGCCGACCAGTCCCGCCACCTGGCGGAATCGCTGTAGGTCGTGATGCCGATCAGGGAGCTCATAAAGACAGAAGTTACCTGGGGTGCAAAGGAACACCTGGCAGCGGTGGCGCCGCCAGCGGATCACCCGGATAACCGGCCCACCTCGCCGAACCGTCCGGCCGCCCAGTCGGCGCGGAACTGAGCGATCTCCTCGCCGGTCCGGGCGACGAAGTTCCACCACATCACCAGGCGCTCGGCGAACGGCTCCCCGCCCACTACGAAGAATCGCCCGCCGCCGGGGCCGGGCGGCGCCAGCCGCAGCGCGGAGCGGCCGATCGGAATGTGCGCCATCAGCCCAGGCTCAATGTGCACCCCGGGCCCGTCCGTTCCGTGCGCGGGGGTGCACCGGCGCGGGCCTGTCGACCGCGAGCACGCCGTACTCGAAGTCCGGGCGCAGCGCCAACGCCGCCTCCGCCCCGGCCGGGACGGTCACCTCAGGCCCACCAGCGGGCTGTACACGGTGGCGGGGGCCGCTCGCCGCCCTGTTACACCGCGCCGGTCCCGAAGTAGTGAAATGTATTCCCCTGGTGGTTCTGTACGGTAACTTTCTGCGGCGCGCTCCACGAGCCGCACGGCCCGGGGCTGACACAAGTACGCTTCTCCATGTCAATGGTGTACTGCTGGTAGCGGAAACCGACGTCGAACCAGCCGGAGCCGCCCGGCTTGATAGTCACCGAGTTTCCCGCGGTCACCGTGGTCGAGTAGCTGACATTGAAGCCGATCGACGCGGAGACAGAACCCGCGGAGAAACTTGCGGAGCCGCTGATGGATTCGCTGACGGTACGGCCTTCGGAACAGTTTACGCTCTGTGTATAACTTGCCTTGGTGACATAGTTGCAGCGCGTCCAGTCGCCGCTGTAGGTACCGACGTAGTGCTTGTTGATTCCGCGTATTTCCTGATATACAACGCGCGGCGCGGCCGGTGCGTGGCTGGCCGCCAGGGCGGGACTACCTGCTATGACCGTGACAGCCACCGCCATGGCTGGGACAAACGCGATTTTTCGCCCGTTCACCTGGCTACCTCACAAAACTCTTTGTCCCGAAATGACCTGCTCACGAGGATCATAGTGGATGGCTGAGCGCGGCGTGAAATTATCACCGAATATGGAGAAATGTGGTGAGCTGCTCACCGAAAGACATCCGGGCTCACTTAATGGCGCTACTTCCTAATTGCGCACTGCCTGCGCAATTAGCGTGGCGAATGCGCCGGGCGCCTCCTCGGCGATGTGGTGACCTGACGTGATCGGCGTGCCCGACAAATCATCCGCCCACGCCCGCCAGACGCCCACCACGTCGCCGTACAACTGTTCCATGTCGTCGCGGGTGGCCCAAACGATCCGGGTGGGACAGCGGATCCGGCGCCCGGTCGCCCGGTCCGCGTCGTCGGCCGCGCGGTCGGGTCCGAGCCCGGCGCGGTAGTCCTCACACATGGCCAGCACGGTGGCGGGGTCATGGATCGCGGCCATGAAATCCGCCCAGTTCTCCTCGCCCATCAGCGGCCTCTTGTCCTGGCTGTGGTACCAGGCGTCCGGGTCGGCGCTGATCACCCGGTGCGCCTCCGCGGCCGGATTGCCGAGGAAGAACCAGTGCCACCAGGCCCGGGCGAATCGGGCATCGCAGCGTTCGAGCGCCTCGCCGATCGGCACGGCGTCGGCGATCACTAGGTGGCTGACCGCTTCGGGGTGGTCCATGGCGAGCCGGAACGCGACGTAGGCGCCCCGGTCGTGGCCGGCCACGGCGAACCGCTCGTAGCCGAGCTCCCGCATCAGGGTCAGGCAGTCCCCGGCCATGGCGCGTTTGCTGTAGCTGCTGTGATCGTCGGTAACCTGCGGTTTCGACGACCGGCCGTAGCCGCGCAGGTCCGGGCACACGACGCTGAAGTCCTGCGCGAGCAGCGGAGCGACCCGGTGCCAGGTCGCGTGGGTGCGCGGATGGCCGTGCAGTAGCAGCACCGGGTACCCGGAACCGCCGTGGCGGACCCGCAGCTGGACCGGGCCAACGTCGACGTACTCCAGCACGAATTTCTCGAACACGGCCGCCGCCCCCTTCACTGGTGTTCTTACTGGGCGCCCAAGAGCGAGCCCGGCGCGCTCGCCTTCGCCGCCCCGCCCAGGGTAGTGATGTCGTGCCCGAAGCCGGACGGGGCCCGGTTCCGCGAGCGGGCCGACGTGACGACGGGCAGCGACGACGTGCGCAGTACCCGGCGGCCCTGCGCCTGCAGCGCGGCCACCAGCGCGCGGTCCTCGCCGGTGCGCAGCGGCCGGAAGCCGCCCACGCCCAGGTAGGCCGGCGCGGTGAAACCGAGGTTGGCCCCGTGCACGTGCGGATGCGGGCCCTCCCATACCCTGTAACGGCGGGCGAACTCGGCCGCCGTCCCCGGCGGGTGGCCCGTCCAGTCGGTCACCGTCACGGTCCCGGCGACCGCCTCCCAGCCGGCCGCCGCGTACCGCAGTTGCCGCGCAAGCCAGTCCGGTGGCACCCGCGAGTCCGCATCGGTCGTGGCCAGCCACAGGCCCGTGACGCCGGTGGCCGGCACGTTCCGGTTGACGTGCCGCAGGATCTCCCGCAGGCCGGCCGCCCGCGCCCGTCCCACGTTCCGCGCGCCGAGCGCGACCACCGTCGCGCCCGCCTCCCGGGCCAGCCGGGCCGTGCCGTCCGAGCAGGCGTCGGCCGCCACCACGACCCGGACCCGCAGCCCGGGCCACCTCATCCGAGCGTGCGCGGCGGCGGCGCGCAGCGCGGCCAGGCCGCCGGGCAGCAGTTCTTCCTCGTCGTGGGCAGGCACGACGACACCAACGGAACTGATCACCCGGTAAGGCCCTCGGCGGCCGCGACGGACACCGAGGCGGGCTCGGTGCCCGCCGGGACGGTCAGGTATACCTGGGCCAGGAAGTCCGGCTCCCGGTGGTCGGCGATCAGCGTGAGCTCCGGGCGCGCGGCGATCACCGCGTGCACCTCGTCGCCGGTCCGCGGGTAGCGGGCGACCGGATGCCGCCAGTGCACGGCCAGCAGGGTTCCGCCGGGGTTCAGCGCGGCGGTGGCCAGGCCGAGCGTCCGGCGCAGGTCATCGTCGCCGAGGTAGTAGAGCATCTCGGAGAAGACCACCAGGTCGAAGCGCCTGGAGCCAGCCGGCCAGCCCCCCGGTACCGCCCCTCGCTCCACCCGAACGTGCGGGAAGGCGGCTACCCGCCGGGCCGCCGCGGTGACCGCGGCCGCCGAGAGGTCGCACGACAGCAGGGCGTCGCAGCGCGGGGCGAGCATTGCCGTCAGCTCGCCGATGGAGCAGCCCGGCTCGAACGCGCTCCCGTACCGCGCGGCAGGCAGCATCGCCACGCTGATCGCGTACTTCCGGCGCTCGTACCAGCGGGACGTGAACCCCCACGGATCCGGTGAGGCCGCGTACTTGCCGTCGAAGTACCCGGCCCCGAGTGTCTCCCGGGCGGTCAACTGATCAGCACTTCCTGGTCGCGGACGAAATGCGCGATGACGTCGGGCGGCAGCACCGGGGGACGCTGCGGGCCGCGCGGCCGGAGCTGGCTGGCGAAGCAGTCGATGGCTGCGCGCTTGCGCCGGGCGGCCCCGGACGACAGCGGCACCCGGACCGCAGCCTCCCAGGGCACCCGCGAGTCACGCGGATGGGCCCAGTGCCACGTCCAGATCGGATAGGACAGCAGCCTGGTGCCCGCGGCCGCGCACGCCCTGCGCGCGGCGCGCCCCGCAGCCTCGTGGTCGGCGTGCAGGTCCCCGTCCCACGGCGCCAGGCACACCTGGAAACCGGATACGAGCTCGCGGAGCGCCTCGCGTACCTCCGGTTCCCGGCGGCTCACGCCGGTGTCGGGTATCCGCAGCCGCACGATCTCGGCCGGGGCGCCGAGGCGGCCCAGCGCCGTGGTCGTCTCCGCCGCGCGCTGTTCGGCCAGCTTCCCGGCCGCCACCTGGTCCATGCCGGGGTGGGAGGCCTCGCCGTCGGTGATGGCCACCAGCCGCAGCCGGACGCGGGTGGCGGCCAGCATGGCCAGCAGACCGCCGACGCCGAGCACCTCGTCGTCCGGGTGCGCGGCTACGACCACGACACTCGACCATCCGCTGGTGTCGAGCACGGGGAGCTCGTTCAGCAGGCGCCAGGATCGCCACTCCTCCTCCGCGGTACCTGGCGCGTCGATCGCATTGGGCTCGGCGTCACCCCCGTGATCGGCCCCGTGATCGGCACCGTGTGCCGCGCCTTGGGCCGCCGTCACCAGCCGCTCCCGTCCCGGGCTACCCGCCGGCCCAGCTCTTCCAGATCCCGTTCTGCGTGATGCTGCCGCAGGTAGACCATGAGGTCGGCCGCCCGTCGGGCGTGCCCGGCGTCGTGGCCCAGCGGTCCCGCGCCGAGGGCGTGCCCCACCCGTGTGAGGACGTCGGCGGCGACGCCTTCCACCAGCGTCCGGACCCGCAGCGTGCGGCGCATCGAGGCGTCCTTGCGGTCCAGCGGGTCATCGTCGATCTCGTCCGCGGCCTGATCCAGCGCGGCCGACGCCGTCCGCAGCCCGATGTCGATGGCGCCCAGGTGCGCGTACGCGTGCGGCCCCACGTCGCGTTCCCGTGCGGCGGTCAGCAGCGGCCGCACCAGGCCGCGCGCCCCGCCGTACCAGCACGCGGCCACCCCGCACCCGCCATGGCCGAACCCCGGCCGCGCGGTGTAGCCGCCGGGCGGCCCGACCGGTTCGGCCGGCACGTTCCCGAAGCGCACGTCGAGGGTGTCGCTGCCGGCCATACCGACCGCGGGCCAGGTGCCGGAGATCGGCCGCACGCCGTCCTCGCTGGTCCGGACGGTGAACAGCCGCACGCCGTCGGCGGCGTCCGCGGTGACCAGGGCGTGCGTGCACACCCGGGCACCGGAGCAGTACTGCTTGGTGCCCTCCAGCCACCAGCTGCCGTCGTCTCGCTGCTCGGCCGCCAGCGATGGCCCCGGCGGCCGCGCCGCCCATACACCCCACCGGGGGAGCGGGGAGCCCGGCTCGGCCGGGGCATCGTGCGGTGCGCTCAGTTCGTCGAGGATCGCGAGCGCGTCGGCGTGCCCTTCTCCCAGCCGCGCCAGCGACAGGTCCGTCTCGGCCAGGGCGGCCAGCGCGGCCCAGCGGACCCGGGTCCGCCCGTGTCCCGGCAACGGCAGGCCGAGCCGGCCGTCGTCCACCACCGCGGTGAACGCCCGCGCCGTCTCTTCCCAGGGTTCCGGCAGGTCAAGAGTCATCATCACGCCCCGCCAGCTACCCCAGGATTCGCGTCTCTACCCTGTTGGCCCGGGGGGCGACCCCCGGAACCCCCCGTATGCGCTCCGCGCCCCGCGGTGGTACGTCGCCGACACGCCGGCCGCTCACCCAGGCCTTCGGCCTGGGGTCGCTGGCCGGTAGCGATCGCCTCGCCGTTGCCCGTGCGGCTTGCTCGCCGATAGCACCGGCCGCTCACCCGGGCCGTTGGCCCGGACTCGCTGGGCCGGTAACGGTCGCCTCGCCGTAACTGTGCTGGCCCGGGGAGCGCCCCTGGAACCCCCTCCATCGCTTACGCGTCCCGCTTACCTGTCCCAGCCGGTAAGTACCGCGTCACGCGATGATCATGCGGGGCCCCGGCCGTGCGGTGAGCCGCACCCGGGAAAAATATGAAAAGTTAAGAATGTCCTGTGAGACCGGCTGAGACACTGCTTGGCGGATTCGCCCGGGGGTACGATCCGGTCGTGCCGTGGCCGCTGAGCAGGAGGGCGTTCCTGGCGGCTGTGGGCGCTGCGGCAGGCGCGGCCGCCGTCGGCAGCGCGGCCGCGGGGGATGCGCTGCAGCTCACCCCGCCGGCTCGCGTGCCCATGACGACCGGTTACGCGCCGGACGGCACAGCGGGCGTCACCGCGGCCTTCCCCGTGTCCCAGGTGCGGCTCCTGTCAGGTCCGTTCCGGGAAAATCAGCGCCGTAACACCAGCTATCTGCTGTTCGTGGACCCGGACCGGCTGCTGCGTTCCTTCCGGCTGAACTACGGCCTCACGTCCACCGCCCGCCCGTGCGGTGGCTGGGAGGCGCCGCATATCGACATACGCGGGCACAACACCGGCCATCTCATGTCGGCTCTGGCCTTGACCTGGGCGAACACCGGCGACCGGGCGGCTCTGGACAAGGGGCGGTATGTGGTCCGCCAGCTCGCCGCACTGCAGGGCCGCGCCGCGGCGGCCGGGTTCAGCCCCGGCTACCTGTCCGCCTTCCCGGAGAGCTACTTCGACCGGCTCGAGGCGGGGCATCCCCCCTGGTCGCCGTACTACATGATCCACAAGTACCTGGCCGGGTTCATCGACCAGTACCAGCTGGCCGGGGACGAGGTCGCCATCGAGGCCGCGATCTCGCTCGGGGACTGGGTGGACTGGCGCACCGGCCGCCTCACCTACGACCACATGCAGCGCGTCCTGGAAACCGAGTACGGCGGCCTGCCCGAGGCACTCACCAACCTGTACACGATCACCGGCCAGCAGCGGTACCTGCTGGCCGCCGAGCGCTTCTACCACGCCCGCGTCCTGGATCCAATGGCCAGGGGGCAGGACAAGCTGGACGGCCTGCACGCCAACACCACGGTGCCAAAGGTCATCTCCTGCCTGCGACTCTGGGAGGAAACCGGCACCGATCTCTACCACCGGGTCGCGGTGAACTTCTGGCGGATGGTGGCCCGCGACCACACCTACGCCGTCGGCGGCGCCAGCAACTACGAGCATTTCCACCGGCCGGGAGCCATCGCCGGGCAGCTCTCCAACTACACCTGCGAGAACTGCGTCAGCTATAACATGCTGAAGCTGACCCGCCTGCTGCATTTCCACCAGCAGGACCGGACCGACCTGGTCGACTACTACGAGCGTGCGCTGTTCAACCAGATGCTCGGTGAGCAGGACCCGGACTCGGCGCATGGGTTCAACATTTACTACACGGGCCTGTCGCCGGGCGCCTTCAAGCAGCAGCCGATGAACTACTTCCCGCGCGGCAACCCGGACGTCTACGCCACCGACTACAATACTTTTACCTGCGACAACGCGACCGGGATGGAGACGCAGGCGAAGTTCGCCGACACCATCTACTCCCGCGATGAACGCGGGATCTTCGTGAACCTGTTCGTCCCGTCCGAGCTGACCTGCGCGGACCGCGCGGTGACGCTGCGCCAGACGACCCGCTTCCCGGACGAGCCGAGCACCCGCATCGAGATCACCGCGGGCCTGGCCCTGATGGCGATCCGGGTCCGCGTCCCGGCCTGGACGGCATCGGCCCCGGTCGCGCGGCTGAACGGCCAGCCGATCCCGGTGACTGCGCGCGCGGGCGGCTGGCTCGCCGTGGACCGGCTCTGGCAGCGCGGGGACGTCCTGGAGGTCACGCTGCCGATGCGGCTGACGCTCGAGCCAGCACCCGACGACCGGACCGTGCAGTCGGCGGCGTACGGCCCGGTCGTGCTGAGCGGTGCCTACGGCCGGGACAATCGGACCACGATGCCGCGCCTGAAGCCTGGCTCGCTGGCCGCGGAGGGCGGCCCGCTGACGTTCGGTGCGAAGGCGGACAGCCAGGACGTTCGGCTGCTCCCGGTGGCCCGGGCCCAGCACCAGCACTACAACGTCTACTGGAAGACCGCCTGACGCTGCCTGCGCGTATGTTCTAAGCGCCTGCATCTAACTGCATGGACGTCGTTGGTCAGCGTTGGCCGTGATTGGCCGTATTCGGCTCTGTGTTACCCCAGTATTGCCCCGGCCGGCTGGCCGCACGGCGCCCTTGCGCGACCGGCGCTCGCGCAGCTCCTCCTCGGCCGCGGCGAGGCCGACCAGGTCGGCCTCGCCGCCGTGCCGCCGGATGTGGGCCAGGAGATCCTCTCCCGGCGCGCCCGCGAAGGGGCTCAATGCCAGGCGCCGTCAGTCTTTGCGGCGTTGCGGTAGCTGCCCTCAGCGACACGACGGGGTGTCTCCTGCCACTCGCGGATGACCCTTCGCCTGCCGTCCGGGCTTTTCGGCCAGTTGTCCCTCGTCACCAGCGCACCGGCATAAAGCGGCTCCCAGGAAATGGCGTAGAAAACGTCCGCCCCCGGCAATAGCGTCCGAAGCGCGTGAACTGCGCGCCGGTGATACCACTTGCTCACCACGGTGAGCGGCACCCCCCGGCTGATGGCTTCGCGCAGGAATGGCAGCGACAGCTCGACGTTCTGCCAGGTATTCGCGATTTGTTCCTCGACCCGGATCGAGTTATCGGCCACCCCGGCCGCACGGATCCGGGCCGGCGGAATGTCCGGAACTATTCCGGGCAGCCCAGTTCGGCCGCGTCGGCGTCCATGACGATCCGGGCCAGGGTGCCCTCAACCGCGGCCGGGCCGGGCCGGCCCGGCAGGAGCACGGGGGCCAGCACGCCGAACACCCGCTGGACGGCCGGCCCGTCGTAGTCCTCCAGCGCCGGCGTGGCCCGCAGGAAGACCTGGCCCCCGGGCAGCACGCTCACCTCGTCGAAGCAGCCGGACGCGGCGAGCGCGGCCCCCCCGCCGAGGCGGGCCGCCAGTTCGGCCGCGCACACCGTCACCCAGGAGTAGCCGCGCAGCACCTCCCGGCAGTGCGGCACGGCGGGAGGCTCGGCCGCCACGCCGAGGATGGCCCGCTCCAGCGCGGTCGCGTGGATGTTCGCATCGTCGGTGACGTGCCCGTAGTGCGCGCCGGCCGCCACCGCCTGTTCCTTGAGGAAACCCGCCCACGCGAGCTGGACCGGCGCCGACCCGCGCCAGCCGGCCAGGTCCGGCGGCGCCTCCGCCTCGAACCGGGCCCACCGCGGGTGGGTGGTGCTGCGGTGCACGGCGATGAGCGCCCCCGGTCCGGGGCTGACCGGGCGGCCGTCCGGGCCCAGCGGCATCAGCTCCAGGCTGACGTGAAAGGGGTACGAGCGCTCCAGCCCGTCCAGCATCCGGCGCCACATACGCGCGGAGTACGGCATGACGGTGCCGCCCAGGGTGTGCGGCTGCTGCTGCACCCGGAGCCGGGCCCAGGCGCCTCCCGGCGGTCCCCACGGGGCATCGTCGTCGGCGGGCGGTTCCGCGGCGAACGTGCCGCCCCGGCCGAGACGGCGGTCGATGTCCGGGAACAGCACCCGGCGCGCCCCGGTCAGCCAGTCACGCGCCAGCCGGGCGAAGTCAGCACGAGATCCGGGCTGGGCCACCAGCTCGGCATGAAGATTACTCATTGGGCCTTTTCCGGCCCCCGCCGGGGCGACACTATCCGGGCCCAGTACTTATCCCCTGCAGTTCCTCTGGATGCGGGTCCTGCGATGCGGGGACGGCCGGTCAGGCGACGGGCGCCTCGATGGGGACGTACGCGGGGACGCCGGTGAAGCGGGCGGTCAGCGCCTTCTGCACCCGCGGGAGGAGAAAGGCCGGCAGATACGCGCCGAATTCAGCCGGATCGGTGAACCGCCAGTCGTCGAGTTCTTCCGCCTGGAGCCGGATGGCGTCCGGGTCGGCCAGGACGCCGCCGTCGAAGATGAAGCTGATCATCGGCTTGAGCCGCTCGTCATCGGGAGCCGCCCAGCTCACGGCCAGCATCGGCCCGGTGGGCAGCAGCAGGCCGAGTTCCTCTTCGACCTCACGGAAGCAGCCCACGTGCGGTGGCTCCCCCTGCTCCAGGATTCCGCCGGGCAGCGACCACCCTTCCCGGTAGTTGGGCTTGACCAGGAGCACCCACGCGGACGGGCCGTCGGTGTCGGTGATGAGCGCGGAGGCCGATCCGTACATAGTGGGGAGAGAGGCGTACCAGCTCTGGGCGTCCATTGGGGTCACGGAATCCCAGCATAGAGGGGGTGGGTGAGGTCCGGGCTACCAGAGGGTGGCGTCTTGGGCGGCCATCGCCGCCGCGCCCTCCAGCCGGAGCAGCAGTTCCTTGCGGTCCAGGCCACCGCCGTACCCGGTGAGGCCGCCATCCGCGCCGATGACCCGGTGGCAGGGGATGATGACCGCGATCGGGTTCTGCCCGTTGGCCGCGCCGACGGCGCGGGACGCCGCGGGCGACTTGCCGAGCAGGCGTGCGATCGCGCCGTAACTGGTCGTGGTGCCGTAGGGGATCCGGGTCAGCGCGGACCACACCGCCAGCTGGAACGGCGAGCCCTGCGGGGACAGCGGCACGTCGAAGTCACGCCGCTCGCCCGCGAAGTAGGCCCGCAGTTGCCCCGCCACCGTGGCGAACGCCGTCGGCTCGCGCCGTGCCCCGGGCGGGGTGCTCGGCGGCCGCCCGCCCGGCGCGCCCAGCATGTACAGCCCGGTCAGCCCGTCGTCGCTGCCGGTCAGCAGCAGGTCGCCGATCGGCGAGGGCACCTGGTGCACGTAGCACGGAGCGTCCGGGTCCAGCGCGGCAAACGGCGCGATCATGCGTTTTCCCTCTCGATGATGGCCCACAGATGCTGGAGCGCGTAGGAGCGCCACGGCCGCCAGCTTTCGGCCTCCCGCGCGGCGGACGCCGGGTCCGAACGGACCCCGAGGGCGGCCAGCCCGTGCCGGACCCCCGCGTCCGTGGGCAGGAACGCGTCCGGGTCGGACAGCGCGCGCATCCGGATGTATCCGGCCGTCCACGGCCCGATACCGGGCAGCGCCAGCAGCGCGGCCTCGGCATCGTCCCGGCTGGCCCCCGGGTCCAGGCTCAGGGCCCCTGACGCGAGCGCCGTAGCCAGCCCGACCAGGGCCCGCGCGCGGCTGCGCGGCATCGGCAGGCGACCCGGGTCGGCTTCGGCGAGCGTTTCCGCGGCCGGGAAGCAGTGTGTGAGCGCGGCCCCACCATCATTCCCGCGGGCATCCCCGTCGGCCCCATCTGCCCCGTCAGCCCCAGGACGGGTCCCAGCGCCCCCGCTGGCCCCGCTAGGCTCGCCCATCGGCGCCGCGTTGACCGGCCGTTCCAGCGGCTTGCCGTACGCGGCGGTCAGCCGCGCGCCGAGACGGCGGGCGGCCGCCACGGACACCTGCTGGCCGAGCACCGCGCGGATGGCCAGCTCCGCCCCGTCCACGTGCCCGGGCACCCGCCGGCCGGGGCAGGCGGTCACGGCCGGCCGCAGGATCTCGCTCCGGGACAGGAACGCCGCGACCGCCGCCGGGTCGGCGTCCAGGTCGAGCAGCCGCCGGCAGCGCTGGACCGCGGGCGCGAGGTCCCGGAGGTCCTGAAGCTGGAGCTCGCAGTCGATGTGCGAGGCCGGGGGCTGCGCAGGCCGTAGTGCGGCCACGCCCGTCCCGTTCGGAAGGTTGAGGGTCCTCCGGTAGATGCCGCCGGTCACCGATTCCACGCCGGGGATGGCGCGCGCGGCGAGGAATCCGAGCATCCGGCCGATATCGATCGGCGGCCGGTACGCGAGCCGCAGCCGGATGATTCCCGGCGGTGTGGCCGGCCCGGTCGCCGGCCCGGTAGTCGGTGCGGTGGCGGGCCAGCGGCGGGCGGCGCGTTCCCGCAGCTCGCCCGGCGCTGCCGCGAAGACCTCGCGGATCGTCGCGTTGAACTGCCGGATGCTGGCGAACCCGGCGGCGAACGCGATCTCGGACAGCGGCAGCGCGGTGGTCTCGATCAGCACGCGCGCGGTCTGCGCGCGCTGCGCGCGGGCCAGCGCGATCGGCCCGGCACCGAG
The DNA here is from genome assembly GCA_003164955.1 of Actinomycetota bacterium. Taxonomy (GTDB): domain Bacteria; phylum Actinomycetota; class Actinomycetes; order Streptosporangiales; family Streptosporangiaceae; genus Bog-532. Next base: position 12,547 of record PLRW01000101.1, read on the forward strand.
TTCGGCGGTCAGTGCCCGGTTGACCTGGCGCTCGCTGTAGCCGAGACGCCGCGCGAGGCCGGTGACGCCTTCCCGGTCCACCATTCCGTCGCCGATCAGCCGCATCGCGCGGGCGGCCAGGTCGGCCCGGACGTTCCATTCGGGTGAGCCGGGCGACGCGTCCGGGTGGCAGCGCTTGCAGGCCCGGAAGCCCGCCTCCTGGGCCGCGGCGGCGCTGGGGTAGAAGCGCATGTTCGCGCGTTTCGGGGTGATCGCGGGGCAGCTGGGGCGGCAGTAGATCCCGGTCGAGGTGACCGCGATGAAGAAGACGCCGTCGAAGCGGGCGTCCTTGCTGACCGCCGCCTCGTACTGCTGCCTGTCGTCCACGCCTCCACCCTGCCAGCGGCCGCCGGCACTGCGCTAGCGGGAATCGGACATCAACAGTGCCGGGCCTGCCCGGCGCTCGCTGGTAGCGTGCACGGCAAGGGCCACGGCGTACGCCGCGCGAAGGAGCAGAAGTCATGCAGCCGGAAATCAAGGGCACCACCATGCCAGTGCTGGAAGTAACGCTCCAGCCGGGTGAGCAGCTGATCTCGACCCACGGCGAGCTGTCCTGGATGTCGGCGAACATGCAGATGTCGCAGACCACCGGGGGCGGCGGCTTCATGAAGGGCCTGAAGCGCGTGATGGGCGGCGGCGGTATCTTCCTGACGCGGTATGAGCCGTCGGGCGGCCCCGGCATGATTGCGTTCGCCGCGAAGATACCCGGCCACATCGTGCCGGTCGACATCAGCCCCGGGCACTCCTATCTCGTGCACCGGCATGGCTGGCTGTGCGGCACGCCCGGCATCACGCCGAGCATCGGCGTGCAGCAGTCGTTCCGTGGTGGCCTGTGGGGCGGGGACGGATTCCTGCTGCAGCGCCTGGACGGCGAGGGCCGCGCCTGGATCGAACTGTCCGGCGAACTGATCCACTACACGCTCGGACCTGGCCAGTCGCTGCTGGTGCATCCCGGCCACGTCGGCATGTTCGAGGCCAGCGTCCAGTTCCAGATCACCCGGGTGCCGGGCATCACGAACATGGTTTTCGGCCAGGACGGCTTCCACCTGGTCGCGCTGACCGGCCCGGGCCAGATCTGGCTCCAGTCGATGCCGCTGGCCAACCTCGCCCACGCGCTCGCGCCGTACATCGCCCAGCAGATCGCCCCGGAAGCGGCCGGCACCGGCGCCGCGGCGGGCACCGTCGGCGGCATCATCGGCAACATCATGCGCAGCTGACGCGGCCGCTCCCGGTGAGGGAATTCCGTCTTTTCCGCCGGCCGGCCCTGGCGTGCGGACGGGAGCACGTGGCACAGTGCCCGCATGTCGATGACGGTAAGCACCACTTCTGGCGAGGTCCGTGGCCAGGAAGACGGCGGCGTGACGAGGTTTCTCGGTATCCCGTACGCGGCCAGCCCGATCGGAGATCTGCGGTTCCGCGCGCCCGTTCCGCCCCCGGCGTGGGACGGGGTGCTGGACGCGTCCGCGTTCAGCGCGACCCCGCCCAAGCCTGACTATCCGCCGCCGCTGGACGTCATGCTGCCCGAGCCGAACATTCCGGGTGAGAACTGGCTGACGCTGAACGTGTGGACGCCGGGCGGCGCCGGCCTGCCGGTGATGGTCTGGATTCACGGCGGGGCCTTCAGCCACGGCAATTCGGCGGCGGCGGTTTACGACGGGCGCGCGTTCGCCCGTGACGGCGTGGTCCTGGTCACGATCAATTACCGGCTCGGGGTTGACGGCTTCGCGGTGCTGCCGGATGCGCCCGCCAACCGTGGCCTGCTCGACCAGATCGCCGCGCTGGAGTGGGTGCGGGACAACATCGCCGCGTTCGGCGGTGACCCCGGCAACGTCACGATCTTCGGCGAGTCCGCCGGGGCGATGAGCGTCACCACGCTGCTGTCGATCCCGCGCACTCGCGGGCTGTTCGCCCGGGCGATCACGCAGAGCGGGGCCGCTCAGGCCGCCGCCGACCCGGCCGATGCCGCGCTGGTCACCAAGGAACTCGGCCGGGCGCTCGGGCTGGAGGCGACGGCGGCGAATCTGGCCGGGGTGCCCCTGGCGGCGCTGATCGGGGCCCAGACCATCGTCCGCGACGCGCTCGCCGCCCAGCCCGACCCGGCCCGTTTCGGTGTGAGCATCGTCGCCAGCGCGATTCCCTTTCCCCCGGTCATCGACGGTGACCTGATCCCCCGGCAGCCACTGGCGGCGATCGCGGCGGGGGAGGCCGCCGACGTGCCGCTGCTGACCGGGACGACCAGCGATGAGTTCCGCCTGTTCCTGGTCCCGACCGGCCGGGCCGCCTTCGTCACCGACGATCTCCTGGCTGCGCTGCTGCCTGTCCTGGGCATCAGCCCGCCGGTGGCTGAGCTGTACCGGTCGCACCGCCCCGGCGCGACCCCGGGCGATCTTCTCGCGGCGCTGCTCACCGACAGCTACTTCCGCCTGCCGGCCCTGGCCGTGGCGGAGGCCAGAACCGGCCCGGCGCCCACTTTTGTCTATGAATTCGCCTGGCCGAGTCCCGTCGGCGGCCTGGGCGCCTGCCACGCGATGGACATCCCGTTCGTCTTCGACAACCTCGCGGCCGACGGGGTCGACCGCCTCACCGGGCCGCAGGCGCCCCCGCAACTGGCCGCCCAGATGCACGCGGCCTGGGTCAGCTTCGCTCGTGCGGGCGACCCCGGCTGGCGTCCGTTCGGCATGGATTATCCGGTTTTTGTCTTCCGTGAATCCGGCGGAACCCTCGAACTGGATCCGCGCGGTGACGAGCGCGCGATCTGGCGCCAGCCCGGCGCCTAGCCAGCCCGGCCGGCCAGGCTCAGGACAGGGGCTGGTCGCCGGGAGGTGCCACGTTGCCGGAATCCTCGGTCGCGCCGGTCAGGAAGATCCATGTCTGCGACGCTCCGGGCCGGCCGGGGCGCGGCCGGGCCTCGGTCCTCCAGCCCGATCCTTCCGGGCCATGCAGAAGCTCTACCAGGGCCTGTTTAACGACGCTGCGCGCCCACTGGAACTCATCGCCGACCACGTCTTTTGGAGCATCCTGCGCGATCCAGCTCTGGACCTTCCCCCACGGGATCCCCTCCCGGCCCTTCAGGCGCTCCCAGAACTCCGCCCGTTGGTTCAGGCGCCGCACGGCCGCCTGCCGGTAGACCATCTCGGCGTCGACCGGGTACTCGTCTCCCGGCCCAGTCTTGCCGTCTCCCCGCCCAGTCTTGCCGTCGCCCGGGCCGGGCGCATCGCTTGCCTTGGCCGCCTGTTCCAGCGCTTCCCGGAATCGCGCTCGCAGCCTTGCCGCGTAGATGCCGTCCAGCCGTGCGTTCCGGTGCTCGGGATCACGAAGCTGCCGGTGCTCGGCCTCGAAACTCAGCACCCGGACCGGCAGCGGATAGGGGCGGGCGTGCCGATCGGTGCCCGGCGCACTCGACCAGAACACGCCGTGCCCGACCAGCGGCTCGTTCAGCAGCGTGGCCAGCAGGTCATCGGAGAAGTGCGCGTTGGCACGCTTGAGCGCGAAAAGGTCATCCGCCGCCAGCAGGTGGAAGACGAAGAAGTTGTCGCCCTGGCTGAGCAGTTCGGCCGGCATGCTCCCGGGCTGCTGGGTGACGAGTACCGCGCCGAGCCCGTACTTGCGGCCCTCCTTGACCCACGAGACGAACGGGCCATCCTCGGCCTGGCCCTGGCCGGCGGCGCCCAGCACGGACTGCGCTTCCTCGACGACCGCGATGACGGGAATGGTCCGCGGCTCGGCGTTCGTGAACTGTTCCTGGTTGTGCGCGAAAATATCGGCCAGAATCAGCCCGGCCAGGTGCAGCCCCCGCTGGCCCCGCATCTGCGAGATGTCGACGACGCAGAGCTTGCCGTCGGCGAGCGCCACCTTCAGCACCCGCAGCATCTGGCTGGCCGGATCGTGCAGCGCGTCCACCACGCGGACCATGTTGCCGATGATCGCGTTCGTCTGCGCGGCCTCGTTGGCCTCCCTGATACCGCAGATCTCCCGGACCGCGCCCGGATCGGCGTCGTAACGTTGTGCCCTGATCAGGTTGACCAGCCGGGTCCATTTCTCTCCACTGAGGCTCTTCAGCTTGGTGACGTTCTGCTGATCCTGGCGGTCCGCGGGCAGCGCGATGCTCAGCACTCGCTGCGCGCTGAGCTGCCGGATATCGAGCTTCACCATGTCCACCACGAACGACTGATAGGCGTCGCTCGGCGCCCGCCGATTGGTGAAGACCACGAGCTTGTCGGTCAGTCCGGGAACGTCGCACAGTCCCGGGCGGCCGTGCGCGTCCGGCCAGAAGTACTCGCCGTCAGGGTCGAAAATCACGGTTCCCACCGGAACGTCGGCGTGCCGGAGCGGCATCGTCGGCCCGGTCGCGTAGAGGCGGGAGAACAACAGCTTGATCAGATTCGACTTACCGAAACCGGCCCGCGCGAAGACGAAGCTGCGCCTGGACACCAGTTGCGTCACCTGGAACCTGGGCAGCACGGCCGGATGCTGGATGGTCATCCACTCATTTGCCGCGGCCCGTGGATCGTCGCCGGCGTACACGAACTCGCCCAGGGCGAGGAACCCGATCTGGGCCGCGGACGGATCATCGTCGGCCGCGTTCGCCACGTCGGCGAGAACGTCGTCGGACAGCAGAGCCACCTTGGCTCCCACATGCGGCAACCGCCGGTGGCTGGGGACGAAGATGAGCTTGTCGCCGTCCAGCCGCTCGACGCCGAGCACCCGGATGTCGGCCCGGTACTTGAGGTACTGGTCGCGCAGTTCGTCGGGGATCGGCCGGTCGTCCCGGACCGCGCGGATCGCGTAGTCCTCACCGATGGGGGAGACCAGTCTGCCCTCGGCCGCGATGGAGGTGATCCGGCCCAGTACGGCCTCGTCCTCGTGCTCGAGCTGGATGAGGACGAATTGGCCGTGCATCGGGGTGGACTGGAAGTCGCCCCGATACGGCAGGACGAGGTCCGCGTGAAACTCCATGCCGCTGCCGGAGAAGCCACGGAAGACGCCGATGACGGCATCGCGGTCGAACAGCTTCACTCGTACCTCCGCGCCGCGACGTCGGTGGCCAGCCGGAGCGCGTCAACGACCGGCCGGCGGGCGGGCTCCACCAGCTCGCGTACGGCCTCGACCAGGCTGTGCTGCACGATGTCGAGGTCGAAGTTCGCAACCTGCGAGTGCATGTCCGCTTGCTGAAGGCAGTACGGGTAGAACGGCACAGGAAAGCCGGCCACGGCGTCGGCCAGGAGGTGCCCGAAGACGACCTGAGCGTCGCCGACCTGCCAGGCGAACACGTCGGCGGTCCAGATCGGGTCACCTGGCCGGGCACCGAACCGCACGAAGTGCATGTCCCCGAGGTTGAACTTCGGCAATTCCCCGCCGCGTCCGCTCTCTTCAGGGCCGCGCAGGTACTCGTCCCATCGGTAAACGCTCTCCTGCATGGCCGCAGGGACCTTGACGAAGCACGGGCTGCCGCGATCGAAGATCCCGGCCAGCGACATCGCGAGCCGGAAGTGATCAAGGACGGCCGTGCGCTTGGCCAGCCCGACGATCCAGACGCGGCGCCGCTCCTCGCGCGCGGTCCGGTCGATCGCGGCGCGCATCCGCTGGCCCATCTGGATGAGCAGGTCGGAAGCGAAGATCTTGTCGCGTAGCAACCCGTCCCGCACGATGAGCGTGTCGGTCCCGAAGTTCCGGTAGCAGACCAGGTCATACAGCATGGCCCACTCGCACAGGTCCCGGTAGGTCTCCACCCATCGCGCGGATCGCCCCGACATCATGGGGGAGAGGTGCCGCAGGTCATCGACCCCGAGATCGGCCATCAGCCTGCCGAGCGCGGTACGGGGCCGCCCGTGATCCAGATGCCGGCGGCCCACTTCGCTGATGTCGGCGGCCGGTGAAACGACGTCCAGCATCAACTGGTGCCCGGCCGAATCGACCACCCGGATGATCCGCAGCTCGAACGGATTGAAGGTGACGGTATTGTTCCCGCCGTCGGTGGCCATCAGCGCGACCGAAGTCCCCTGGCGCGGCCGGATCGTCCGCACGTCGCCCGCCATCTCCCGGGCCTGGGTTAAGAGCTGATCCAGCAGCGGTGCGCCCCTCGCCGCTTGCGTCCGGACCTGCCGGCGCAGGTCGTCCAGCTGCTCGCGGTCGAACATAGGTCCTCCGGTGCGAGTGGTACGCCCGCCGAGGCTGCGGCACAAGGCGGCATAACGGCAGCGCCTAATGCTGCCGCTACCGGTATCACGGACAAACCGGCCATTCGGCTCGCCAGCCTTCGGCTCGTTGACGTGGTGGTGATGACGGCAGAGCGGACCCAGGTCGCAGTCAGCCGCGAGTGCTGAACCGGCGCTGAGCACTAGTGCAGCTCCCACGACGGCTGGTGCACCTTGTCTCACCAGCCACGATCCCAACGGGTGTCAACGGCCGAGAGGAAACATGTTGTGGCCTTGCGGGGCAGGCTGGCGAGGGCATGCCAGCGCCATAGCTGGATGCTTCGCACAGATCGCCAGATCTGGCCGCCATGAGAGAAACGCCATGAGAGAGACGGAAGCTCAGAATCTGGCCTGCAGCCGGGCGGCATCCACGGCGGCACCGAGCCAGGTGTAGATCTCCACGGCCCTGGCGAAGGCGGCCCGTGCCTGGTCCCGGTCGCCGTAGCGGACGAACTCTCCCACGGCCGCCTCCAGCGCCTTCGCCCTCGCCAGGGGCCGGCCGGCGTCGTCATAACGCTCCGCGGCCGCGAGCAGCCGGAGACCATCATGGTCCAGCAGGCCGCGGCAGTAGAGCGCGTCCGCCTGCCGGTGCGGGATCTCCGATCCCGCGGCGAGCGCGGCGGCGCGGCCCGCGAGGGCACGCGCGGTGCTCAGGTCGCCGGTCTCGATGGCGAGCCGGACGGCGTCGGCCACCAGGTCCTCGATCTCCCCGGGTTCTTCTGTCTCGCCGTCGAACCCATCGGTCAGCGCGGCGAGCGCCTCCGCTCGAGAGCGCGGTTCGCCACCTGTTCGGCCTGTGTCCTGTCCCCGATCCGGTAGAGGGCGTCGGCGAGCCGGCTGGCCAGCCAGCCGTGCCGGGCCGAGTCGGCCGGTGAGTTGGCGACCGCCTGCGTGAAGAGTTCGGCCGCGACCCCGGGCGCCTGGCCGACCAGCGAACCCGCGGTGCGGGCCAGCCAGTTCAGCATCCACTCGTCCATCGGCTCGGCCGTACCGTCGGGTCCGCCCACGGCCCGCAGCATCTGCCGGGCCACCCGGTCGGCCGGCGCGCCCGCCTCCGCGAGCGCGCGCCCGGCCTCGCGGTGCCAGGCGGCGCGGACCGGCGCCGGCATCTCCTCATACAGTGCCGCGCGGATCAGCGGATGCCGGAACCCGAGACCCTTGCCGGATTCGGCCAGCACACCGGCCGCGAGCGCCTGGTCAAGAACCCGGACCAGATCCGCGACGCTGCGGCCCAGGACGATCGCCAGATCCGTGACCGCGAAGTCCACGCCCAGCAGGGCCGCCGCCCGCAGGACCTCACGCACCGGCCCCGGAACAAAGCCAAGGCGATCCGCTATGGCCGCCGAGAGAGAGCTTGGCGCGGAACCGGGCGTGAGCGTAGCTGCCCCCGTGTCAGTGATGGTCACCCGGGAGCTGCGCCGCAGCGCGGCCACCAGCTCGGTGATGTAGAGCGGATTGCCCGCCGCGTCGGCGGCGAGCCGCAGGAGCTTGCCGTCGGGCGTGCCGCCGGCGAGGGAGGCGACCAGCTCCGCCGCCGTGGCCAACGAACCTAAGATCCCGAATTGCATTGCTGTCCCCTCGGGGGCTCAACCGCATTCGCAACGCTGATGCCACAGACATGCGACACGGACTCCACGGCCCTTATCGAGGCTAACTCACAGGCCATCGCAGGTGGCATTCCCGGCAACAACCAAACATGGAGAGTGAATTGAACTTTCTGCGAAGCACCGGCACTCACCGGCTGAGGCGCCGTGCAGACAAGATGATGATCATCGGCGCGACGTCCATCGCCCTGACCGCGTCCGCTCTCGTGTTCGGCGTCCTCGGCGCCGCCATTGCGGCCTGGCGCAGGCTTCTCCGGCACCAGGCCGTGCCCACGCTGTCAGCCCGCCGAATGCGGGCCGGTACTGCGGCGTCCTCGGTTCCAGCTACGCACGCGCGGTCTGGCACCAGTGGCCGCCGGCCGGCCGGCTAATCCCTGTCGGTTCGCTTGCGGGAAAGCCGGTCAGTTCTGCAGCGGCATCAATTCTTCGGCGAAACGGCCGAGGAAGTCATCGAGCGCCGCGGGAGCCGGTGAGACCGCGGCTGGCCGGATGACGAACTTGCTCAGCCCGGCGGCCACGTACTCCTCCAGCATCCGCCGCGCATCCGCCCAGCCAGCGGCGATCAGATCCGCTGGATCGGCCGCCGGGCGCCGCTGGCGCACGGCGGCGGCCAGCTGATCCGGAATCCCGTCCGTCGCCACGGCCAGGCTGATCCCGAAGTGGTCCGTTTCCACCTCCCGCCCGGCCTCCGCCGCGGCCGCCTGGATGGCTTCGCGGGCCGCGCGGCTCTCCGGCGGGGTGAGAAAGCTGCCGAGCCATCCGTCGGCGAGCCGCCCAGCGCGCCGGAACGCGCCCGGAGCACTGCCGCCCGTCCAGATGTCCAGCGGCTTGACCGGCGGCGGTCCCACGCTCGCGCCGTCGACGGTGAAGTACTGGCCCGTGAAGGACACGTTCTCCTCGCGGAGCAGCAACCGCACCAGTTCAAGCGATTCGTCGAACACGGCCCCGCGCGGCCCCGGGACGGGGAACATCGCCAGCTCGTCCGCCCGCGCGGGCTTCAGGCCGAACACGGGGAGTACCCGGCCCGGTGCGAGGGCGGCCAGCGACGCGAGCTGCTTGGCGACGAGTACCGGGTGGCGCCCCGGAAGGACCGCCACCCCGGTGCCCACCTTGAGGTGCCGGGTGCGGGACAGTGCGTGTGCCATGCCGATGAACGGCTCGACCTGCGGGCCGAACACCATCTCCTGGACCCATAGCGAGTCCACACCCATCTCTTCGAGACGGTCGACAGCCGCCGTGAACCCGCCGGCGTCCGCGTAACCACCCAGGGCAATCCCAATCCGTACCTTCACCCTTACATCCGATCACGCCGGCCGGAGGGCAGCGAACCCGGCACCCGCGGGCGGGGGACCGGCGGGGAGAGGGCGGCGAACTCAGCCCGCGACCGCGTCAGTGACCGGCGGACCGGGCACCCGCCCTCCGGAGCGCGACCGCGGCACAGTCAGCGCGACCGCGGCCTCCCTACGTGAGCGTGCATGGCTGCGTGGAACCGGCGCGCGATACACCCGCGCACGGGAGGATCCGGTCCGTCTCCGGGTAGCCGGGATACACGTTGAACAGGACCTCGCAGTCGCAGAAGCCGCCGCAATCGGCGAGGCGGTCCAGCAGCGCGGCGGCACGTGGGGCGCGCAGATCGCGCCACCGGGCGGCCCAGCGGTGCGTGTTGTCACAGCCGAACGCGTTCAGCATCCGCATTAAATAGCAGCGCAGGCACTCACGCTTGCCGGGTTCGGTCAGGCGCTGGGACAGCTCGGCGAGTTCACGTTCGGCAGCGTCAGCGGCAGAGGTGTTCATGGCGCGTCTCCTCGGGAGGTATGCGGTTGAATGCCCGAGTTGTACCGCGCCCCACCGACATTCCGCTCGCCCCTCGCCTCAGCGGCGCCAGAAGTCGAAGCGGTCCCGCCCGGGACGGAACCCAGCCGCCTCCGCGATGTCGACGGCGATGTCGAAGCGGTCGCCGATCCGCCAGTCCTGGTGGGAATCGCTGCCGAACGACACCGCCCGCCCCCCTTCGTCTCGCCACCACCCCAGCAGCTGCACGGAGACCATCGGGCTCTTCGTATTCATCTCGAGCACGCGGCCGGACTGGGCCAGAGCGCGCAGCACCATGCGGTACTCCTCCTCGAACTCCTTTTCCTCGTAGCGACCGGAGCTCGCGGGCCAGTAGCGGCGCGGGAAATCAAGGTGCGCCAGGACCTGGAACAGGTCGCTGCCTGTGACCAGCCGCAGCAGTTCGGCGAAGTAACGGCGCAGCACCTCGTCCGGCCCGAACATTCCGTACATCGCCGGCAGTCCGACGAGGCGCCCGCGCAGCGGCACCGCGTGCAGCGAACCCAGGATGCGGTCGAAGCGGTGGCCACCGACGACGGCGCCGGCGCTGGCCGCGAACAGGTGCGCCTCGCCCGCCTCGACCCCGGACAGAATCCGCAGGCCGGGAAACCGCTGCCGGCATTCCTCGACCGCCGCCAGGTACCCGGGCACGTCCAGCGGCCGGATCCGGGTGTTGCGGCGCGGCTCGAGCCCGGCCGCGCCCCCCGGGTCGCTGGCCCCCCAGCGGGTGAAGTCGAGGTGCTCGGTGAAGGCGACCGCCGGGACGCCGACGTCCAGCGCGCGCTCGCACGCCCCCGTCATCGACGCCTGATTGGTGGTGTCGTACGACCACTCTGAGTGAACATGGTTGTCCGCCGGCACCACGGGGCCCATCCTCCCACGTCGGCGCGCCAAACGTGAATCCGCCCCGCCTCCCACCCAGGTCAGCGACGCCGGATCACGAGGACGGCCGAGGGCAACCCGATTTTCCCGAAACGGACCTGAGCGGATGCCTTCCGCGTGCGCCCGTCCCACCCCGCGGGGCAGGAATTCGGCGCAGATGGGCAGGAATTCTCCTGCTGCGCGGAACCTTGCGGGTGGCAGACTCGATCCCATGAAACGCCAGTTCTGCCAGGTCGATGTGTTCGCTGACGAGCTGTACCTCGGCAATCCCGTCGCCGTCGTGCTCGACGCCAAGGGCCTGGACACCGCGGAAATGCAGCGCTTCGCGTCCTGGACAAACCTTTCCGAGACGACGTTCGTCCTGCCGCCGCAGGCCGCCGGGGCCGACTACCGGGTGCGGATCTTCACGCCCAGCCGTGAGCTCCCGTTCGCCGGTCATCCGACGCTCGGTACCTGTCACGCCTGGCTGTCGGGCGGCGGGACACCGCAGCGCGGGGACGTGGTGGTCCAGGAGTGCGACGCGGGCCTGATCGAACTGCGGCGGATCGGCGGCGCGCTCGCCTTCGCCGGACCGCCGCTGCTGCGGTCGGGGCCCGTGGACGACGAGACCCTGCGGCGGATCGTGTCCGTGCTGGGTATCGGCCGGGCCGACATCGTCGACGCCCAGTGGGTGGATAACGGCCCCGGCTGGGTGGGGGTGCTGCTGAACAGCGCGGACGCGGTGCTCGCGCTCCGCCCCGGGCCGGCCGATCTCGACATCGGGGTGGCCGGGCCCTACCCGGCGGGTTCACCGGAGGCGTTCGAGGTTCGCGCCTTCACCCCCGCCCTGGGCGGCGTCGGTGAGGATCCGGTGACCGGCAGCCTCAATGCGTCGCTGGCGGGATGGCTGCTGGCGGCCGGGCACGCCGCCGCGCCGTATGTGGCCAGCCAGGGCGCGGCGCTCGGCCGCCGGGGCCGGGTGCACATCACCCGCGACCCCGACGGAACGATCTGGGTGGGCGGCGGCACGAAGACCGGCGTGACCGGCCGCGCCGACCTGTAACATCGGCCGGTCCCGTCACCCGTTCCGCTGATCTGTAACGCCCGCTCCCCAGGCAGCGGCGGGCGCTGGAAGCCGATCTGGGTCTCCGCGGCGGCGAAACCGACCGACCGGTAGACGCGGATCGCCCCGGCGGCCGGATCCGCGACGATGACAAGCGTCCGGGCGCCCAGGTGATCGAAGGCCCACCGGCCCGCGTGCCAGACCAGCGTCCCGGCCAGCCCCCTCCGGCGCCAGGCCGGGTGGGTCTCGACGTTCTGGTAGCGGGCGATGCCGCTGCCGTCGGAGAACACGCCGAGCTGGGCGACCAGCCGGCCGCCCGCGAACGCGCCGAACCATGCGCCATGGCCGTTCTCGGCCAGTCTGCGGGCGTCGGCCGTCCGCTGCTCGTAGAAGGCGCGGGTGACGTCGAATTCCCCGCCCTCGTCGGCGGCGAGCCGGAGGTCGAGTGATTGCCGCCAGTCCTCCCCGCCCGCCAGCGCCCGGTAATCAGCGAGGAGGTCCCGATTTGGTGGCTCACGCAGGTCGGGGGCCGTCATGACCGTGCCCCGCTCGATCCGGAGACCGGCCTCGTACAGGCCGGAGACGTCGGCCGCGTCCGGCTGGGTGGTGTCGATGCCGAGCGCCACGTGACCGGCGGCGGGGAAGACCTCGGCGAACCGCGCCAGCCACTTCGCCGTCTCCCGGGCCTTCGGGGCAGCCGCGAGGAGCAGGAAGTTTCCCCACCAGTACGCCGGGTGTGCCGGGCTCCGGACGACGATGTGATCACGGCAGTCGGTGATCTCGCTGCCCTCCATCCGGCGGATCATCAGATCCGTGCGGTATCCGAGGGAGGTGACGTTCACGGTCGCGGCACAGACAGTCTGATCTCCTCCGGCTCGAGAGGGTGACCGTGGGCGGATTTCACCGGTGGGGGCGCCGGGGTGCGGCGGACGTGATGACGTAGACCTGCTCCGGCCTCTGTTGCGGCGGCGGGACAGGATCCGGGGCGGACGGCCCCTCCCGGGCCGGACGCGGTGAGGCCACCTGGGACGGGCGCGGCGTCCGCTGGCCGACCGGTTCCCGCGCCGGTTCCCGCGACGCCGTGTCCCGCCGGGCGCCGTCGTCGGCGGCATCGGATGCATTCCCGCGCCCCGGCCCGTCCGTCGCGTGGCCCGGGTCCGTCGCGTCCTTGCCGTTGCCGTTGCCCTTGGCCGGCTGGATGGCGTCCGCGAGCCGGTGCCAGCGGTCTTCCCATTCGGCGACGTTGCCGTCGCAGGCCCGCACGTAGGCGGCCGTCACGGGGAGGGTGGGCAGGGTCAGCCCGCCCGCCGCCGCGGCCAGCGTCTTCATCGTGTAATGCGAAAGCTCGGCCATCTCCGGATACCCGAGCCCCGCCTTGATGCGCAGTTCCCGTAGGTCCTTCGCAAAGGCCGCCAGGTCGGTCTCCGAGTCGGTGGCCGGCGGTTTGGCGGGCGGCTCGTTCCGCAGCGCCAGCGCGGTTCCCGGCTTGGACGGTTCGCCGGTCTGGTCCGGTGCCGCCGGGCGGCCCCGAGGAGGGACTGGCCGGTTACCGGGCGCGCCCAGCTGATCGGGCGGAATCGGGCGGGCCTGGAGAACCGGCCGCGAGCCGTCGGGACCGTACGCGCCATCGGGACGGTAGGCGCCGCCTGGTCCGTAGCCACCGGGCCCGTAGTCGGCCGGGTGGTAGCCTTCTCCGCCCTGCGTACCGTCCGGCCCGTGGGCGCCGTCGGCTCCGTAGCCGTTATCAGGCCCGTAGGCGTCATCGGATCCGTAGGCGCCCTGAGGACCGTAGGAGTCTTCGTGCCCGTACGCGGCGTCCGATCCGTAGGTGGGCTCGTAGGCAGGTGCATGCCGGTAGACCGCGTCCGGTGCGTACTCGTAACCGTCCGCGGGCCCTGGTCCGTAGGGACCTTCCGCCGCGGACCCGTGGACCTGGTCCGGCGCGTACTCGTAGCCGTCCGCTGGCCCGGGCCCATAGCCCTCGTCCGGCGCGTACCCGTAGCCGTCGACGGGTGCCGGTCCGTATGCCTCGCCTGGGGCACGCGGGGCCTGCGCCGGCCCGTATTCCTGGCCGTTTCGGTGGGCCCGGCCCGGGCCGGGCCCGTAGCCCTGGTCCGGCCCCGCGGCCCTCGGACGACTGTAGGCCTGGTCCGGTCCCGGGCCGTAAGGGTCCGCGCGCCCAGGTGCATACGCCTGGTCCGGCCCCGGCCCATATGTGTCCGCAGGCCCAGGTCCATAGGGCTGGTCCGGCCCCGGCCCGTACGCGCCGGCGTGGCCACGCCCGGTCGCCCGTCCCGGTCCTGGCCGGTAGGTGTCCGCGGGCCCGCGCCCGTTCCCCTGGTCTGACCTCGGTCCGTATGTGTCGGCGGGCCCGCGCCCGGTCGCCTGTCCCGGTCCCGGCCCGTATGTGTCGGCGGGCCCGCGCCCGGTCGCCTGTCCCGGTCCCGGCCGGTAGGTGTCCGCGGGCCCGCGCCCGTTCCCCTGGTCTGACCTCGGTCCGTATGTGTCGGCGGGCCTGCGCCCGGTCGCCTGTCCCGGTCCC
>PLRW01000184.1 GCA_003164955.1 Actinomycetota bacterium
CTCCAGCGCCGATAGATCCGCGACACCGAAATCAGCCATTATCTGCTCCCGAAGGTTGCTCGCCTGCCAATGTGTAACCGGCCATCAGGGCCTGGCCAAGCTAGTTCATCAGGTCGCGCCGCGGTCCTGGTAGGGACATTCGGCCTGACTGGGCGAGCTGCCGACCCGTGGCGCGCCAATGCTCTTCATCGCTCTGTCCCGGTCGCCCGGGCTGACAGCCCGGGCGGTCGCAGATTCCGTGCGAGCCGCAACTGGCGGGCATTCCGCCGGCGGCGGCGGCGGCTGTGACGCGGGCCCGGGACCGGCCGTGAGCTACCCGATCGGTGAAGGCACCCGGGAAGCCCGATTACTGAGTGCCGCCCTCGGTGTTCACCAGGCAGACGGGGCTCTGGCCCGCTGATTACCTCTGTCCGATCTGGCACGGTAAAATTACCCACGGCGATGAGGCCCGCCCTGAACTGCCGCCGTGGCTGATGGCTTCTACCGGGCAAAAGACTGGTGGGAGCGGGTGAAGTATGTCTTTTCAGAGCATACTCTTTGAGCGCGCAGAGGATTTTGCGGACGGTGACAGGCGGGAGGCGCCTTCCTTTTTCGCTGACCTGAATCTTGATCAGGTGATGGTATCCCTGGCGTCCGGCCGGGACGAATATAATCTCACACCTTATTTCCTGGCTCCGCTGCATACAGTGCCGGCTGTCGAGTACCGGCATCAGGTGCTGCGTGACCTTGAGGACAAAGACGTGCGCGGCGCGGTCACCGGGTATGCGCAGGGCCTGGCTGAGATGCGCAAGTACCTGGCCCTGATCGGCAAGCTGCATGACCGGTATCAGCGGGAACGCTGGTTTCTTGATGCGGCTGATATTTACTGCCGGGCCACGGAATCCTTCGCCGAGCGAATTGGCCAGCTTGAACTGCGGTCACGCGGTTTCACCGGTTTCCGTGAATACCTGAACCGCTATGTTGCCTCTGACGATTTTACCCGGCTTGCTGCGGAGGCCCGCGAACTTCTCGCCCGGCTCGCCGAGGTACGGTATTGCATTCATATCAAGGGGGCCAGGGTCCGGGTTAGCGCGTATGAGGGAGAAGACGATTACGGCGCGGACGTGGCGGAGACGTTCGCGAGGTTCAAGCAGGGCGCAGTCAGGGACTACCGCGTCGGTTTCCGCGCTGCGGCCGACATGAATCACGTCGAAGCGCAGGTCCTGGAGTGTGTCGGCAGGCTTTATCCCGAAACCTTCGCCGAACTCGATGACTTCTGCGTGCGGTATGCGCACTACGTGGATGATACGCTCGGCGTCTTCGACCGGGAAGTGCAATTCTATCTGGCCTACCTCGGCTATATCCAGCCGCTCAAATCCGCGGGCCTGGAATTCTGCTATCCCTGTGTCAGCCAGACGTCGAAGCAAATCGGTGCCGGCGACGCCTTCGACATCGCCCTGGCCGCCACGTTGGCCCGCGACCGGCCCGCGGTCGTCTGCAACAGCTTTCATCTCGACGGCCCGGAACGCGTCCTCGTCGTGACCGGCCCGAATCAGGGCGGCAAGACGACCTTTGCCCGGATGTTCGGCCAATTGCACTATCTCGCCAGCCTCGGCCTGCCTGTCCCGGGCCGCGAAGCCCGGCTGTTTCTCCCCGACCGGATGTTCACCCATTTCGAGAAGGAGGAAGACCTCCAGAACCTCCGGGGCAAACTAGAAGACGAGCTCATCCGGATCCACGAGATCCTGCGCGACGCGACCAGCCGCAGCATCGTCGTGATGAACGAGAGCTTCGCCTCCACCACGCTGCAGGACGCGCTTTTCCTGGGCTCGGAGATCGTGCGCCGGCTCACCGATCTGGACCTGCTGAGCGTGTACGTGACGTTCATCGACGAGTTCGCGGCACTGAACGAGGCATGCGTGAGCATGGTCGCCACGATCGTCCCGGACAGCCCGGCCGAGCGGACCTTCAAGATCGTGCGGAAGCCAGCCGATGGCCTGGCGTACGCGGCCGCGATCGCCGGCAAGTACGGCCTCACCTACCAGCGGCTGAAGGAGCGGATCGCGTCATGAAAGCCTTCCTGATGCACCGGGACTGTGACGTCGACCTCGCGAGTGACCTGCCGCCGGCCGCAGACGCCGTCACCCAGGATCTGGAGCTGGGCACGCTGCTGGCGGCCATGGCGGCGGGGGATGACTTCCTCCTTGGCAGGGCGAGGCGGGCGGTGCTGTCGAGCCTGGCCAATCCGGACGCGATCATCTACCGGCAGCAGGTCCTCACCGACGCCATCGCCCACCCGGACGTCGTCCGGGAGATCTATGACATCGCCGTCACCGCGATCATGAGCGAGAAGAGAGCCTTCTTCGGGCTCCTGAGTACTTCCCCGGATGCGATCATGTACCGGTCCGTGCAGGTGCTGGAGATGTTCACCGGGATGCTGAAACGGCTGAGGGCCGTCGCCGATGAACACGCGGCGAGCTTCCGGTCTGAGGGCTTCACGCGGTTCTTCGGCATGCTCACCTCCGAACTGGACGATGACTACCTGCATCTGGTCGAGGGCCATCTGAAGGAGCTGGGCTTCCGGCGGGGAACGCTGATCAGTGCGGGCCTGGGGCGGGGCAACAAGGGCCTGAACTACGTGCTGCGCAAGCCCCGGGAGCAGAGCTGGCGGGACCGGATCCCGGTCGGGAACAGGCAGGGATACAGCTTCGGCATCCCCGACCGGGACGACAACGGCCAGCGGGCCCTGGCTGACTTGCGGTCCCGCGGGCTCAACGGCGCCGCCAGCGCGCTCGCCCAGTCCAACGACCACATCCTGGCTTTCTTCACGATGCTCCGCGCCGAGCTGGCGTTCTACATCGGCTGCCTGAACCTGCGTGAATCGCTCGCGGGCAAAGGGGAGCCGCTGTGCGTCCCCGTCCCGTCGCCGGCGGCCGAGCTCGCGCTGACCGCGCGGGGACTGTACGACCCGTCGCTGAGTCTCATGCTCGGCGGGCGGGCGGTCGGCAATGACGTGGCAGCGGACAGCAAGACGCTCGTCATGATCACTGGCGCGAACCAGGGCGGGAAGTCCACCTTCCTGCGCAGCATCGGCCTCGCGCAGCTGATGATGCAGGCCGGCATGTTCGTCGCCGCGCAATCCTTCACCGCCAGCGTCCGCGACGGCATCTTCACGCACTTCAAGCGCGAGGAAGACGCCACGATGGAGAAGGGCAAGCTGGACGAGGAACTGAGCCGGATGAACGGCATCGCCGGCCAGATATCCCCTGGCTGCCTGCTCCTGTGCAACGAGTCCTTCGCCTCGACCAACGAGCGGGAAGGCTCGGAGATCGCCCGCCAGATCATCCGCGCCCTGCTCGAATCCGGAGTACGGGTCGTTTTCGTCACCCATCTGTTCGATCTCGCGCACGGCCTCTGGACCGGGAAGGACGGCACGGCCCTCTTCCTGCGGCCCGAGCGGCGAGACGACGGCCGCCGGACGTTCCGGCTGCTGCCGGGCGAGCCCCTGCCGACCAGCTACGGCCCCGATCTCTACCGGCAGATATTCACCGCCGAGCCGAAGGCCGCCGCGGTCAGCTCGACGGCGGTCGCGATAGACCGCTGAGGAACCCCGCGTCGCGCCCGGGCGCCTCAGCCGCGAGGAGCTGGCGAACGCCGGCCACCATGGAATGGCTATCCAGGCGGTATGAGAAGGTCCGCGCGCGGGACGTCCGCGCGGCGCGGGCACGACACAATACGAGTGGCGAGCAATTCCGCCGCCGTTCCGCCGGCTCCGGCGATCACGGGCGGGCGCCCGGGCCGGCCCGCCGTCAGCCGCACAAAACTGACCGGATCGGACTGCACCTCGGCGACCGGCCGGCCCGCACCGAGCGACCACCGTCCGCCCGCTGGCCCGCTGAAGTCCAGGATCACCGCGGGTCCCGGCCATGCGCGAGCAAGATCGCGGATCACCTGCCGGACGACTTCGCCGTCGTGCGCGCCGAAGCCCACCGGCCGCCGTGTGGCGATCGCGATATCTGTGCGGTGCAGCCACGCCTCGCGGGGCATCAGCACGCGAATGAAATAGTCGATGGTGTCTTCGGGCGCCCCGCGCGCCGGCGGGAAGAAAACGCTCCCGCGCACGCGGTGCAGCGGCCCGGGAATACGCTCCGCGGCTAAGGTCGCCTTGCGGCCCCAGTAAGCCAGTTCGGCTATCAACTGCTCGCCGGAGCGCCCGGCACGGTCCCGGATCTGTCCCTCGCTGCGGCCATCCCCGTCGTCCGGGCTGGCCAGCCTGCGGGTCGTGCGGATGCGGCGGATGAGCCGGGCGGGCCGGGACAGTTCCTCGTTCTCGCCGACCAGGTGCGCCACCACATCGCGGACACTCCAGCCGGCGCACTCGGTCGGGCGCTGCCAGTCGGCCGGGTCCAGCTCACCGAGCAGCGCCAGTGTCCGTGATAGCTCACCCCGGACCATGCCGAGGGCGTGCAGGTCTGTCGGCCGGATGATCTCACTGGCCCGGGCGGGCATGGTGGTGAACACGATGAGGCCTCCTCGCCACGTCGTGCGGACATGCGGTAGAGGCCAGCGGCCGCTCGCCCGGCACGGGCGGCCGCGGTTTCGGCGAGCCTCATCGCGCGGTTCAACTGTGACGCGCCGGTGCGGTCCAGCACAACCCGCATCCAGAAACCGCATCCTGATCGGTAACGGGCTAAGTTCGGTCAGCCGAGGAGGCGTGGTGGAGGTTATCGTCGAGATCCCGCCGGGCTCGCGGAACAAGTACGACGCCGGAGTGTCTTATTCGGGTATCTCGTCTTCTGGCCCGGTGAGGAGCAGTTCGCGGTTGTCGGCGGTGTAGTCGAATAGCTCGGCGTAGCGGCCCCACTGTATGGCGGTGTCGAGCTGGGCCCGGGCCTCGTCTTCGCTGAACCCGCGGCCCAGGAGATTGAGGAAGAACTGCTGGTCGAGGGTCTGGTCTTTGGTCGTCTCCAGCGCACGCACGATGGCCTTGACCAGCGGCGCGCGCTCGCGGGCGGCGGCGGCGAAGAGTTTCTTGGAGACCAGGATGTCCGCTTCGACCAGGGCTTTACCCGTGGCGGTGAGCTCGATGTCGGCGTGGGCGACGGCGGCGAAGCCGAGCATCTCCGCTGCGTCCACCACCGGGAGCAGGTCGTCGACCTCGAAGTTCAGGAGCCGGGCCAGCACGGGCAGGTCGTCCCGGCCGCCCCGTTTGCTGAGGATGTCGAGCAGGCCGGCCAGGGCGCCGACGCTGGCGTGCGGAAGGGGGATGTCGGTCGGCGAGGCCAGGCCCGGCTCCACCACAGTGGTTTGCTGACCCGCTTCCGGGGTCCTCTCGGTCATGATCCCGTAGATCTGGTCGACTAGCGCCTCGAACTCGGGGGACCGGCGGTCGCGGGGCCGGGGCAGGCGGCAATGGATCTCGGCTTTGAACCGGCCAGGGCTGGACGACAGTACGAAGATGCGGTCGGCCATCTGGACCGCTTCTTCGATGTTGTGCGTGACGATGAGAATGGCCTTGGTGGGGAAGTCCTTGCCGCCCCATAGGCTGAGCAGCTCGTTCCGGAGATTCTCGGCCGTGAGCACGTCCAGGGCACTGAACGGCTCGTCCATCAGGAGCGCGTCCGGCTCGACCACCAGGGCGCGGGCGAAGCCGACCCGCTGGCGCATGCCGCCGGACAATTCCCTGGGGTAGGCCTGCTCGAACCCGTCGAGACCGATCAAGTCGATCATCTTGAGGGCCCGCCGGTGACGTTCGGCGGGCGGCATGCCCCGCGCTTCCAGGCCCATCTCGGTGTTGGCCTGGACAGTGAGCCACGGGAGCAGGGCGAAGGTCTGGAACACCATGGCCACCCCGGGGTTGGCCCCGTTAATCGCCGTGCCGCGGCAGGCGACGGTCCCCGTGGTCGGGGCGATCAATCCGGCGATGCAGCGCAGGAGAGTCGACTTGCCGGAGCCTGATTTTCCCAGCAGGGCGACGATCTCTCCGGCGTGCAGCTGGAGGCTGATGTCCTCGAGGACCGGCAGGGGCTGTCCGTCGGGGGTGGTGAAGTGCTTGGTGACGTGGCCGGCTTCGATGATCACCTCTCCCGTGGGCTCGTAGCTGGGGGTGGTGCCGGGCAGTGTGCTGGTCATCTGACCGCCTTCGTGGGGGGTCACAGCGAGTACTTGGTCTCAGCCAGGTGGTACAGCGGCCGCCACAGCAGCCGGTTGACCACCACCACATAGAAGCTCATGACGACGATGCCGGCGAGGACGCCGGGGAAGTCACCCTTGACGGTGGCCTGGGCTATATAGGCCCCCAGGCCACTCGCGGTCAGGTGATGCGTCCCGTAGGTGGCGATCTCGGCCACGATCGAGGCGTTCCATGCTCCGCCGGCGGCGGTGATGCCCCCGGTCACGTAGTACGGGAAGATCCCGGGGAGGATCAGCTGCCGCCACTTCTGTCGCCACGGGACACGGAACTGGTCCATCAGCTCCCGCAGGTCGGTGGGGATCGCACTGGCCCCGGCGATCACGTTGAACAGGATGTACCACTGGGCACCCAGGGCCATGAGGAGGATCCCGCCGAAATTCAGGGAGATGCCCAGGGCGAGAAAGATCACGATCGCGAACGGGAACAGCAGGATGGCCGGAAAGCTGGCCAGGACCTGGACAACAGGCTGCGCATAGCGGGACAGCCGCGGGCTCATCCCGATCTTCGCCCCGACCGGCACCCAGATCAGGGTAGACGCCACAACGACGACGGCGACCCGTGCGAAGGTGAGGAAGCCGAGGCCGAGGCACCGGATGAATGGGCTGAACCCGGCGGTGTGGTCGAAGTAGACCGCCGCTCGGTAGATCCCCCACAGGATGACGGCCCCCGTCACTACCGTGAACGCGACGTCGCCCGACCGGCGTTTGTACCCAAAGGTACGCAGGGGGGACTCGGCCAGCCCGAACGGGCGGGTCGCCCGGTCAAGGTCACGGCCGACCGGCCTCAGCGGCCTGGAGATGTAGCCGGGGACCCGGGACTGTCGCAGGAAGTTGAGCACGTAGCTTTTGGGCTGCTCGGCCGCCTCTGACGTCTCCACCCGGAACTTCTCCGCATACGCCACCAACGGCCGCCAGAACAGGACGTTCACGCCGACCACCATGATGACCATCACCGCGATGGCGGCGCCCACCTCAGCCAGATCGCCCTTGTCCACGGCGGCCTGCACGTAGGAGCCGATCCCCGGCAGTGTGTACTTCGTGTTGCCGACGCTGATGGCCTCCGAGGCGGCGAGGAAGAACCAGCCGCCCCCGAAGCTCATCATCCCGTTCCAGACCAGCCCGATCATCGAGCCGGGCACGTCCAGCCGCCAGAACCGCTCCCACTTGGTCAACCGGAACATGCGGGCGGCCTCGTCCAGTTCGGTCGGCTCGGTGATCAGGGAGTGGTACATGCTGAACGTCATGTTCCAGGCCTGGGAGGTAAAGATGGCGAAGATAGACGCGCATTCCAGGCCGAGCACCGAACCCGGGAACAAGGCAATGAAAAAGGTGATGGTGATGGCCAGGAAGCCCAGGACCGGTACCGACTGGAGGATGTCCAGGAGAGGAATCAGCACCAGCCGGGCGCGGCGGCTCCTGGCCGCCGCGGTGGCGTAGACGAAGGTGAACGCTATCGAGAGGAAGAAGGCGATGAACATGCGCAGGAGCGAGCGCGCCGCGTAATAGGGCAGCTCGCTGGGCCGGGTGGAGATCACCGTGACCCGAGCTGTCGCGGTGCTGGCGTTCATGGCGTGGGCCAGCCGGAGGACGCCGAAGAGCAGCAGGACGATGACTACGAAGACGATCACGTCGACGGGCGAGAACCGGGGCCGGTTCAGTACCCCGCGGGTCGGGAACGATCGGGCGCCGGCCATAGGACCCCAGGTCTTACCGGCGCCGCAGCGGGCGGAATGAGTGCGCCGGTTCGGCTTGCTGCGCCCGCCGCTGGCATCCGGGGCAGTCGGCGAGGCGCAGCCGGCTGGCTGGCGGCCAGTACACGAACTTGTCTGTCCGGCAATACAGGCACAGCACAGAACGAATGGCGCAGGGTGGCCGCGGGGACTGGCGGGCTGTGGTGATCACCGCGGTGGCCAGGGCCGGGCGCATCGTGGAGTCCGTCATGAGTCTCGCCGCCTTCAGCGCAGAAACTGCTAGCGGCGAGGGAGCACATGGTCTGGGTGAATCCAGGCCCGCTACGTGCGACCAGGATCGCACGAAACCCACGGAAATGACAACCGGCGGCCGGCGCGGCACGTGCCGGATGGCGGACGGCCGCGACGGCGCGCCGGTCCCTTCGGGATGCTCCTTGCAGAAGACAGGTTCCGGGCAGCGGACGGGCGCCCGCGAGTCCCCGGATGGAGGACCGGCCGGGCCCGCCTGGCCGTACGCCGGGTGGCTAGCTGGGCCCAGCCGTTCCGCTCGGGGCGGTTCCGTTGGTGGTCGTGGCGGGGGTGCGGCTGGTGTCGGCGGCCGGGAGCGCCGGGGTGGCGGCGGCTTGTTCGCGGGCCAGGAAGGAGCCGAGTTCGGCGATGGTGGTCATCAGGGGGGCGGGGAAGACGACGGTGGTGTTCTTGTCCACGCCGATCTCGACCAGGCTCTGCAGGTTACGCAGCTGCAGCGCCAGCGGGTGGGCCATCATGGTGTCGGATGCCTCGCCCAGGGCGGCCGCGGCCAGGGCCTCACCCTCGGCGTTGATGATCTTCGCGCGCTTCTCCCGCTCGGCCTCGGCCTGGCGGGCCATGGCGCGTTTCATGCTGTCGGGCAGCTGGATGTCCTTCAGCTCCACCAGGGTCACCTCGACGCCCCAGTCAATGGTGGTGACGTCGAGGATCTTGCGGATGTCCAGGTTGATCTTGTCGGTCTCCGACAGGGTCTGGTCCAGGCTGTGCTGGCCGACCACCTTGCGCAGCGTGGTCTGCGCGATCTGGTCGATCGCCGCGCCGACGTTCTCGATCGCCACGACCGACTTGACCGGATCGGTGACCCGGAAGTAGGCGACCGCGGACACGTCCACGCTGACGTTGTCGCGGGTGATGATGCCCTGGGACTGGATCGGCATCGTCACGATCCGCATGGACACCCGGCGCAGCACGTCGGCGAACGGGATGATCAGCCGGAACCCGGGCGCCCGCAGCCCCTGCACCCGGCCGAAACGCAGCAGCACACCCCGCTCGTACTGCTTGATGATCCGCACCGCCATCGCCAGCCCCAGCAGGGCCAGCACCACGACGACGACCAGAACAATAATCAGAACTTTCATGATGCGCCTCTATTAACGTGGGTCAGCCCGAATGGCGTGCCCCAGCCAGTTCAGTGCCCCATTATCCACCGCATCCCAGCGGGACCGGGAAATAACCGCCCGGTGCATAAAAAATCCGGGCCCTGCCGTGCCGCCGCGAATTTCGCGGGTGCACCTGCCAGGGTCCGGAGCAGCAATTTTCACAATACGCGCCTTTTCCGCCCATAGGAAATTCCACGGGTAGTGCGCGGCCATTTTCCGCGAGCCGTGCTGTCGGCCCGAGCCGCGACCGGGACCGGCGAGCGCACTGTCACCAGTGGCCGGCGCCTGCCGCAAACGGCTGTCTCGCGACTAGCTGGGACCGCAACGCCGTCACAGGCAGACTGCCCGCCCTATCCGCGAGGACATGAGCCGGCATCCGGCGTAGTGTCGGCCAAAAGAAAGCTGACGGCGAATGAGAGCGACGGGCCGGTATCTGTGGCGGCGCTGTGCCGGGCGGTGGTCCGCTGTCTCGGGGTGGACGGCGTGAGCGTGACGGGGACGAACGGCCTGGCGGCGCATGAGCCGCTGTGTGCCTCCGATGACCTGAGCGCCCAGCTGGAGGAGCTGCAGTGCACGACCGGCGAGGGGCCGGGCGCGGAGGATCTCGCGTTCGCGGCGAGCCGGCGTCGAGGTCGTCAGCGTCATCAGAGGCGAGCTCGGCCGCGGCCGTGGCGGGCCGCGTTGCATGGTCTGCCCCATCCAGCGCGACGCCGCCCGACCAGTAGCGATTGCGAGGGCGCTGCGGTGCCCTCGTCCACGGGTCACGAGCCACTGCTGAGTTGTGAGGAGCATCAATGGACCTGATCGGACGCAGCCTGCTGAAGGAGGCTGACCTGTCGGCGGAGGAGTTCCTCTACCTCGTAGAACTCGGCGCCCATCTGAAGGTGCAGAAGCGCGGCGGCCAGCGGACCCGCAGGCTGGAGGGCCGCAGTGTGGCGCTGATCTTCGAGAAGACCTCGACGCGTACCAGGTCGGCCTTTGAGGTCGCGGCCCACGATGAGGGTGGGCACGTCACCTACATTGGCCCGGACGACTCCCAGCTTGGCCGCAAGGAGTCGGTGAAAGACACCGCCCGGGTGCTGGGCCGGATGTTCGACGGGATCGAGTTCCGCGGGTTCTCCCAGGAGTCGGTGGAGATCCTGGGCGCCTGCGCGGGGGTGCCGGTCTGGAATGGGCTCACCGATAAGTGGCACCCCACCCAGATGCTGGCCGATGTGCTGACCATGCGTGATCATTCAGCCAAGCCGCTGTCCGCTGTCTCCTACTGCTACCTCGGGGACGGCAGGAACAACACGGCCAACTCCCTGCTGGTGACGGGTGCATTGCTGGGACTGGACGTCCGGATCTGCGCGCCCGAGACCCTGCAGCCGTCACCGGAGGTCCAGGGCATCGCCCAGCAGCTGGCCGCTACCTCCGGGGCCAGCCTGACGGTGACCGCCGACGTGATGGCGGCCGTGGCCGGCGCGGACTTCCTGTACACCGATGTCTGGCTGTCGATGGGCGAGTCGGGCGACGAGTGGGACGCGCGGATCGACCTGCTGCTGCCTTATCAGGTGAACGCCGAGGTGATGGCGGCGACCGGCAACCCGGAGGTGCAGTTCCTGCACTGCCTTCCTGCGCTGCACAACACCGAGACGCAGATCGGGCAGCAAATCTACGACAAGCGCGGGCTGACGGCGCTGGAGGTGACCGACGAGGTCTTCGAATCCCCGGCCTCCATCGTCTTCGATCAGGCCGAGAACAGGTTGCACACGATCAAGGCGGTCATGGTAGCCACGATCGGCGTGCCGGCATGAGGATGTGCCTTCTCCATCCATACAGACGTGGCAGAAACGGCCGGCAGCGACGCCGCGGTCCCGTGCCCGTCGGCCGCCGGCCCCGAACGCAATCCGCATCGCCAGGCCATGGCCTCTTGGGGTGAGATCGCCGGCGACGCGCCGCAGTCCGCGGCACCCGCGGCACCCGGATACCGGTGCCGGTACGGATCCAGGATTCGGTGTCCGGGCCTGGACGGTGCCGATGACCTGGGCTGGGCTAGATCGGATAGGAGCCGGTGCCTGCCCTGGTGGTGATCCACTGGATTTCGGTGAAGTCCGGCAGGGAGGCGGATTTAACGCGCTTCGAGGAACTTCAGGACTGCCAGCACCCGGCGGTGGTCGGTTTCGCTCTCGGGCAGGTCGAGCTTGGTGAGGATGCTGCGGACGTGTTTTTCGACCGTTCCCTCGGTGACGAAGATCCGCTGCGCGATGCCGGCGTTGGAGGCGCCCTCGGCCATCAGGGCGAGCACCTGGCGTTCCCGTGGCGACAGGACGTCGAGCGGGTCACGCCGCCGCCGGGCCCGGACGAGTTCTTGCACCAGGGACGGGTCCACCACCGAGGCGCCCGCGGTGATCCGCTTGACCGTATCGATGAACTCCGCCACATCGGTCACCCGGCTTTTCAGCAGGTAGCCGAGGCGCTCACCGCCTGCCAGCAGGTCCATCGCCTCGTTGACCTCGACGTGCGCCGACAGCACGATGATGGCCGTGCCGGGCAGTTCCTCCCGGATCACCCGCGCTGCCGTCAGCCCCTCGGTGCCATGGCCCGGGGGCATCCGGATGTCGATGACCGCCAGTTCCGGCCGGGCCGAACGGGCCAGGGCCAGCAGTTCGGTGCCGTTGCCGGCCTGGCCGACGACCTCGAATCCCGAGCGGGCCAGCAGGCTGGCGACGCCTTCGCGCAGCAGGACATCGTCATCGGCCAGCACGACCTGCGGCGCCCGGCTACTGGCCATGCCCCGCACCCGGCTGCCCGCCCTCCGGAACCGGAAGTTCGCAGCACACCGCCGTGCCGCCGCCCTCCGGGCTGTGCAGGGAGAACATGCCGCCCAGCGCCTCGATACGGTCCTTCAGCCCGGTTAGCCCTGAGCCCCGCAGCGGGCTGGCGCCGCCGGTTCCGTCGTCACGTACGCGCAGCCGGAGCGTGCCGCCGGAAGTTTCCGCGTCGACCGCGACCACCGAGGCGCGTGCGTGCTTGGCCGCGTTGGTGAGCATTTCCGAGACGACGTAGTAGGCGCCTACCTCGACCGGCTCGGGAAGGCGCCTATCGATCCGCACATTGATGTCTACCGGGACGGCCGAGCGCCGCCCGAGCGCGCGCAGCGCGGGCCGCAGGCCGGCCGAGGAAAGGATCGCGGGGTGAATGCCGTGGGAGATTTCCCGTACCTGGTCGGACACGCCCGCCAGGCGCTCAGCCAGGCGGGACAGCTTGCTCCTCAGCTCGCCGAGCCCGGCAGGCACCGTGGCCTCTACCATCCGCAGCTCCAGGATCAGCGACACGAGCTGCTGCTGGGTGCCGTCGTGCAGATCGCGCTCGATCCGCCGCCGGGTCTCATCCGCGGCGGCGACGATCCGGGCGCGGGAGGTCATGAGATCGGCCCGGTTCTGCGCGTTCGTGACCGCGGTCGCGACGAGACTAGTGAACTGTGTCATCCGCTGCTCGGTGTCGGGCGGCAGCGGCCCCTCACCGGATCCGATGGCGATCATTCCCCATAGCCGCCCGTTGACGTGTATGGGCATGCCGACCGCTGACCGGAGCCCTTCCCGGAGATAAGGCTCCCCGCCCGGAACGCCGCGGTAATCATCGACCCGGACGGCCCGGCCGGTACGCAGCACGGTCGCGGTCAGCCCGGTGGGCGAATAGCCCTCCCAGGGTTTCCCGGCCCGCACATGCGGGCCCGTGCTGCCTTCGTTGGCGAGGAGCGTCGCCGTCCCGTCGGGCTCGTACCGGATCATCCGGGCGGTGCCGTGGCCGAAATGCCAGAGCGCTTCCCTGGTCGTGGCCGCGAACACCGCTTCGGGTGGTTCGCCCCGTGCGATGAGCGTGGCCAGGCGCCGCAGTGCGGCCTGGGTGTCCGCGAGTTCGCGCAGTTCCTGGTCGGCCTGGGCGTTGGCGATCGCCGTGGCGGCGAGTTCCATGAAGTCCGCCATCCGTGACTCGGTGCCCGCCGGGAAGTCCGCCCGCGAGGTCGCGGCCACCGTCACGCCCCAGTAGCGTCCCTCCACGACGATGGGCGTGGCGATCGCGGCGCGCATGCCCAGCTTGCCGACGATCGCGCCAAACGGGCCGTTGGCCAGCTCTTCGCCATTGATCCGGGCCGAGTGCCGGGTCTGGATGGCGGCGTTGCTGGCCATCCCCGGCTGCAGCCTGGTCCGGAAGCCGATGGGCACTTCATCTCTTACCCGGCCGTACGATCCGACGACGGTCATATGCCGTTCAGCTTCCCGGCGTCCCCCGGACGGGTCAGCCGCGGGCGAGCCCGGCGGCCCCGGGCCGCCCCGGCCGGGGCTGGAAACATCAACCCGGGACACGAACGTCGCTTCGGCACCGATCAGATGGCCGAGCTCGTCAGCGACCGAGGTGAACACCTCGGCTGGCCGCGCGCCACCAGCGACCAGCGTGGCCACGCGCCGCAGCGCGGCCTGCTGATCGGCAAGCCGGCGCAGCCGCGCCTGGTCGGGTGAGTTCCGGGCCGCCCCCGCGCCGGTGGCATTGGTCCCATCGGCGCCGGTTTCTGGCGCGTTCATGAGGCCGACGGTAGCCCCATGTCCGCGGGTCGGCAACGCCAGAGGTCGTGGGCTTGTGGCGCACGTTGCGCGAGGCCGGGCAACTTACTCCGGCCAGGCCGAGTTCTCGATGATGTCCACGAAGTTGGCGCGCTGGTAGCCCGGGACGAAGCGCTCGAGGACGTCCGCTTTGACGTTGCCGAACGTGGTATCCGGCTTAGGGGCGATGCCCTCGGTGAACGCTTGCAGGATGCTGCGCTTGAAATCCGGCCGCGGGTGCAAGGCGGTGATTTCCGCTCGGTCGGCGTCGCTCACGTCGTGGTACCCGATGCCGAGCACGTCGTATTCCACCCCGGCCGTGAGCAGGGCGACTTCGGGCTCCATGAACTCCGGTATACCGGGCGTCGTGTGCAGGGCGATGGCCGTCCACACCCGGCGGATGCTGTCCTCGGGCACCCCGTGACCCTGCAGGAAGTGCCGGGCCTCGCCCGCGCTGTCCACCTCGAAGCGCCGGCCGCTGCGGCGGAATTGCTCGTTCAGGCCCAGGTCGTGGAACATCGCGCCGAGGTAGAGCAGTTCGGGGTCGAAGCTCAGCCCACGGTTCCGGCCCTGCAGGCTGCCAAACCAGAAGACCCGCCGGGAATGGTTATAGATCAGGTCGGTGGCGGAATCGCGCACCAGTTCGGTGGCGTCCCGGGCCAGCTTGGTGTCCGGGACCGTCACCCCAGCCGCGGTCTGTCCGGTGGTAACCATGCTTCCTCCTCGGGTCGCGTGAAGGTCCGGCGCGTACGCCGTGCCGCCTTTCCTCACGATCACGCATCGAGGCGGCCCGGTCTTCCCGGCTGGCGGCCACTCCAGTTACCGGCTAACTGGTAATGGCCCTGGGCGTTGGCTGCGCTGACATTGCTGGCTGAGGCGAGACAGGCTGGAGCATGACCTCCCCGTACCACTGCCCGCTGCGGGTGGGCACCCGCGGGAGCCCGCTCGCGCTGGCTCAGGCCCGCCAGGTAGCTGGCCAATTGCGTAAGCGGTGCGGCCGCGCCGCCGTCCTGGTCGCGATGGCCACGCCGGGGGATGGGTCAGCCGCGCCGATTGAGCGGCTCGGCACGACCGGGGTATTCACGACCACCCTGCGCGCGGCGTTGCTGCGCGGTGAGGTCGACCTGGTCGTGCACTCGTGCAAGGACCTGCCGGCCGCGCCCGTATCCGGGCTGCAGGTGGCGGCGTTCCCGGCCCGCGAGGATCCGCGCGACGCACTGATCTGGCCCGGGGGTACCGGTCTCGAGACCCTGCCCCGCGGGGCGCGGATCGGGACCGGGTCACCGCGGCGGGCGGCCCTGCTGCGCGCCACCGGGCGCCAGCTGCGGGTGGTCCCGATGCGCGGCAACGTCGGTACCCGGCTGCGCAAGCTGGCTGACGGCGAGGCCGACGCTCTCGTCCTGGCGATGGCCGGGCTGTCGAGACTGGGACTCTCCGGCGCCATCGCCACGCCGCTCGATCCATCGGCGCTGATGCCTGCCCCGGCGCAGGGGGTGCTGGCCCTCGAGTGCCGCGCCGGCGACCTGGTTACCGCGGCCGCGCTCGAGACCCTCGATCACGCGCCCACCCGGGCCGCGGCGATCACCGAACGCGGATTCCTGGCCGGTATCGGGGCTGGCTGCAGCGCTCCAGTCGGCGCCCTGGCCGAGGTTGCCGTGCAGACAGGAGCAGAACCAGCGGTCCGGCTGTCAGGAGTCATCGCCGCTACGGATGGCTCCGCCGTGATCCGCGCCCAGGTCACCGGTGCCGCCAGCAGTGAGCTCGGCGGCCGGCTGGCGCGCCTGCTGCTCGCCCGTGGCGGCGCTGAGCTGCTCGGCCGCGCGTCGCACGGAGCCATTGATCCGCCCTCACTTCTGCCTCACCGCTAGCAGGACGTTCCCTGCTAGCGGTACTGCGGGCCTGCCGTTAGCACCCACGGTCGGCGGGTGCTGGCGGCGATGCCGGATCACCGGCCGGCGGGCGATGCTAGCTGAAGCCGAGCCGGCCCCATTCACCGGCAACGCGACGGATTGGAGCCGGCTGAACAAAAGGCCGCACCGCTAGGGGACAGGAGGAGGCCAGCATGGAACGCGCGGACTGGCTGGCGGGGGGTTTCGACTCCGCTCAGGCTCGATTCCTCATGCTGACGGCGATCACACATCACCGGTTTACTTCCCGGGCCTGGGGAGAGCACGAGATCAGAAAGCTTTATGCGGAGCTCACGGATATCGACGTTTCCGCGGCGCAGGTGCTCGCGCCCAGGCGCGGTGCCAGCGCCCGGATCCGCCGCCCCGCTTTGCGACCGTGATGGTGGGGGGCGCAAGAAGCTTGCTGATGACCATCGGCGGCGGAATTCCTGCTAGCTGCAATGCGGCGGTGGTACGGGCCTGCCAGCCTGGTCGGATGCCGCTGCGGTGCCTGCTGATTGACGACAGCGATGCCTTTCTCCGGGCGGCGAGCGTTCTCCTGGAGCGAGAGGGCGTGACCGTCGCGGGAGTGGCCTCGAACTCCGTCGATGCGCTCCGGCAGGCTCGCGTCCTGAGGCCGGACGTCATCCTCGTCGACGTCGGGCTGGGGGACGAGAACGGTTTTGACCTGGCCCGGCTACTGGCCCGGGACGGCCAGGACGGCCAGGACGGC
>PLRW01000348.1 GCA_003164955.1 Actinomycetota bacterium
GGTCCAGGACCTCAAGCGCGTCCGCGAGGGTCCTCACGGGCATCTGCGCGGCGCGGGCCTTCATGCGCTCGATGCCCTTTTCGCGGGTGGTCGTCATCGTCATGCCGCCTTCCGGCTCGTCGCAGCCATGATCCGGGCACTGAGGGGGTGGTAGCAGAGCTTGGACAGGGCGCTCACGCGCCGCAGGCCATGGGGGCAGTTGCAGTGACCCTTGACGTGAACCAGGTAGGTCGCGTCACCCTTGCTGGACACGGCCCGGAACACTCCCGGCCGTCCCGTGGGGACCAGTCCCCCGTCAGCGATCAGCTCACGGGCCTTCTCGACCTGAGCGGCCGCGAAGCCCTTGACGGCCTCGGCGATAGCGGCGGCACGGATGCGGGCGCGGCAGACGGGGCCGTAGGTCTGCGACACGCGAAGGATGCGGCCGCAGCGTAGGCAGCGGGTGGGCTCTGCGCTGGTCCCGTTCATCCGTACTCCCTGATTGATTGCCGTTTCTGTACTTACAGAATAGGCTAGGAGAGCAAGCGAACGCAACCCCAATCCGGCAGGTGGGCATGAGTTTCGGTAAAGACACGTGCGAAGATTTGCGTATGCCAAGGCCAGCGACCGGCAGGACCCCAGTCCGGAACCTCCGCGTGCCCGATCACCTCTGGCGCGCGGCACAGGAGAAAGCCGAGCGGGAGGGGCGCACGCTGACCGACGTGCTGCTGGCCTATCTGCGGCGGTACATCTCCACGCCAGACCGGAAGCGCGCCGAGGAGGACTGACGCCGCTCACCTCGTCCGCTCCCTCTCCGGCCCCGTCTCGCCCGCATCGTGCTCGGCCACCCCGCACGGCATCCCCGCATGCTCGGCCCCGGTGACATTCACCCGCAGATGGCCGATGAGCGCCGCACCGTTCCAGTGCCACCATTCCCGTTCCCCGCCAACGCCCCGCAGGAGCTTGACCGCTTCCCGTTCGCACAGCTTCGGCTGAGCCGATCTCGCAGCACCTGACCAGGCGCTCACGCTGACATGCCAGACAGGCAGGCCAGCGTTCAAACGGGCTCAACGGTCCACCGCGAGGATGGTCATGATCAGCAGGCCAGTCGCGTGCTTGCGGACGGAGCGGTACGGGGTGATGTCCCCGTCGGCGCGGTTCAGCGGGTGGGCCAGGGCGTAGGCCTGCCGGCCGGCGGGAGTCTCACGCGGCACGGCGTTCCTCCCTTGCTGCACGCAGCTCCACCTCGTACCGTTCCCTCGCGTGCCGCACGCTCACCCCTGCCCGTGACGCGGCAGACGGGATGGGCTCACCGCATGAACGCAGGTAGGCGTAGTCCTCAAAGCGTGCCCGGCGCTCGGCGTGCTGTTCTTCCAGCGCTTCGGCGAGGATGGCGATTACCTCGTTCAGGTCATCGAAAGCGGTCACGCTGGTTCCTCCCCCGCAGCCTTCCCCTCCACCAGGGCGTGCGCCATAGCATGCTGCGCCATGCAGAGGACGCAGCAGAACGTCCAGATGACCTCCCCGCTCCCGCCGGACAATGCGGCGAGGATGCCGGGGGTCTCCCTGCCGGAAGACGTGCAGCCATCCGGGAGCGGGCATCGGGGCGAAGGTGCGGCAGTTGTCGCACTGGACACCGGCGGTCATGGCGCACCACGCCCGAGTTCATACAGATGCCACACGAAACCGTCCTCCGCGCGAGCGCAAGTGCCGATCCAGCGAGCGCCATCCGGCAACGGCTGGCCGGTCCCGAACACCTGAAACGTCCGGTCGGTGCACCCGGCGTCCTCATCGTGCTCGGCCCAGAATTCAACCCACATGACACCGATGGCAGCGGCAGCAACCGGATCGTGAGTCAGCGTGACGACGTGCGGCTGGTCATCGATTCCGATCACATAGCGGAACATGCGGCGGCCGGCGGTCACGGCTTCGGCTCCCAGATCTGCCAGAGGCCACACCCCTTGCATTGCCGCTGCTCATGCGTCTCGGCCATCATGTCGGCCCACTCGGAGTGGGCCACGTAATCGCGCGGCGTGGCTGTGTGAGGCTCACATTCGGGCGTTGTCGGCGGGTGCTCCACCATCGGCACGCCCTCGCGGTAGCCGAGGTCACAGATGAAGACCCGGCCGCCCGGCAACCGCCGGCCCTTGGCGGTCACGGCTCAACCAGCTCGTACGCCGCGGCGAACACGCTCTGCTCGCAGGGGTAGAAGCCGCGGCCGTCCGGTTCGCGGAGTATCCAGTCACCGCGCTCGACGTGGCAGACCGCGCGGGACTTCAGGACCCACAGAGGCAGTGATCCGTCGTTGAGGGTGCCGGGCCCGAGCGCCCCGGATGCGAATGCGCGGACAGCGGGGAGGTTGCCGCCGGTCCACTGGATCGCATCAACCTCTGACGGCTTCCGCCGGTAGCGTCTCGTGCCCGCTTCCGCCAGTGCCGCACCGAGGGCGGGAGTGACATCCCGGTCGGGTCCGGTGGAGCCATGGAACCGGTACACGCCATCCCCGGGCGGCTCGGGCAGCGGCACTGACCGCCGATTGTGTTCCCGGACCTGACTCTGAAGCATGCGCTCCGCAGCGGTCCTTGTATTGGCCTGGCGCTCCTCTTCGGTGCTGGCCATCACTCACCGTCCTCGTCGTCTTCGTCGCCCGGCTCGGGCAGCAG
>PLRW01000132.1 GCA_003164955.1 Actinomycetota bacterium
CCGAACGAACCTTGGTGAGCCGATTCTGCAGCATGCTGAGCACGTCCGGGCGGGCGGCGTGGTTTTCCTCGTAATCGTGCAGGGCGACGAGGTCCTCCTCGCTCAGGCGGCGCAGCCGGGCCCTGATCGAGCCGAGGCTCAGCTCGTCCCACCCCGGCACCACCGGTTCCGCCGCCAGTGCCCGTTCGGTCACTTCACGTGCTGCTTCACGGGGCACCGGCACCAGTAGTTCTCCCGCCGGGGGCCGTTCCGCAGCGAAATGCGGCACCGGCACCGGTACGGGCGCTGGGCGGGGCGCGGGAGCCGTCACCGTGAGGGTGGGGGCCTGCCCGTTCGGCGCGGGAGCCGTCACCTTCGGGGTGGGGGCCTGCCCGTTCGGCGCGGGAGCCGTCACGGTCAGGGCGGGGGCCTGCCCGTCCGGCGCGGGAGCCGTCACCCTCAGGGTGGGGGCCTCCGCGGCGGGTGCGGGCGTGCCGACCGCCCCGCCCGCGGGTGCGGGCGGGCTGGGGGCCGGGGGCACAGCGGCCCGGCCGGTCGTGCCGAGGACGGATGAGACCGAGGCGTCGACCACGGACTCCGCCATGCGCATCACGAGCCTCGCCGCCTCGAACTGCTTCCTGGCCCACCAGAATGGGTCAGCCCACGGCCAGGGGGGTCGCGGGAGGCGTGTTCCCGTCATGGTCATCGCCTACTTGGTGCTCTTGAGGCTCTCGGCGACTGCGGTGCTGGTGCCCACGAGCTGCTTGGCGAAGTCACGCTGGGCGTTGAGCACCAGGGTGGCGAAGTCGAAGACCTGGTCGATGACCTGCTGCGGGTCGACCGGTACGGCACCTTCCAGCTGGCCGAAGCCCTTCTGGAAGGCCTGCGTCCAGGCGTCGAACGCGGTCATCATCGTGTCCTGGGCCTGCTTGAACGGCTCGGTGTACAGCTCCTGCGTGGTTGTCATTGTGTCCTCCTGTGACGTATTCCGACATCTATGACACTACGCCCACATGCAAACTATGTCAAGCAGGGCGCATGGCATATCAAGCATTTATCCACCGTGTATGCCCGCGTCACCCGTGTATGCCCGCGTCACCGTGTATGCCCGTGTATGGGGGCAGTTGCCAAGCCGGGCGATGTGGAAACCGAAGTTTTCGCCGGGTGTGTGTGTTTCAGCTCGAATGGCCGGGAAGCGTACATAGGAGGGGCGGCTGAGCCGTCCCGACTCCCTAGTTCGGGATCAGCCCTAGTCCGGGATCAGCGCGGTCGCGACGCGGCGCCGCCTGTGTGGGTGACGAGAGTCGCGACTGGCACCTGGCCGTCCTACGGAAGGAGCCAGCCTTGCCGGCACCGCCGTCACCAACTCCGTCGTCTTCGTCATCTCCATTGTCTTCGTCGTCTGCTTCCTCGTCATCTGGGGTGGCCCAGCGAATCGGGGAACTGCTGGATGTCGCCACATTCCCGCCGCCCGCCGAGTTCGCCCAGCACGCGCAGGTGACGGACCCCGCCAGCGACGCCCTCGCCGGTGCCGCCGCCGGCGCCCCCGCCTGGTGGGCGGAGCAGGCGCGCTCCCGGCTCGACTGGCAGGCCCCGTTCAGCCAGGTCCTCGACGACAGCCACGCGCCGTTTTACACCTGGTTCGCCGACGGTGCGCTGAACGCCTCCTACAACTGCCTTGACCGGCACGTGAACGCCGGCCACGGGGAACGGATCGCCTTTCACTGGCACGGTGAGGAAGGCGAGAAGCGGTCCCTGAGCTACGCCGAGATCCTGGCCGACGTGCAGCGCCTGGCCAACGCGCTGAAATCGCGCGGCGTGGGCAAGGGCGACGTCGTCGGGATCTTCCTGCCGATGATCCCCGAGGTTGTCGTGGCCATGCTGGCCTGCGCCCGGATCGGCGCGCCGCACAACGTGGTGTTCGGCGGCTTCGCGCCGTCCGCGGTCCGGGAGCGGATGGAGGTGTCCCGGGCCAAGGCGCTCATCACCACCGACGGCGCACGGCGGCGCGGCCAGATCACCCCCATCAAGCAGGCCGTGGATGCGGAAATCGGTGACCTGGACACGCTGGAGACGGTGATCGTCGTCCGCGCCACCGGAGCGTCCTGCCCCATGCGGGACGGCCGGGATCACTGGTACGACCAGTTGCTCGCCGAAGCCGGGCCGGAGTGCCCGGCCGATCCGATGGAGGCCGAGCACCCGCTGTTCCTGCTCTACTCCTCGGGATCCACGGCTAAGCCCAAGGGCATCCTGCACACCACCGGTGGCTACCTGACCGGCGTGACGACCACCGCCGCGATGGTCTTCGACCTCCATCCCGAACGGGACGTGTTCTGGTGCACCGCCGACGTCGGGTGGATCACCGGCCACTCGTACATCGTCTACGGCCCGATGTCGAACGGCGTCACCTCGGTGATGTACGAGGGCGCGCCCGACTACCCGGACAAGGACGCGTGGTGGGATCTGGTCGAGAAGGAGCGGGTCTCGATCTTCTACACCGCGCCCACCGCGATCCGCAGCGCCATGAAGTGGGGAGAGCAGTACCCCCAGCGGCACGACCTGTCCTCGCTCCGGCTGCTCGGTACGGTCGGCGAGCCCATCAACCCGAAGGCCTGGCTCTGGTACTACGTGGCCATCGGCGGCGAGCGGTGCCCGGTGGTCGACACCTGGTGGCAGACCGAGACCGGGGCCATCATGATCGCGCCGTTGCCGGGCCTGACCGTGACCAAGCCCGGTTCGGCTACCCTCCCGCTCCCGGGCGTATCCGCCGCCCTGCTCGACGAGAAGGGCAACGAGGTCACCGAGGGCGACGGGCTCCTGGTCCTGACCCAGCCGTGGCCCAGCATGCTGCGGACCCTGTTCGGCGACCCGGACCGCTACGTCGAGACGTATTTCTCCCGGTTCGGCCCCCGGACGTACTTCGTCGGGGACGGCGCCCGCCGCGACGAGGACGGCTACTTCTGGATCACCGGCCGCGTCGATGACGTGATCAACGTGTCCGGCCACCGGCTGTCCACGGCGGAGATCGAATCGGCCCTGGTGGCCCACACGGCCGTCGCGGAGGCCGCGGTCATCGCGGTCACCGACGAGATGAGCGGCCAGGCGGTCGTGGCCTACGTGACCGTCGTCGGAGCGGCAGAGCCGGGTCCGGACCTGGTCGCGGAGCTACGCGGCTACGTCGGGACGCGGATCGGCAAGCTCGCCCGGCCCCGGCGCGTCATCTGGAGCCCCGAGCTGCCCAAGACCCGATCAGGAAAGATCATGCGGCGGCTGCTGCGCGATATCGCGGAGGGCCGCGACCTCGGTGACGTCAGCACCCTGGCCGACCCGTCGGTCGTATCGGCCCTGCAGAGGGCGGCCGCGGAGGGGAGCACGTCATGACGTTCGCCACGGAGACGAGGCACGTGCCAGATCACAGTGACGACGGCCTGGTCGCCCACCGGGTCGCCCTGGTGACCGGCGGCACCCGTGGCATCGGGGCCGCGGTCGGCCAGGCCCTGGCGCGTGAGGGCGCGTCCGTCGCGGCCGGCTACTGGCATAACCA
This sequence comes from Actinomycetota bacterium, assembly GCA_003164955.1. Lineage (GTDB taxonomy): Bacteria > Actinomycetota > Actinomycetes > Streptosporangiales > Streptosporangiaceae > Bog-532. The sequence goes on from PLRW01000132.1 coordinate 3,524, forward strand.
GGAGGCCGCGGAGAAGTTCGCCGCCAGCATGCGGGCCGACCATCCCGGCAGAAGTTCACCACCCACGAGGGCAGCATCGGCGTCGCCGGCGACTGCCGCCGGGTGGTGAGCGAGGTCATCGGCCAGCACGGGCGGCTCGACATCCTGGTCAACAACGCCGGAATCACGATCGACAAGGTCGCCGCCAAGATGAATGACGAGGACTGGCACAAGGTTCTCGGCGTCAACCTGTCCGGCGCTTTCTTCATCGCGCAGGCCGCCCTCGACCACATGATGGAGCGCTTAATGCCCACGTCCCCCCGGTGGGGGGGAAGAAAAATCCCGCGCGGATACGTAATGTAGTGTCATAACTACTTAACGGAATCGCTGCCCTCGTGGCCAGTCCATTCTGATCAGCGTTGGAGGTCCCGCCATGCTCCCCACCGAGCACCAGCCGAGCCAGGCCCTGCCGGAACTGCACCCGGTGACCACCACCGACGTTCATGACCGCCCGCCCGGGGGCGCCCGCGATCTCCCGGCCGTCATCGGGGCTACTCATCGTGCGGTCCTCAGCGATCTGGCCGGCGCGACGGCGGAGTCCGGGTACCTGGCCATCGCGCGGCTGAGCGGGCACCTGGCCGCGATGCGCCGGTCCGTGTGCAGCCCGCTCCGCAAGCGCCCCGGATCCCCCCAGGATCTCATCGCCCGCTGCTGCACCCAGGGCCGCGCGGCCGAGTGGTCACTATGGCTTCTGCAGGGCCGGATCGCCGGGGACATGCTGGCCAGTTCCGTGAGCCTGGACAGCGTGTACGCGCTGCTGGGGCAGCAGCTCACCGACTACACGGCGGGCGAGCGGGCCCTGCTGGCCTGGATCGAGGGGGAGCTGCCCGCGGCCGACCGCGAGCGCCTCGCCGCGGGCTATCGTCGCTGCCTCACGCACGGCCCGACCCGCCCGCATCCGCGGGGCCCGCGTACCGGCTCCGGCTTCCGCATGGCGTTCGCCTTTCACAGCTTCTGGGACCGGGTGATGGACGGGGCCGACGGCCGCCCGCGGCTCGCCCCCCCCACCGCATGGCTTCCCGGCGGCCCGCCCTGACCGCGGGCCGCCGCGTCCGGAAAGCCCAGCCCGGCGGGGCCGTGCTTGACGTCAACTGTGCTTGAGGTTCTACGCTCGGCTGAGTGAGTACCGGGTGAGCGCGGAGTGAGCGCGGAGTGAGCGCAGGTCAGGCGGCGCGCGTCCCGGCGTCGTCGACGTCGCCGGGCGGCGTGTGGGCCCCCGAGCGCCGGGCGCTGACGGTCGGTCTCGTGCTCGCGGTCACGCTGGTCGCGTTCGAGGCCCTCGCCATCGCCACCATCTTGCCGGTGGTCAGCCGCCACCTCGGCGACCTCCGGCTCTACGGCTGGGTGTTCAGTGCGTTCATGCTGTCCAGCCTGGTCGGCATCGTCCTGGCCGGGACGCTGGCCGACCGGGTGCCGCTCGGGCGCCCGATGCTGGCCGGCCTGGCCCTGTTCGCCCTCGGCCTGGCCGTCGGCGGGTTCGCGCCCGACATGCCGGTGCTCGTGGCCGACCGGGCCGTCCAGGGCCTCGGCGCCGGTGTCGTGCCCGCCGTCGCGTACGTCGCGATCTCCCGGGGTTACCCGGAGGGATGCCGGCCCCGTATGTTCGCGGTCCTGTCCACGGCGTGGGTCATCCCCGGGCTGATCGGGCCGGCCGTCGCCGCCCTGGTGGCCACGGCGGTGGGCTGGCGGTGGGTGTTCCTGGGCCTGCTGCCGCTGGTGGCCGCGGCCGGGGTGCTGGTGATCCCGGCCCTGAAGCACGTCCCGGCCCGCGCCGGAGCCACTGGGCCCGCCGGAGGCACTGGGCCCAGCCAGCACGCCCGGGTGCCGTACCTGCCCGTGCTCGGCGTGGTCGCCGGGGCGGCCCTGGCCCTGATCGCGGTCAGTTCGGGTAACTTGCCGGCCGTCGTGAGCGGCGTCATCGCGGGCGGCATCCTGCTCGCCGTCTCATTGCGCCGTCTGACGCCGCCGCGGACCCTGACGGCCGGGCGCGGGCTGCCGGCCACGATCCTCAGCCGGGGCCTGCTCACGTGCTGCTTCTTCGCTGGTGACGCGTATGTCCCGTACGCCATCACCGCCGTCCGCCACGCCCCCACCGGGCTGGCCGCGCTGGCCCTGACCATGACCACCATGACGTGGACGGCGGGGTCCTGGGTCCAGGCCCGCTGCATCGCCCGGTGCGGTCCCCGCCGGCTGGTCCGCTGCGGAGAAGGGCTGGTCGCGGGCGGCCTCGCCCTGATGTGCGTCGTCCTCATGCCGTCGGTGCCGCCCGCGTTCAGCGTCCTGGCCTGGACGGTGGCCGGTGCCGGGATGGGCCTGGCCTACGCGCCACTGTCGGTGACCGCACTCGATCGTGCGCCGGCGGGCGAAGAGGGCCGGGTCACCTCGGGGCTCCAGCTTTGCGACGTGCTCGGTCAGGCGCTCGGAACCGGCTTGGCGGGGGCGATCGTGGCGGCCGCCGGCCCGGATCACCGCGCGGGTGTGGCGCTGGCGTTTGTGGCCGCGATCGGTGTCAGTGTCACGGCGCTGGCCGCCGGGTCGCGGCTTCCGGGCGGGCTAAGTGGTCAGGATCGCGGCTTCTGACGGCACATCGTCAGAAGTATGTAGGGGCATAGGTATTTCTTTCGCTGCCGGATATGGGCAGACCCCGGTGCCCGGCTCTAGGCTGATAGTGGAGGGATCCGGGGAAAATTCAATCAATCCTTCGGCAGTGACCTGGGTCTGCTGCCGGGTACTCATCCAATAGCTGGACGAGGTAGTGCACATTCTGACTAATCTGCCCCGGGCGCCGAATAGCTTCGTCGGCCGCGAGGAACAGGTCGCCGAGCTGCTCCGTCCGGTGGGGGAGACCCGCGCGCTCGCGCTGTGCGGGGCCGGCGGAATCGGCAAGACCCGGCTGGCCCTGCGCGTCCTGGCCCTGCGCGTCCTGGCCTTGCGTGTCCTGGCCGGGGCGGCGGATGAGTTTCCCGACGGTGTCTGGTTCGTCGAGCTCGGCGATCTGCGGCAGCCCGATCTCGTTGTCCCGCGCGTGGCGTCGGTGATTGGCGTCAGGGAAGAACCGTCGCATTGCCGGCGAGCTGTCGATCAGCCCGGCCACCGCTGCTCGCCACGTGGCCAACATCCTGGCCAAGCTAAGCTTCAGCTCGCGCGTTCAGGTCGCCACCTGGGCGGTGGACCACCTTGACCCGGCATCCAGTTGATCGCTGCCATGGACCCAAGGTTTGATGTCGTGGTGGTCGGAGGCGGCATTGTCGGCCTGGCCACGGCCCACGCCGTCGTCCGCACCGGCCGGACCGTCGCCGTCATCGAGCGCGAGCCGCGCCTGGCCAGCCACCAGACGGGCCACAACTCCAACGTCATCCACTCCGGGCTCTACTACGCGCCGGGCGGCCTCAAGGCGCGGCTGGCTCCCGCCGGGTGCGCGGAGACGGTGGCGTTCTGCCGTGAGCACGATCTGCCGCACACGGTGAGCGGCAAGCTCGTCGTCGCGACCGAGCCGGGGGAACTGCCGCGGATGGCTGAGCTCGAGCGGCGCGGCCACGCCAACGGCGTCGAGAACCACCGCCTTGACGCCCGCGGAATGCGCGAGCATGAACCGCACGTCCGCGGGGTCGCGGCGCTGTGGGTACCGTCCACCGCGATCTGTGACTACCGCGCCATCGCGGAGAAGCTCGGTGAGCTGATCACCAGGAGCGGTGGCCAGATCCTGCTCGGCCGGACCGTGCGGCGCGCGGTCCGCCGGACCGGCGAGGTGGTGGTGCACACCGGCGCCGGGGACCTGCTGGCGGGGCAGGTGGTGGTCTGCGGCGGCCTGCACAGCGACGAACTGGCGCTGGCGTCGGGTGCGGACCCGGGCGTACGGATCATCCCGTTCCGCGGGGAGTACTCGGGGCTCACCGGGGAGGCAGCCGAGCTGGTCAGGGGCCTGATCTATCCGGTGCCCGACCCGGCGTTCCCATTTCTCGGGGTGCACGCCACCCGGGGAGTTGACGGGCAGGTGCACGCCGGGCCGAACGCGGTCCTGGCCCTGGCCCGCGAGGGGTATTCGTGGGGCACCATCCGGCCACGGGAACTGGCGCAGTCACTGACCTATCCGGGGATGGCCAGGCTGGCCAGGAAGCACTGGCGCTATGGCCTCGGCGAGATGTACCGGTCGGTGTCCAGGCACGCGATGGTCAAGCAGATCCAGCGGATGCTGCCCGATGTCCGCGCGGAGCACCTGACGCCGGCCGGCGCCGGGGTGCGGGCCCAGGCGGTACGCCCCGACGGGACGCTCGTCGACGACTTTCTCTTCGTCGGCCAGGGCGACGGACCGGGCTCGGTCCTGCACGTTCTCAACGCGCCTTCCCCCGCGGCCACCGCCGCACTGCCTATCGGCCGGGAGATCCTGACCCGGCTCACCGGCGACACACTGGGCCCGCTCTGAGCAGGCCCACCCTGAGAAATAGTGCCGATGGGGCAAACGTTCGTTAGAAGCAAATTTGCGCGCCACGCACATTCGAGTAGTCTGCTCACATGTCAACGGCTCCCATGTCAACCGCGGGCCAGGCAGAGCCACCGGGGGCCTGCGCCGAGCTGCCCCCCGGGCTGGGCCGGCACCCGGAGCTGGGCCGGCCCGGCCGCCCGGCCGGGCTGCGTGAGCGCAAGAAGCTCGCCACCCGGCAGGCGATCGGCGCGGCGGCGATGCGGCTGGCCGTCGAGCGTGGCCTGGAGAACGTGCTCGTGGAGGACATCGCGGCGGCGGCTGAGGTGTCACCGCGGACCTTCAGCAATTACTTCGCCAGCAAGTACGAAGCGATCTGCGCGCTCGCGCTGGACAGATCCTTCCAGATCGGGGAGGCGCTGCGGGAACGGCCCGCGAGTGAGAGCCTCTGGGATTCGGTCAGGCACGCCGTGCTGGACGTCTACGCTCCGGCCAGTGCGGCACCGGATCCCGAGGTCATCGCCGGCGTCCGGCTGGTTATCAGCTCGCCTGCGCTGCGCGGGGAGTACCTGAAGGCCCTGTCGATCATGCAGTACGAGCTGGCCGCCGCCATCACCGAGCGCACCGATGCCGCGCCGGCCGCCGATACCTTCTTTACCCGTGCGTTCTCGGGAGCCATTACGGCGGTCATCCAGGCGGCGAGCGAGCGCTGGCTCTTCGCCGATCCGACCGTCGCGCTCGCCCCGCTCATCGAGCACGCCCTCCGCGAACTTGCCCACGGCATGCTCGCCGTCCTGCCCGGGGCCGCTCCGCCGGGGCCCATTCCACCGGAAAATGACGCGCCATCGAAGGCTCCCCGGGCTAGTGTGGGCCGGCCCGCTGTGTCCGCGCTCCGCCCTGCCCGCGACCCTGCCCGCGAC
>PLRW01000034.1 GCA_003164955.1 Actinomycetota bacterium
CCAGCCGTTCCAGGAAACGATCGACACCGCCGTGATTCAGCGCCGATGGCGCGCACGTGTAGACGACCTGGATCCGGTGATCCGATTCCAGCAGCGGGACGACATCCCCGAGCCGCGTCCCGGCCGTCGTGGTGTGAACGATGACCAGAACGGTCCGCTGGTACGGCAACGTCTGGCTCTTTGCCGCGTCCAGGCCGAACGGTCCGCGAATGAGTTCCCCGTACGCCATAGCGTCCTCCCGCACGTCGCGCCGATCGGCTTCCCGGGAGGGAAACCGCAGCACGAGCGTGCGACGGCGCAATGGATGGGTCTGTTGCGATGGCGTGGACGGATCTGTTACGTCCCAGGTCGTACAGGCCTAGTGCGGGCGATAATCACTCGTCCGGGTGCTGCACATCGCCGAAGTGCAGCCCACCTTCGACGTGCAGGTCCCGGGCCTGCATCAGGTGCCCGCCGACCGACCCCGTGGCCGAGTTGGCCACCCCGCTCTCGGTAGCGGACAGCTCCAGACTGGCCTGCGCCCACAGCTCCCGAAGCTGGGCCGCAAAGCCCGTGTCGCTGGCGGCCAGAAGTTCAAGGGCGATTGCGATCCCGGCCAGCGCGGCCTGGTCATCCGGGTTTTCCCGCGCGGCCTCCAGCGTGGCCGAGGCGTCCGTTCCGTGGCCGAATCGCTCCCGGATTAACCGGACCAGCGCCGCGCAGGCGCTCTTGCCGCCCTGCATCGCCGCGTCGGCAGCTTTCCCGGCCACGGCGGCAGCTATCGATGACATCACCGGGTCCGCCATCACTGCAACCTCCTTGTTAGGTGCCAGCCATTCTCGCTGATGTCAGCCAAGGCGGTGCAAGAGACCTGAGGTTACATCGTGCCGACAGCCCACCATGTCGATCTACTGGGACCAAGCCGGAACACTGTAACCGATAGTCACATCCGGAGCAGAGGTCATTGGCAGACAGCCCCCGCGTTGCGTCATTCTCTGTCGGCGGACGACAATACCGTGGATACTCTTAAGTTTCTCTTTGATCTGCCCCGTCATTTCAAGATGGACCACCTGACCCCAGCCGCCATTGTGGTAGCCAGTCCGCACATAGTGAAGGATGTTCCCGAACTCCGGAATGCGGAAATTTTTGGCCCGTATGCGCAGCTAGTGAATGGCGGCGAAAGATTCCTTAGGAGCCTACGGGTGCCCCTAGCTCACGCAGATCGCCGAGGATTGTCTCGCTGCAGAAGTGCTCTATACGCTCGTCTAGCTCCCGTGCCTGCCCTGAGCCGTGGTAGCGGGGATCTGCCAGCTCCGCACGAACACGACCGAAACGTTGCGGCAGCGAGTCAATTCGCTTGTTGCGCGGAAGAGCCAGGACCGGGGCTAGAGCCGAGGTGGCAGCGTCGAGTCGGCTGGCGCGTAGCTGCGCCGTGCCGAGGTCGATACGGGCGATCATCTCCGCGTGCTTGCTATGGTCCTCACCAGGTTCGGGTCCGGCCGCGTATAGCTCAGCGGCCAGTTCCAGCTCGGTGAGCGCGTCGTCTTCGGCGTCCGGAATCTCCACGAGAGTGGAGCCCGCATGGTAGTGCTGAGTGGCGCGCGAGTAGCCGAACTCCCCGCCGATCTCCAGAAGATCGTCTTCGTGTCTATGTTCGCGCGCGTCGCTGGCCGCCGCGATGGCGCGCCGGGCCTCGTTGGCGTCACCGAACCGCGCCGCGGCCCTCGCGTGCATGAGGTGAAGCTGTGCGCCGTTCGGGCCGGCCGATAGATACTCAAGGCCGTTTGCGGCGTATTGGGCGCTCTGGCGAGGTCGGCTCCAATAAGCGATGCCAGACATTCCAACGCGCAACTGCGCCATGAGCGGCCGGTTGTCGATCAGGACGGCAAATGCCCAGCCTGAGCGCACCAGTTCTTCGGCTGCCCGTGGGCTTCCAAGGTCCTTGGCCGCGACCGCCATGAGCGCGTTGAGGACGGCGAGCAGGAAGTAAAGCTCGGTCTCGTCGCGTGGCCACAGTCGCCGGTCCAGCGCGGCATGGATCCGGGCCCGCACCCGCCGCATCTCCTGGAACAGGGGCCACGGTTCGCCGGTCATGTAGTCATGGGAGAGTCGGATCACGTCGGCGCGGATCTGCTCGAGGGTGGTCTCGCCGATGTCGCGTCGTTCGGCCCGTTCGGCGTGCTCACTGCCTTCGTGCGCCGCCATCATCACCTCGTGCAGTATCGCCGTGCCGCTCAGTTCAGGTTCGCTGCCCTGTATTCGACCGTACGCGAAATTTCCAGGTTCCGTCAGGGTGGTCGTCGCGTGCCGTGGAGCGGGCGTTACCGCGTCGTTGAGTACCAATCTGGCCAGGACGGCCCGAGAGGACTGGCCGGGCGACACAGGGCGGGGGTCCGGCCTGTCCACCAGAGGGCTGATGACCTGGCCGCCGGCGGCGATCGCCGTCTCCTCGGCACCGTGTGGGCGAGGTGAGCCGGTGGTCTTGCTCAGCAGCAATAGTTCCCGCGGGCTGAACCTCCCGCGGTCGTGGATGTCGACGAGATCGAGTACGGGGACCCGGTAGATCTCGGCCAGCAGGCCCAGAACGATTAACGACGGTTTGCGCCCGCCGAAGGGCCACGTCTCGTACTCGCCCAGCCGCGTGCCCCGCATACTGGCCCGTCCCTCCGGATCGGCTGCGGAGTGCGCGTTGTATCGCGCCGCCGCCTCATCGAGGGTCCAGCCCCACGCGATCCGCAGGGCGCCGCGGGGCCGCAGCCGGTAGCTGCGGGACATCTCGGCGGCGATTTCCCGGTGGTTCATGCCCAGGCCGCGCATCCGCTCACAGAGTTGCCGCTGCTCGGCCCTGGTGCTGGGTTTGCGGGAAGGCATCCCGGTCTCCTTTGGCGTGAACGGCTGTGAGCATGTCACTATGCAATGCATAGCTATTATGCCTTACGCAGACGGGTCGGCCGACCCGAAATCGGTATGTCGATAAATCCGACCCGGAGAGGCCACCGCGTACCGCCCGTTGGGCGCCTCTGGGATCGGATTCCGTGTTCGCCCGGTTAATTGCCACGTGCGGCCTATGTGGGGGTGGGGTCGAAAAGGTCCCACTGGGGGGGGTGATCTGGCCGTTCGCTGGCAGGACAGTGGATGGGTCCGGTTGTGCCGGCCTATAACGATTCGTCCGCGAGTGGCTCCGGTCATCCGCCAGGGACCGGTGCGCGGACCAGGGGGGCCGGAGGGACCATCGACCAGGCCAGAGGGACCGACGGGCCGACCAGCGTCAGGTCCAGCCGTGCAGGCTGAATGACTCGCCCTTGCCGATCCGCCTGATCGCCTCCGCCGGATACGGGACAGCATCAGCCGGTACGTCGTCGAACCGGTGCCATTCCAGCCCCGCGCACTTATGCGGCTCGCGGTTGACCGGCTCCCCCTCCCATCGCGCGAGCCGGAAGAAGAACCCGACGCGCGCCTCTCCTTCGGGGTTGCGGTGATGCATGACATGCACGCAGGTGAGGTCGGCACGTTCGAGCCCGATGCCGACTTCCTCGGCGGCCTCCCGGATGATCGCGGCGACCACATCCTCACCGGCCTCCAGATGGCCGGATACCAGGTTGAGCTGCCCATCCGCGTAGCCGGTATTGGCGCGGCGCGCCCACAGCAACTGGTCGCCGCGGACGAGGACCAGGTGCACGTCGACGATGCTGCGGTAACGATCGGTCATGGCGTGCCTGGCCTCACCTGTCGTGATTCGTCCCTGGCCGGATTAATTGAAAAGCGCACGTTAAGCATCTTTATCCAGTTCCCTGGTCTTCCAGGGCGACTGGATTGCGCAGCCATCCTAGTAGCTCTTATCCCAGGGAGCCGTATTACGTGGCGGGGTCATTTTTTCCCCATCAAGGGGGGTGACGCAGCCGGGTGGTTCACCCGAAAGTAGACCCGCCTCACGCGTAACGGCCGCCATCGTGACCGTTACCAATTCGCGGCCTAACGAAACAATAAGAGAAATGACAGGAGCCCATGAGCGCGCCGGACGACCAGAACCCCAGCCATCAGCCACCCGGCGGCGGCCGACAGGACAGCGCCGAAGCGCCTGGCGGCCCGGCCGGCGACGCCGGGTCGCGGTCGCGCGGCCCGGGCGAACTGGGGGAGAACACGTTGTGGGCCGGAGCCCTGGGTGCCCCGCGCCGGGAAGACATCCGCCTCACCCCCGAACGCATTCAGGTCATCCTGCGGGGAGACCCAGGCAACGACACCATCGGCGGCCACCTGCACGGGACCGGCCGGCCAGGGACGAGCGAGTTCCCGGCGAGCTGGAGCCCGGCTGAGATCATCGGTGCCGTGCTCCTGGTGGCGCTTGACCCGGAAGAAATCGCCGAGGCACCGCAAGGCCCTCCCGGCATCCGGTGGTTCGAAGGCTGGCAGGACGGCGTCAACATCAGCGGTGTCGTCCGGGACGACGGGGAGATCGAGGACGCCTACCCGGCGACCTACCCGCACGAGGGCCAGCACCCGTGCGTCGTCTACAACCCCGACCCGGGTAACCCGCACCGATGGGACGGGATCACCCGTTGCGGCCCCCGATGACCGGCCCGGCACGCGAACCAGTGCTGGCCTCGGATGCCCCTCTAGCCGACGGCGTCAACGACCTCGACCTGGAGCCCGTCCTGGCCCAGCTGCTCGACCCCGGCGGCCAGCACCCCGGCGTGCCGTGTGAACAGGCCACCGTCGACATCGCCCTGTACCGGTGCTTCCTGGCACTGGCACGGCTGTGCCCGCAGGAACCGCTGGTGCCATCGCCGCGCATCGACCGCGCCTGGCACGCGCACATGCTCGACACCCGGACCTACCTGGCCGACTGCCGTCAGGCCCTCGGCGGCATCCTGCACCACCAGGCCGTCCCGGCCCCGCCGGACGGTGATCGCAGGCCAACCGAGGGCGGCAGCCTCGAGCACACGTGTCGGCTAGCCGCCGATCGTCTGGGCGTCGACCTCGCCGCCGAGCTCCATGCCCCCGGCTTAGATCCCGTGGGCCACGGCTGGAGGGAGAACTACTGGAACCATCCAGCCGCAGTCCTGATCATGGACGGCCTCCTGGCAGAGGAACCCTTGCTGACGGTCGCCGAGGTCGCTGACCTAACCCGGCTGTCCAGAGGCACCATTTATCGCCTTGTCGATACTGGTGACCTCGAGGCGATCAGGATCGGCAACAGCATCCGCGTCCCCGAGCGCGCCGCGCGCGCCCTTCTTGACCGGCCACGGCGCGGAGGATAGCCAGTTTGTCCGGTGGACTGGGAACCAGCAAGTAGCCGGTGCAATTGCCCGGGCGCCCGCGTGTATTGAAGGATTGTCGCCGAATTGATGCACGGGTGCGTACACCCGAGACCGGCCACCTTGCCGGGTAATCTCCAGCCGGGCGAATCAGTCGTGGAATATGCCGCGTTCGCCACCCAGATGGTAACGGGCCAATTCAGTCTGCGAAGCAACGACGGCTACATGGCCGTCCTCGCCGCCTCCACGGTTTGTATGGTGGAGGTGCCCAGTCCGGATACCAGCATGACTGCCGAGCCGTCGCCATCACCGCCGCAGGCCGTCAGTTTCGCATGCAAGGTTCTGCAGACGGGCAGTGGCGAAACCACGTCCGCTGCCCGCCTCAAAGATCAGTTCAGCGAGGTCCGCTGCCGAAGCGGGATCAGCTGAATTCGGACGATCGATCGAGGCTTAGCCGCTAGTCATCCCGCCTGTCGACTCGGCGCGGCGTTCCTCGGCCCGAGGGCCGCCAGTGTCGAGCCGCTTGAGCCGGGTACGTGCCCCTTCGGAGTCCTGGTGCGGTTAGTGCCTGCTCCCAGGTTTTCCGGGCTGCCGCTTGTTTCCTTACGTACAGCAATGCGTCGCCCAAGCCGATTTGCGAGCCCGCCCGGTGGAACCGGTCACCGATCTCGTGGTAGATCTCGGCCGCCTGGGCGTAGCACTCGGCGGCTTGGCGATGGTCCTTCACCTGGTTGTGTATGTACCCGAGGCTGTCCAGGGTGTCGGCTTCGCCGGCGCGGTAGCCGATCTCGCGATGCAGTTCCAGTGCGCGCTGGCAGCACGTCAGCGCCTCGCCGTTCTGGCCGAGGTGCGCGTAGACCCAGCCGACACCGTTCTCGATGACGGCCAGGGCGGTGATCGGGCCCATCTCCTCGACGATCCGGAGCGCTTCCCGCGCGTGCACTAGCGCCTGGGCGTAACGCCCCTGCCGCTCGAAAAGCGCACCGAAGCCCTGATGAACTGTGGCCTCGTTGGCCCGATCACCGAGCTGGCCGAAGATGTCGAGCGCCTTGGACAGGTGCGGCTCGGCGTCGGCGAAGTTACCGGTGTTGACCAGTCCGCGGCCCAGCTCGTAGCGGGTGACCCAGCGTTGACAGCGCCGCAGCGGTCATCATGTGGGTTTCCTGTGGTGAGTTACGTGTGGTGATCCCGCTTGCCCGCTAGCAATGTGGATTCATCCACAAAGGCCGTGCCAGCCCATCAACGCGAAAGCAGGGCGGGTACACGGGAGCCCGGGAGTAGACATGAGTTTTGTTTCTCTGATCATTAACTACAAGCTTCGGCCAACGTACCGGCGGATTGGGGTCAGTGCCGGTGAGAAAATCGCCGATGCGGTGAACGCCGATGAAAAGCGGCGGCAGAAGATCGTCAATGTTTCAGCCAAAACTGCCTCCGTGGGTCTGAGTCTCGGATGCTCCATTCTCACCGCGGACGCGGCTGGTTTCCTTCACGCCGTCGCCACTGCGGCGAATACCACCAGTGCAATGAGCTCGTTTAATAGCCTGGACACGGCTGGCTCCCTGTCAGCGGCCATACACCGTGAATAGCCGCCGGGGCTTAGTCCTATTGGGGGCAATGCAGGCGCCACCACTTCGCGTCAATGGCCGCCCAATAAGCTTCCAGCGCAGAAGAGGGACAAGAATACGGCCCCCTGAGACAGGTCCAGGATACGTTGGCGAGTCAGTTATTCGCCTGGCGCACCAGGCGCTGCTGGCCGGCTCGCGCCAGTATGTCGCGCTGTCGCTCGTGGGGGAGCTGGCTGCCGATGTAGGGGTGGGGAGAACATGGCCGTCTCCTGTCTGCTCCGGGCCCGGCCGGGAAGCTCGGGCCGTCGATGGACAGGCTGGCTGGCAGCCCGGCTTATCACCACAGATGTCCGGCCACAGGAGACCCAAGGATCCCGCGGCGCCTGGGGCGCTGCTGGGGTGGCCGCGTGGTGGTGGCAGCCGCCGAGGTCCAGGCTGGGGGCGGGTGCAGCAGCGAGTCGTGAAGAACTCCCGAGCGGAGAACGCCGGCGGCGGGGTGCTCCTGCCGTCTGCGGCTGGCATGCCCGGTACCCGGCGGAGGTGCCGTGAGCCGCCTCATTCCTGGCTGTAGCCGTGCTGGCAGCGCGTCTGTAGGCTGGGGTGGGATCTGTGCCCGCGCCGGCCCTGCTGCGCGGGGTGCGGGCGGCGGGCCGGGGCCGGTGAAGGGACGATGAGGCCCATGGCGGAGCAGGCTGCGCCGGGTTTCGGCGGGCTGCTGCGGCAGCTGCGCGCAGATGCCGGGCTGACGCAGGAGGAGCTGGCGAGGGCGGCGAGCCTTTCCCCGCGGTCGGTCAGTGACCTGGAGCGGGGGATCAACCTGACCGCCCGCAAGGACACCGCCCGGCTGCTGGCCGATGCGCTGAGCCTGGCCGGGCCGCAGCGGGCGGTGTTCGAGGCGGCGGCGCGCGGGCGCTCGCTCGATGCGTTCGCCGGGAACCTGCCGATCCAGCCCAGCTCGTTCGTGGGCCGGGCGGACGAGCTCGCTGAGCTGGCGACGGCAATACAGCGGTCGTCGCTGGTGACGGTGGTTGGCGTCGGCGGGGTCGGCAAGACGCGTCTTGCACTGCACGCCGCGGCTGAGCAGCTGCCGTCCTTCCGCGATGGCGCGTGGCTGTGCGAGCTGCACGCGGCCGACGACGGGCAGACGATGGCGCAGGCCGTCCTAGCCGCCCTGCGGGTGCGTCCCCGGCCCGGCATGTCCATGGCCGGCAGCATCGTGGAGTTCCTCCGGACCAAAGGCGGCCTGCTGCTGGTGGTCGACAACTGCGAGCACCTGCTGAGCGCGGTNNTTCGGGTTACGGCCGTTGTCGCTGCCGCCCTCGGCGGCGGATATGGCGACCGCCGGCGCCAGCGATGCGGTGTGCTTGTTCGTCCAGCGGGCCGCTGCCGCGCGCAGCGATTTCTCCCTGAGCCCGGCTAACGTCGTCGCGGTCGGTGAGATCTGCCGACGCCTGGACGGGATCCCGCTGGCGATCGAGCTGGCCGCTGCGAGGGTGGCGGCGCTGCGCCCGGCTGAGATCGCCGGGCTGCTCCATGAGCGCTTCCGGCTGCTGACCCGCGGGCGGGCCGATGCCGCGGGCCGCCATCAGACGCTGCAAGCCACGGTCGATTGGTCTTATGCACTGCTCGGCGAGGCCGAGCGCCATGTCTTCGACTGCCTGGGCGTCTTCCCCGCCAGCTTCGACGCCGCCGCGGCCGTCGATATCGTCGGCGCCGATGGCCTGCAGCGGTGGGATGTCCTGGACAGCCTGACCGCCCTGGTGGGCAAGTCGATGGTCGCCGAGGAGGAGGGACCGGGCCAGACCAGCCGGTACCGGCTGCTGGAGACGATGCGGGCCTACGCGCGGCAGCAACTGGCGGCCGGCGAGCTAGACCGGCTGCGGCGCCGGCACGCGGAGTACTATGCGGCGTTGGCCGAACGGGCCGGGCCGGAACTGGCCGGCCCCGTGCAAATGGAGTGGCAGCCGCGGATCCGGGCCGAGCGCGACAACCTGCAGGCCGCCGTCACCTGGGCCCTGACCAGCGGCGAGCAGGCGCGCCTGCTGGCCTTCCGGATCGTCGCCGCCCTGGCCGGCTTCGCCATCACATCGCCCAGTACCGTCGGCGGCTGGGCCGATGCCTGCCTGGCCCAGATCGGTGCGTGCCCGCCCGAGTTGCGCGGAATGGTCATCGCCGCGGCGGCGTGGAGCGCGTTCTTCGCCGGTGACCTTCCGCTGGCGCAACGGCGGGCCGAGGACGCCCTGCGAGAACCGGTATCCAGCGATCCGATCAGCCTTGGGCTGCTGCGAATGCTGCTCGTCCAGACCTGCACGCTGACCGGGCAACCAGAACGCGGGGCCAGCATCGCCCGAGAAGGCCGCCAGGAGGCCGCGGAACAGGGCATCGAGTTCTTCGTCGGAAACTTCCATGCCCTGGAAGCGATGGCCTGGACCGCCGCCGGAGACTACGCGGCGGCGCGGCGGCCCGCGATGGAAGCGGTCGATGTGGCCCGGAGGGTCCAGAACCCGGGCCTGTCGGCGTGGGCCTTCTGTACGGCCGCGGGCGCGATCTGGCCCGACGACGCGCAGGCCGCGCTGAGGCTCATCGAGGACAGCCTGGCCCTGACCCGCGCTGGAGCCTTCGACCCCGTTCTCGGCATCGCCCTGACGTGGACTGGCTTCATCCGGGCCCGGACCGGCGATCTTCTCGGAGCGCTGGCCGTGCTGCAGGAAGCGATGGCGCAGGCACAGGCCGATGGCAACCGGCTGTTGCTCAACATGACGCTCCAGTGCGCCGCCGTGACGCTGGCCCGGCTCGGCGAGGCCGAACCGGCTGCGGTGCTGTCCGGAGCCTTCTCGGCGCATTTCCCGCCGGACATCTCTCCCGTTCACCAAGACGTGAAGATGGACATCGGCGAAGCCCAGTCCCTCGCCCGCCACGCGCTCGGCGAGGCCGCCTACAGCGCCGCGCTCGCCCAGGGCACCGCGATGGACGACGACGAGGTCGTCGGTTACGCGCAGGGCGAGTTCGGTCGGCTCGCCGCCCTGCGCGCAGAACCTGGGGCGCAGGCAGCGGAATCACCGCCAGGCCCGGCGCGGCCGAGCCGCCGGGAATGACCGTGTTACCCGGGCAAGACGACGTGTCGCAGCGGGACTGGCGCGGTCAGGCACCACGATCATTCCAGCCCGCCCGCGGGTGGCGGCTGCCCACCCGCCGGCCGGGCAGCCTGATGTCACCCTGGTAGCGGCTGGCGCCACTTGCCCGCACTGGCGCACCGATTGCTCCTCACGCTGCCAGCGTTGCCACATGCACGCGATCACCTGGCGGAACTCAAGACGCCAGAACCGGTCGCCCGATGATGGTCCGAACTACGCGCAGATGTCCCGAGCTTCCGTGGAAGGTGCGTCGCCAGGGGGGAAGAACTCTTCGGGATCGACACCGACGCACGCGCCCAGGCCTTCGACGGCCCTGGCGTTTTCGATCATGTCCTTGATTGCCCGGAGCGCCCGGTCCGACAAGCCAACGGTCCGCAAGGTCATGTCACGGACCTCGTCGTTCCTCAGCGCGGCGATCAGTTCGGGCGGGACGGCGTCGCGGTCGGCTTCAGCTTGCTGGAAGAAGTACATGGGGGAGACGCCGAGAAGGCGGCCAGTGCGGACAGGTGTTTCTGGGTGGGGTTGTCGCGCCGTCCCGTGCGCAGCTGCCAGACGTACGTGGAAGAGATGACGCGCCCACCGGCAGTCTCGTTGATGGCCTCGGCCACCTCGGCGGGCGTATACGGTCCGCGGTCCTTCGGGTGGACCGTCCGGAACAGATAATCAAGCCGGTCCGCTAGCAGCCTTCCTGGCGAAGGTGACTCCTCAGTCACGGCAGCCCCAGATTCTTTGAAAACCCGGAACGGATGACCAACCTGAGTTCATCCGTCCAGCGTCAAGTGAACCTTAGCTGCCGTCTCGGCGGATCGTCGTGTACTGGCCCCGGGTCGGCTACCCAAGTGGTCCGTCAGCGGACTTCTGGTGGTCCGTGACGGTCCGTCTGATTCCTGCGGCGAGCTAAGTTCTTTGGCATTGAGCTCGGTACCGCCAGCCCATTGCGCAGAAAGGGGCCGGTGGTCAGTGGATCAGAGTGGCCGCTCCTTCACCGCCGCCGATGCCAGCAGGCCAGTGCCGATGCCGCCCTCCTGGGCACGCATGCCCTTACCGTTCCGTGTAGCGAATGCTTGGTGGCCGACCAGATCAGCAGCTGAGCCAAATCTGGTTCAGGCGCAGGTGCTGACTTCCGGTTCGCCTGCCGCGTACTGGTTCCACTCTTGCTTGCTGGGGAGCCCGACTTCGGTACAGAGCGCTCCGTAGGGATCCACGAATTGGGATACTTCCCACGGTCGCACGGTGCCGTCGGCGTCGGCGCTGGCCAGTAGCTTGCCGTCCGGGCTGAACGCCACCCCGGCCACCCCGCCCGGGTTGCTGGT
Organism: Actinomycetota bacterium; assembly: GCA_003164955.1. GTDB lineage: Bacteria > Actinomycetota > Actinomycetes > Streptosporangiales > Streptosporangiaceae > Bog-532. The sequence goes on from PLRW01000034.1 coordinate 11,247, forward strand.
GCCGCCGGGGAACGGCGCGCCGTGAGGCTGGCCGGTGGCGGGGTTCCACAGCCGGACCGAGCCGTCACCGCCGGCACCCGGCCCGCCGCCGAAGCCCCAGCCGGCGATCGCGTGCTGGAGATCAGTCACGCGCAGATGGACACCGCCCACGATTCCGGCGAAGCCGTCCCGTTCTCCCAGTCGGTCCCCTGGCTGGTCCGCTTTGACGGCTCCTGGTGGGTCGTCTACGAACGCGGCTGGCTCCGCATCACCGACGAACTCACAGCCACCGACATCGACCAGCGAGCCACCCAGCTACCCGAAGCCGATACGCCCAATGCCGCACGACAGTCATGACCCGCGGCGGCGGCGTAGGTGCCGTCGTAGGGTTTTCGACATGGGCGCAGCCATCGACCATGTCGGCATCCCTGCCACGGACCCCGAGACCGCTGGCATCTTCCTTGCTTGGGTGCTCGGTGAAGGGAACGTGGTCCCGGACGGTCCGCCGGACGACGACTCAGGGGACATGTTCTCGCTCGTGCTCGACGGCTAGTCACTCGCTTTTGTACGGGTGCAGTGGCCCGTACCGCTCCACCTCGCGATCCGGGTCGCGCCCGAGACGTTCACCGCGGCGATCGAGCGCCTGAGCGAGCGCGGCATCGCATTCGGCAACGGCCCCGAGGATGCTACGAACGGACGCGTCGGCACCACGTCGGTGTCTTGGCCGTGATCAGGCATGCGCCAGGTGGGCGCGCCCGGAGCAAAAGTTTCCGGTCAGCCCGAACCAGACGGCCGGTTTGCGGACACGCCCACTTGGCAGGCTAACCAGGGCGGGAACGCCAGTCCTATCGGGTAGATCACGATTGAAGTTGATCTTTAGAGGAAGCGATCGATTTGGTCGTCATAACAATCGGCTAGCGATGTCCTTTATTCGAGGAGTGTTACGTCCCCCAAGGCGACACGTAGCCGTAGCGGGTTATATGCGCGCAAATGGTAGAGCTCTGGGTCATTCTTAGACAGTGAGAACGTATGGGTGGCCTGTAGCGATCATCGTCGTTGCCCTCTTGGGGCCTGTCGATTATTAACGCGCTGGTTTGATCTTGGGTGTGAGTGTTATGCCCCGAGATGAGGCGTATGCGGTGAGATCGTCCATTGTGGTGAGCCGGGCGACGGCGTGTCCGGTGGTGTGGCCGGCTCGTTCGAGCAGCGGCTTGATCTGCCGTTCGGCTGTGGCGATGGTTCCCTTTGCGACGCCGAACAGCTCGGCCAGGACGGTCTGGGGTACTCCCAGGCGCTGGCGCATGATGGTGACCAGGGTTTTCTCGGCGAGGTTCAGTGCGGCGGGGTGGCCTCCGGCGGGCCGGCGGGCTGCCGGGCCGCCGCGGGCAATGTGCCGGCCGGCCTCGAGCTGGGCCTGGCAGGGGACGGCGAGGGCGTCGGTGAGCTGGTCCCAGGCGGCGGCGGTCATGCCGGTCAGGGCAGGGTGCTCCCAGCCGGGCCGCTCGCCCCGGCCTGGCCGGGCCGAGGGGACTGGCGGCGGGGCCGGCGGCTCGGGGCGGAGGGTGTAGTTCCAGTCGCCGTGCCAGTCGTGGCGCCGCATGGGGAGCGCGGCTACCTGCTCATTGCTGATCTTCGCTCCTGGCGGGCAGGTTCCGGTGTCCAGCCCGGCGCGGACGGTGAGCCCGCCGCGGGTCGTGGTGGCGGCGATGCTCGCCACGATGACGTCGTGGCTGGTCAGCGGTCTTCCCCGCCAGTTCATGGTGATGTGGGCGAACAGCCGGTGCTCGATCTTGTTCCATTTGGAGGTGCCGGGCGGGAAGTGGCACGCGGTGATCTCCAGGCCGGTCTCCAGGGCGAGCGCGGCCAGCTCGAGCTTCCATGCGCGGCCGCGGCTGCTGTTCGAGCCGCCCGAGTCGGCGGTGATGAGCAGGCGCCGGGCACCGGGGCAGGCATCGCGGCCCGCGTCGTTCCACCAGCGGCGGATCGACTCGACGGCGAAGGCGGCCGTGTCGTGGTCAGTGCCGACGTTCACCCAGCCCGTGTTCGCGGCCAGGTCGTAGATCCCGTACGGGATCGCCTTGCCCAGCTCCTGGTCAGGGAAGTCGTGATCCTTGACCAGGACCGGATCGCCGGCGGGCCGCCATTCACGGCCGCCGTTGCGGTAGTTGCCGACCAGTTCCTTCTTCTTGGTGCCGGCGCTGACCACCGGCTCCCCGGCGTCACGGTGCTCCCTGGCCTGCTCGTTCAGGTACCGGAACTGGGCGTCCCGGTCGGGGACCTGGTTCCCCTCGATGGTCTTCGCGTTGCCCTGCAGGCTGAAGCCCTCTTCATGCAGCAGGTCAGCCAGCGTGTCCGGGCCTGCGCGGTGGCCCTGGCGGGCGAGCTCGGCGGACAGTGCCCGAAGCGATTTCGTCGTCCACCGCAGCGGTGACATCGGATCACCGCGCTCATCGGGCTCCACCAGCGCCATCAGGGCCGGCCGCAACCCCAGATCCAGGTCAGCCAGCCGCTTGCGGCCACCGCCCTCCCGGCGGGCCCTGCCCAGCGGATCCTCGCCCCGGTCCAGCTCGGCGGCCCCCTGCGACACCGTGGCTTCCCGGACCTCAGCCGCGTGGGCCACCATCCGGATCCCGCCGTGCCCGAGGACCCGGGCCTCGGCCCCCATCAGCAGCCGCCGCTGCCGCTCGTCCAGATGCGGGAAGATCACCCCGAACTTCGCCGCCAGCATCTCCGCGGTCACCTCAGCCATGCCCTACCGCATACCACAACCCCGGGCGGAAACCAGGAACCTACGGGTTATTTATCGACAAGCCCTTAGCCTAAGTCGATCATGACAGCTGGCCGGCCCAGCTGGGTTCGCGGCGGGGCTGTGGCCGGTTTGTGGTGGCGGGTACCGGGAGAGCAGGTCCCGGGGTGGCGGATGGCTGTTCCGGCCGGCTTATTCAGGGACGACACGAATGCCGTACTGCTCGCTGATCTGGTGGCGCTGTTTGTCGTCTGAGGCGTTGTTGATCTGGTGGAAGTAGTCTTCGATGCCGCCTGGAACGGTGATCAGGAGCAGCCTGGCGGGCTGCTCCTTGGCCTGGAACCGGTGCGGGAGGCCGCGGGGCAGGAACGCGAAGCTGCCCGCTGGGGCGCTGAAGGTGTCGCTGCCGCAGCGGATGGACAGCTCGCCGTCGAGCACGTAGAAGCACTCATCTTCCGTGTCGTGGACGTGCAGCGGCGGCCCGGCTTCGATCGTGGTCTCGAAGGCGCTCAGGGTTCCGCCGGTGGAGCGCCGGGATGCCTTCAGGCCCGGATCGCCGGCCACGCCAGCGCTGGGAGGAACGACATAGCCTGCCAGGAAGTCGGTCATGGATACATGATCACCCTGGGCGCGGCCTGGGTGCTGAGATTCGCCGGGCCAGGCCGCGGGGCCCAGATCCCCGGCCGGCGAAGCTTGTCTCCGGTGCTCGCGTGTCGTTGCGTGGTGGCCTGGCTGCGGGCCGGCAAGATCACGGCTTATGGCGGAGACTGGCGTGGTGGCTGCTGGTGGCGGTCTGACGGACCAGGTCTCGCTGGGGGTGCTGGCCGCCTGGGTGCCGCGGGATGCGGTCGATGACGCGGTGGCCGCAGCGGGCAGGCAGGCGAAGCGGTCGGATGGGAAGCTCCCGCCGCACGTCATGGTGTATTTCGTGATGGCCCTGGCCCTGTTCGCTGATGATGACTATGAGGAGGTCGCGGCCCGGCTGACGGAGACGCTCACGTCGTGGGGGTGCTGGGACGATTCGTGGAGCGTGCCGACGGACCAGCCGGTGGCCGGGTGCTGGTGGGCTACTGCCTGTGGTCCGAGGGCGCCCGGATCGTTGTCTGCGATGGCGGCGGGCCCTCCGCGCCCCGGCTACGTCACAGCTCCAGCCTGGCCGAAGGCGGCCGGGGCCTGCAGGTGGTCGACTGCGTCGCCGCCCGGTGGGGCAGCTTCCGCCTGACCGGGGCCCAGATCGTCTGGTGTGACTTCGGTCGGCCACTGCACGCTCCCGCCACCGACGCCTGGGCCTGGCTGTGCCCATTGCTGTCCGCCGGCATCCTCGCCGTGCCCGGGCAACCGCCGGAGACCGGTCCGGCTCGCCCCGGGAGCATGTCCCGGCCGGGCGTGAATCCACCGATGCCGGCGCACCTGATGACGCCGCGCCCTGCCCCATCCGGACCAGGCGGGGGCATTCTCGGCACCTTGATCTTGATGGCGAACGATGAACCGGACGTCCCCGGCGCCCCGGCCGTGACGCTCGATGACGTCATCGATCAAGTAGGCGAGCGGTGGGACTGCCGCGAGATCACCGGGGGAGTGGTGGGCATCCCGCGATGCCAGGACGGCACACCGATCCCCCGCGTCGAGCGCACACCGGCCCTGCTGCTCGCGCGGATCCGGGCCGTCGAAGGTCGGTCGTGAAGGTCTGCCTGGTGGAAGCGCTGCCGTGCGCCGAGTGCGCCCGGCGCGCACCGCCGCTACCGCCGCGGCCAGATCACCGGCGCGGTCACCCGCCACGGCCCCGGGCGGCGGACAGGGCACAGCAACCATGATGGCGCTTTTAGTACCGGCCGGCCGAACCGGGAGGCTGGGCCGTGGATGAGCGCGAGGCCTCTATCTCCGGGCGGCCTGCAGGCTGGCGACGGTCGTGGCCGCAGCCGGGCTGCTCGCGGCGGCCGCAGGCTGCGGATCAGCACCCGCAACGGCCGGGCCGGCTGGCCTGGAGAAGCCCGATATCACCGTCGGCGTCGTGCCGGCGGTGAGCAACGCCGGGGTGTACATCGCCGACCAGCGCGGGTTTTTCACCGCCGAAGGCCTGCACGTGAAGCTGGTCTCTATCGCCAGCAGCGCGGATGTGCTCGCGCTGCTGCTGGACGGGAACGTGGACGTCCTGGCCGGCAATTACGTGTCGGAGATCCAGGCCGAGGCGAACAACCCGGGCAAGATCCGGCTGCGGGTGCTGGCCGAGGGGGCGCTGACCGCCCCGCGCTCACGGGAAATCATGGTCCCGGCGGGGTCGCCGATCCGGACGCTGGCCCAGCTACGGGGCAAGACGGTCGCGGTCAACGCGCTCGGCAACGCCGCCTCGATGCTGGTGCAATCCGCGCTGGCCGCCAACGGTATCCCAGCCTCCAGCGTGCACTTGGTCGCGATCGGGTTCCCGTACGAGGCGGCCGAACTGAACGCGCACCGACCCGTTGACCGCACTAATAGGAGTTACCGGGTCGCCGGTGCGGCAGACTCGGTGCCTGGTGGCCGCCGGCAGGTGAGCACTTTGACCGCCTGGGCTTCGAGCCCTTCCGCTAGATCGTGCCCCTGCCGGTGACCGGGAGAGCTGATCGCTGCTGGGATGTCGTGCCCGCCTGCTGGCGTGAGCACAGTTTTATTAGGTCGCTGATTGTTCTCCCGCGGGCTGCTGCCGGTTTTCGGCATCTTGGACGGGAGAACGGATGCGCCTGTTCGTGGGGGATGACTGGGCTGAGGACCATCACGACGTGGAGGTGATGAACGAGGCCGGGAAAGTGCTGGCAAAGCGGCGGCTGCCCGAGGGCGTGGCGGGGATGGCCCGGCTGCACGAGCTGATCGGGGAGCGCCTGGGCGAGGACGCTGACGGTGCGGAGGTGGTGATCGGGATCGGGACCGACCGCGGCCCGTGGGTGGCCGCGCTGGTCGCGGCCGGGTATGTGGTGTACGCGGTGAACCCCTTGCAGGCATCGAGGTACCGGGAGCGGCACGGCGTGTCCGGGGCCAAGAGCGACAGCGGCGACGCGCACATGCTCACGGACATGGTGCGCACCGACTCGCACCAGCTGCGGGCGGTGGCGGGCGACAGCGCGGACGCGGAGGGCGTCAAGGTGCTGGCCCGCACGCACAAGACGCTGATCTGGGAGCGCACCCGGCAGGTGCAGCGGCTGCGGCACCAGCTGCGGGAGTACTTCGCCGCCGCGCTGGAGGCCTTCGAGGACCTGGACGCCCCCGACACGCTGGAGCTGCTGGGCAAGGCCCCGGACCCGGCCCGGGCCGCGAGGCTGACCCGCGCGCAGGTCAGCGCCGCGCTCAAGCGCGCTCACCGCCGGAACATCACGGACAAGGCGACGGCGATCCTGGCGGCGCTGCGCGGCGAGCAGCTGGGCCAGCCGCCGGCCGTCACCGCCGCCTACGCTGTCACCGTGCGGGCGCTCATCGCGGTGATCACCACCCTGAACGAGCAGGTCAAGACCCTGCAAGGGCAGGTGGAGGCGGATTTTGGCCGCCACCCGGACGCTGAGATCTACCTGTCCCAGCCCGGCCTGGGACCCATCCTCGGCGCCCGGGTCCTCGGCGAGTTCGGCGACGACCCGGACCGCTACGCCAGCGGCAAGGCCCGCAAGAACTACGCCGCCACTTCCCCGATCACCCGCGCGTCGGGAAAGAAGAAGGTCGTGGCCGCCCGGTTCATCCGCAACGACCGGCTCACCGACGCGCTGATGGCCCAGGCCTTCGCCGCCCTGACCGCCTCGCCCGGCGCCCGGGCCCTCTACGACGCCGAACGCGACCGCGGCGCCGAGCACAACCCTGCCCTCCGCAAGCTCGCCAACCGGCTCGTCGGCATCCCGCACGGATGCCTCAAGACCCGCACCATCTACGACGAGGCAACCGCCTGGCCGCACGAGGAAAAGATCCCTCAATCCGACCTCGCAGCTTGACATCTAAGCTCCTGGGATGTCTAGCGGCGTGTCCTCAACGGCTGCCGCGCTGGTGGCGGCAGGCTTCGTCCCGGGTGTGATCATCGGGGCGGGGGAAGATGGGCGAACGGGAGGCAGTGCGCCAGCGGGATGTGGCGGGGCTGCGGGTGATGAGGGCGGGTGCGGTGCGTTCGGCTAGCGACTCGGCGCTGCCGTGGATCGTGGCGGATGGGGCCGGGCAGCCGGTCGGGCCGGTTAGCGATTTCCTGAAGCATCTGCTGGCGTCGGGGAACAGCGTCGCCTCATGCCGGTCATATGCCTTTGACTTGTTGCGGTAGTTCCGGTTCCTTCTCTGCACTTGTCAAGACGGACGCGTTTCAGTGTCTGCCTAAACTTCTCGGCGCCGCCGTTGGCCGTCTGGTCGAACCTTGCTGATCCGATGCTTGGAACTGTTTGCCCTAACTTATCCCAGATTTGGGAATGCGATGCATCGCCGCTGGGCACAACCGCGCCCGGATGCAGCAACGCGCGGACGAAGTAGCGACCGCTCAAGCGCCTTCGGATCGCTGCAGGTTAACCGGTGAATTCAGACTCACAGAGAGATAATGGCTAGGTACCAATGGGGCCAGTGGTAATGCCGCGCGGGTCCCTTCTCGCCGTTGACGGCGAATCTGGGCCTCTGCTTAACTGAAAGAAAGTTTCAGATCAAACGTGCAACGCTGCCTGCAGCCGGAGCCACCCGGAAATTTCGACGATTCACCTCAAAAACCCACTAGCATCAACAAAGAAAGATGGCCATGTATAAGAAGCTCAGCTTTTCTATCATCCTGTCGATGGCGGTACTCATTCAGGGATTCCTCGTTCTTGGCTGGGGAGTCAGTCGCGCGAGCGCAGCTACTACGCAATGCTCGGACGTGGCGATACCGTCAGGCTCGGTCGTTACGGCGGTTTTTACCACTTCCGCCTGCGGCAGTGGTTCCAATAACACATATACTGTCTCCCCCGCGACGAGCGGATTGGCAACATGCGCTGTAGCGGCCCTCCCCCCGGGGTGGGTCACAACATCCATATTTAACTCCAGCACCTGCGGAACCTCTACTGTCGGCGGAAACACCAAGGTGCTGGCGGTCCCCGCAGCCGGATTGGCTATATGCACCCCCGGCTCCAGCTTCCCCGCGGGCTATGTCGCGACATNNCGGTCCCCAAAGCAGGCCTGGCCATTTGTAATCTAGCTGGCCCGATTCCGTCGGGTTGGACTGTTGCTTCCAGGTACAACTCTGCCCAGTGCGGCCCGTCCACAGTCAACGGAAATACCTCGGTTCTTCAGTCTTAGGCGAACAGGGGCAATCCCACTACCTTGGCCGACCGCTGCGCCAGTCGTGCGGTCACGGTTTCATTGCATTCCGTAGTGTCCCAGTAAGAGGAATGGCTACGGGAAGTCACGCGAAACCCAGTTCATTGATTTCTGGGAACGGCTGGCGACCAGAGGTAGACAGTGGTGCGGTTGGTTGGTGTTGGTGAACCTAGGTGCCGTTGTTCACCAGATCCGTCGCGAACAAATGCCTTCTTTCCGCAGTCGCCGTGTTCGGTGGTACTCGTGTCGCAGTCGGCCTGCCCTGCTGGAGGCTGACCCATCTCACAGAGTTCCGCAACAAGCGGCAGCGAGGAGGAGGTAGTCGAACAGCGCAGGCCGCAGGTCCGCTTGGTCGCCGACGGCGGCTATCGCCACACGAAAATAAAGCAGAGAGAAGCCTCCGGAAATCATGCGGTGTGAAACAGGCAGTGCGGAAGCCGGGATGGCGTCCGGCGAGTTCCTCGCACCGCCTCCGCAGCATGTTCACCACGGTGGCCGGGGAGATGACCTCCCGGTTGGTGCCGATCTTCCGCTGGAACGGCATCGCCGGACTGGTCTGGCGCTCGTGCGGGTCGTAGCGTGACAGCAGCGGGACGGCCTGGCCGTTTTGCGTGTGGCGGCGGATGATCGCGGCGATGACGCTGAACAGCCCGGCGGACATGGGGATGACGCGCTCCCGGTCGCTTTTCGAGGGGACGATCACGAGCAGGGCGATGATCTCGCCCCTGGGCCGCTGGTATTGCCGGATGCTGAGATGGGTGAGCTCAAGCGCCTCCTCGATCCGGATCCCGGTATGGCGGAGGACTTCCACGATTGCCCACTCGAAGAACGCGGCGTCTTCGGCGGAAGTGGCGTTGATGTGCTTCCCGGTGGCCTGGTCGAGGACGCGTACGTTCGCTTTCCCGCCGAGAATGATCCGCCGTTCGTCGATCCGGCTCCACAACCGCTGGTAGGTACGGTCGTCGAGGGTGACCGTTTCCCCGCCGCCCACGGCGGCTGCCCGCTCGAGCAGGGCGCGCAGGTGCTCGTACCGGGCTTCCATGTGTTCCACGAGGGCGCTCAGCAGCGGCTGGCGCTGGCGGGTTCTTTCGTCCATGCGTTCCTTGACGCGCCGTTTGCGGATCCCGAAGCCGCGGACTTCCGCGTCGGATACCGGGCAGGGCGCGACCCAGATCGCCCATTGCTCGGGCTCGGCGGCAGCCCAGGCTTGCAGGTCGGCGTAGAAGGCCCGGATGGCGCGCAGGATCGGCTCGAACTCACGGCGTCCCTTGCCGTCGGCCCGGACCGCAGCCTGCTCACGCCACCGCCGGTAAAGTTCGCCGTCGATACGCAGGTCCGCCTGGCCGGGGGCGAGTTCCTCGATCACCGACCAGAAATGGCTGGCCAGGTGCCGGGAAAGGTTGTCCAGCGTCGAGTAATCCAGCTCGGGCTGGCGGCGCTCCAAGTAGCTGATGAGCAGCTGCCGGACGCCGGCGTGGCGGATCCGATAGCGGCGCATCGCCCAGTAAGTCAATGGCCTCTGCTGCCCGCGCCGGGTGCGCCAGACCGGCTGACCCGGCGCGGGAATCCCGTCGGCGGCCAGGTAGCGTCCTGCTCCAGATCGAGACCAGCACCCGCGAACGGCTGGATGAGGCCCGGCGGTTCAGCCCGTTCCCGCAGCTCCGCGGGATGCGCCTTCCGTGATGACATGAGCCCCAACTTTCCCAGAGGTCACACCCTCCAAGGAAGCCGGGGCGGTCCGTAGCTTCCCGTCTACAAACTAAGGGCGAAGGGCAGGCGAGCAGGATGATAACCACGACGCAGGGCACGACGGGCGAACGGTGGCTGGTGGGGGTGAGTCACATCCCGCCACTGTCGCGGCCGTCGTGACCTCAAGGGTCGCACGTGCCATAAACGGGTCACGGTTACATCGCGTCGGCAAACCGCTTCCGTTCCCGTCGCGTCTTACCGGGGAAGGGGAGAAAGCGGGACAGAACCTCGGGCGTGGTAGCCCTTCCCGCTGGCGTGACGTTTGTCGCATCCCTCGTCTCGTTGTCAGGGAGAAGAACATGACCAGAATCGGACGCACGACCATCATCGCCGTGGCTGCCGCGCTCGCCGCAGTCCCGGCCGCGCAGGCATCCGCCCGGACGGCACCAAGCGTGACCTCTAGCTACAGCTGCCACAAGGTGAAGATCAGCGGTCATCACTACGAGGGCTGCAGGCTGAATGCCGTCTTCACCGGCCCGTCCGGGGCCTGGAAGGCCTACTTCCAGACGCCGCGCCGGGAGAAACTGGTGAACTTCGCCTGGCAGGTGAATGACAGCAGCGAGATGGGGTCAACGGCGCCTCAGGTGAAGACTGCCCCTCTCACCATAAGCGGCTACCCGGACGACTACGCTAACGGGATCCTGCCGGCCGGCAAGAGCAGTACTGGCTGGTTCACCTTCGACGCTCCCGTAAACGAGCCCCTGCCCCGCGCGTGGATCACCGCAAGCCGCTAGCCGCACCCCCCCGCCTCCGATCCGGAGGCGGGGTTTTCCGCGTTCCGCGGCATGCACGCGCCCGGATACCGCATCGTAGACTGCGGGATACCACAGGCCCGCCGCCCGGCGGGAGCGTGATGCGGCAGATGTACCGTTGACTACTCCCCGCCCTGAAAGACAGGGACTGTGCACACGACGCCGCACCGTGAGGCGTGGCAATCATGCGCGCGGATCTGGCACGAACGGCAAAGGCTAGACCCTGCACCCTGGCAGCCACCTGCCGTCGCTGCCAGGGTGCAGCCATGTTTACAGACGGGAAAGTTGGACCGTACCCGCTTCGGTGGACGATCCTCTTACGGACACATGCCGCACCCGCCCGGTGCAGCACCGGGCGGTCCGGCCGGCTTGATACCGTCCCCTGTCAGCGTGCGGGTGCGAGGCAAAAGAGCGGGGTGTCCCTTCCCGGAAAGGGACACCCCACGGGGTACGCAGAGCAGCAGGCGCGGGTTAGCCGGCGGCGGTCAGGCGGCGAAGGCTCCGTCTGTGCTTCAGGAGCGGTGCAGAGCGGCTTCGCTGGCCCGCTACTGCTGGGCGAGCATCTTAGCGATCATCCAGGGATTGGAGAAAGCAGTGGTTGCTCAAGCCCAATCCTCCCAGGTCAAAGGCACCTTTTTTTATATAGACAGCCCGGCCTAAGCCAGACGAAAGCCCGAGGCGTACGTCGACCAGGAGGCCTGGCCCGGCGATGCCCCCGCCCGCCCGGCCGGTTCAGGCTGAACTCTGCCGGACGGGCGCTGGCACGCTCGTCAAGAGCCGACGCTACTCATCCTCGGGGCCCGTGCAGTGCTCGAAGGTCTTCGAGCCGAGGTACCACGTCGGGCTCTGGAAGTCCTTTTCGAAGAAGACTGCGTTGACGAAAGCGCTGAAGTTGGCGTCGGCTGCGTAGTTGACGGTCCAGCAGGAGGACCCTGACTTCGCGGTCACCGTGGCGTTGATGTCCGGGCTGACAGTACCCCGCACTCCGAGGATCCCGCCCGCTGCCTCGATGGTCGCCTCGAGGTTGAGCCGGATGCCTGCCGATCCCTGGCCGGTGAAAGCGAACTGCTTAGTGCTCGTGAGCGAGTCCGCGCCCTCCGTGAACTTGTTACCGCTTGCCGTGAATCCAAAATTGACATTCTCGCCCCATGTAAAGTCCGCTTGGAGAACGCCCTTCGCGGTGAATACCAGTTCCGGTACGAGCTTCAGGGTCAAGTCCGTGTAGGTGATTGGGATCGTCATCGTGGGAAGGTCCTTGGTGCAGTCCACCTTTCCGTTGAACGTCAGGTTCAGGTTCAGGCTGGGCTGCCCGGTAAGTGCCAGGACGACCCGGGCCGGGTTCTTCTTGGTCCGCTTCTGGTACGTGCCGGTCGCGTGCAGGCTCGACAGATCCGGCGTGACCTGGAGTGACTTGCTCACGGCTCCCTTGCAGGCCGAGTTGGCGGCGCTCCGCGCGGCGGGCGCGCTGGCCACAGACGGCGACGCAGCGCGCGCCGAATCCTGGGTGGCCGCGGACGCTGCAGGCGCCGCGAACGCCGCTGATGCGATAACTAGCCCGGCGATCCCGGAAATGGTGAGCGCACGTGCTGGAAAATTTCTGGATCGATGCATAATTTAAACCCCCATATGAGCGCTACAAGGTCGAACGAGAGGAAAGTGTTTTCGATCGCCTTCGCGTAGACCTCCTGGCCGGCCTTGGTGGGATGGAAGGTCGCGGTGCTGATGACGGCCCAGCCCTTCGGACCGCTCCCGGTGCCGAGCGCAAGTTCAAAGCCGGTGACCGTCGCATTGGAAGTAGTGCCCTTGCAGTTGCGCGGAACCGATGTCGGGTAGATGTTGCTGTACTGCCGCAAGTGAGCCGAAGCTTCTTAGCCGTCCTGGCTGTCCGGGTTTCGCTTGTTCATCGTCGCCCTGACATCCGGCGAGGTGCTTAAGAATCGCTGGCCAAGCATGTCCAGGCTCGAAAGCGTCGACCGTCCCGCAGCAAAGGTCAAAGCCACCCAGATGCCCCCCAAATAAGACAAATCGACATTGCCGTGAAAACGCATGAATTACGGCTTTTGAGGATTTGACGCTCGACGAGGGCTTTCGGTTTACAAGTCTCGCTGCAGTGTGTCTGCCTAATCACATTCGGCGTGCCTGCGTGATTTTGGGGCGTGGTGGTTCTGGGCCCGGATGTCCGAGATATCCCGATGGTGGTGGCCTGTCGCCTGCGGGGAGGGCGCGGCGTGAGCGGAACCCGCACCGCACCGGTGGGAGGTGGATGCTGCGCACGGTGGCGGCGATCCTGGCGGACCCTCGGTACACGGGGACGGCAGGTGCGGAACCGGCACCGTACCAAGTTCGACCTGGTCAACCCGGTCATTGACACCCAGAGCGTCGCTGTATAAACCTGGTCGAACCAGGACGCGATACCAGGGGGGTAGGCGACCGTGAACACAACGGCCACGGCTCAGGCCGCCGCCAGATTGGCTTTGCTGTGGCAGGGTCATGAGGTACCGCTTCGAGAGTACGGCTCTCGGAAACTCGGCTGCTTGCCATCTTCCGCGTAGCGTGTGACTTCGCGTCAGCTGGGCTTGGGCTAAGCGGAACACTGGAGTGTCAGTGCCCGGGCTTATGGTCAAAAGGCGCGCGCGTTCGCCGTCTGGGCGGTTCTCGTTTCACGCAGGCCAGAGAACTCAGGATCGACGGCTAAAGGACCGTAACGATGACACCGGCTTTTAATCTCCACCTCATCGACGAACTGGGTGATTCCGTAACGGGCCTCGGCATCAGATCGCCGGTTGTTCCAAACCTCGGATGGCGGCTGGGATATGAGGGCAAGCACTGGGAGGTCATCGGCCAGCCCCTTGTGGTGTTCCCCGCTCCCGGGTCCGTCGCGGCCCGCGACAACGCGCCGATAACCGTGTCTGTGGAAGTACGGCCAGCCATGCGCACCGATGACTGAGCCCATGAACCAGAAGGCCATGACCGGCAGCGAGATCGCCGACGCGAGGATGTCCGCCCAAGGGCCGACGCTGCTTAGCCATGCCGCGCCCGTGGTTTTGCTTTAAGTCTGACGGTCTCACTAAGACCGCTTCGGGGTCACAGCCTTGTGGGCTCTCGGCACCATGCAGCGCAAAAACAACGATTAGGATCACGGCCGCATAACGAGAGTCCGGGTTGCCTGGTTTTGCTGCGAGTGAGCGTCCATGTCGGATAGGTGTTCTCCAGCGAGGTCTTCTCTTCGGGGAAGGGACGCCGGTGGCGACCAGGGACGTGTTCTCAGAGGAGGGCCTGTTCGCCAGCTTGTGGCACGACGCCGAAGCCGACTTTGACACCGCTGTCCATGAGCTCAGTTCGTTTGCCCACGATAAGGCGCTGCTGGAGTTCATCTCGGGGGTTGCGAACATTGTCGCCACGGTCGCCGGTCTGCTGGCCCTGTTCCCGCCGCTCACCCTTATCTTCGGGCCCATTGCCCTCGCTGCCGCCGTCGCAGCTCTTGGGGCGGACGCCTTGCTGGCCGGGTTCGACCACGGGAGCTGGGGCGCGGTGGCGCTGGATGCGGTGGCCGTGGTCGCGGATGCGAGCTGGATGAGGGCGGCCAGCAAGCTGAGTGAGATGTACCAGGAGGCCGGGCTCGCGAAGTCGATGACGGGGGCGCCGACCTGGGCGGGCATGGTGTCGAAAATCCCGCAGGTGGGCAGCATCGCCGGAGCCGCCGAGAAGAGCGTCGATGTGGCCCCGGGGATGTTCCGGATGATCGGGGAATCGCTGAAGGAGGCGGCCGGGGGGACCAGCGCCACCGTCAGCGAGCTGAAGGCGATCAAGAACCTTGACAGCTACGGTACGTGGCGGGCCGTTGATATCGTCGCGGGGCAGGCGAGCTGGTCGTTCAGCGCGGCGGGGATCGAGGCCATCCCCGGCAACGTAGGGATTGGGTCAACCAGGTTGCCACCGGGAAGACCCCGTGGCAGGAATCGGCCGGCACGGCCGCCGGACTGGGATGAGGGACGAGATGGCCAGGAGCGGCCGTGAAGTGCTGCGTCCGGAGGATGCCACCTCCTGGGAGGAGTTCCAGGCCCGCTGCACGGCCGAGCAAGTCGTGCTGCGGGGCAGCACCGGCTCCTGGAAGAACATCGGGCTCTCGGCGCTGTCGGGGTTTGCTGGCCCTGATCTCGATCGCTTTCTGGTACGTCGTGGCCGCGACGCCGGGTGCGGCACGGTGGGCGATGCTGGTCATCGCGCTGATTCCTACTGGTCTGCTCGTGTGGGCGTTCGGTCGCGTGATGCGCCGGGGCGTGCGGGGCTCACGCCGCTACACGCAACTGGACCGGCTGCGTAAAGACTGGCAGGCGCGGGCGGAACGGGGCGAAATTCCGCAGACGACCCCCGGCGGCCCGAGGGTCTGGCAGAACGAGGTCGAAGCGGAAACGCAGGGGACGTGACGCCGCCGCGCCCGGCCATCGCGGCTCCGCCAGGGTCAGCGCCGGGGCAGATCAGGACCGGCAGCACGGAACGGGACCAGGCCGCCGCGACGGCAGACATCGGCGCGGGGCAGTACCGGTTGCGGGCTGAGGTACCGGATGGCATCTTCAGCCTGGCGGTCGAGGCCGGCGAGGCGACCGCGCGCGCCGAGCATGCCGCGTTCGCCGACCGCTGCATGCCGCTGCTCGCCCCCGCGCACGGCGAAGCTGGGCAGATTCGCCGTGCGCTGCTGGAGCAACTGTGGACCGGGCGGCAGATCGTTGCGGCTGGCGGTCTGGGGTACCTAGGGGCGATAGCTGGGGAACTCGATGGCAGGACGCCACTGATACTGCTCGGAATCGCCGTGGCGCCATTCGGAGCGCCGGACGGGATCAGGCCGACGTCGCTACTGGCTGCCTTGCTGCGCCACCAGTACCCCGGCGCGCAGATAGAGGAATTTCCGACCGCACACGGAGAAGGTGTCGGCATCCGGCGTTCCGGCGAACTGCCTCTCCCCGGCCGCGTTCCCGGCGCCGAGCCACTCAGGATCGACACCGGCATCTCACAGGCACTGGTGCCCTTCCCCGAAGCCGGCCTGCTCGGCACGGTCACCGGGTTCTGCTTCAGCCCGGACGACATCGACATGGCCACCGTCTTCACCGCCACCATCGCCCATCACATGACCATCGCGCGCGGCGCTGGCCGCTAGCGAAAAGCGGCACCTGGCGCGCCGCCCGCCCGTGATCGTCCGCAGCGCCGCCATCTGATCGGCGATCCGCCGCTCTACCTTCGCCAAGTGAGCAGCCTCGCGGCTGGCGACTACGACGGGCGTAAGCCGCCCGATACCACGCTCTCGCCCCTGCGAGGCCGGAACCCGCGCCGAGGTCCATCCATCCCGTAGGTGCCGGGCAGCCGTCTCTGACCAGTCCGGCAGTCACCGGCCAACCCGTCTAAGGCACCATAAGCCCGGCCTAGATCCCCGGTGGCCGGAGACTGTCACGCCGGACCTGGGGGAGCCGCAGATCCCCCCTGGGCACTCGGCGCTCCAGGAGGCAGTTGATTGCGGAGTGTCCGATAAGTATCACGTTAAGTTACCTTAGACTCTGCTTCTCCCGGCCATCTGGCCCGGTCATTTGGACCTGATTTCCCGGGTCATCCTGCTCTGAGCACCAGTATGCACGCTACGTAGGTTTATACTAACAGAGAGTGAAATGAGGCTTTTCTGCACTGGGGGAGGCAAGACAATGAAACTCAGCAGGAGGTTCATCGCCATCCCGGCCATCGTTATTGCCGCCGGAATCGGTGTCGCAGCGCGCGGCAGCTCGGGACCATTTGCTCAGGGCCAGGCGTAGGAAGCGGCGCAAGAGCATGCCGGCAGCAGGCCACTGTCTCCGGTTCTCCCGGATAAAACCCTCAGCGAAGGCTCTGGCTAGCTGGGCCCGCGAGCCTGATGAGCGTGATGGCCAGTGCGGGCTTTCCCGGCTCTTCGCATTGAGGGTGTAGAGCTTGCCGGCTGTCGCCGGGCTCGACCAGTCTCGGTCTGGTCGTCGTGGGGCAACAATTTGTTGCCTGATCGTGCGGCTTGTCGCGTTGTCGAGCCCGATGGTTAGTGCCGCCGCTGTAACTGTGAGGGAACCGCGAGGGACACGGTGGTCATCTCCTGCCCGATCGCGGACCACGTCGGCCTGGGGTGCGAGTACGAATCACCCCGAAGACTTGACCACCGTCGAGAGTTGAGACGCGCGGGCGGTGGTCTGGCGACTGGTTCGGTAGCGGCCTGGGGTCGTTCCGATGACGTTGGTGAACGCTGCGATGAAGCTGCTGGGGTTGGCCCATCCGCAGGCGTAGGCGGTCTGGGTGGTATCGCGGCCACCGGCGAGGAGCACGAGCGCGTGGTAAATGCGTAGCTGCGTGCGCCACTCATAGAAGGTCATGCCGAGTTCGTTGCGGAACAGCCGGCTGAGCGTGCGGGTGCTGGCTCCGATCGTCCTCGCGTGTTCGCCCAGTGAAGTGTTGTCTGCGGGGTTCTCGTACAGCGTCCGGGCAAACGCTCGCAGTCGATCGTCTTGTGGTTCCGGCAGGTGCAGCGGCTGTTCCTGTGCTTCGTGAAGTTCATCGACGAGGACGCGAAGGAGCCGAGAGCGCGCGGAGCGGCTGTAGTCGGGCGCGCCATCGTCGTAGTTGCGGGGACCGGTCAGGGCGAGGAGAACTTCGCGGGCGAGGCCGGAGACCATGAACACCGCGGGATGACCTGGTATGAGCCTGGCGAGGGCTGGCGCGAGAAAGACGATGCGCATGTCGGTGTCGCCGTGGGCTCGGTGGTAGTGCGTGAACCCGGAGGGGGTCCACGCGATGCGGTTGGCGGGAACAATTGAAGTTCCGCGTTCGGTGTGAACTGCCAAGATGCCACTCGCGGCGTACACCAGGTGTCCTCGGGCGTGAGACTGCAGTGGACTTGTTTCCCCGGATGGCCAGAGGTGCCGCCCGCCGGACGCCCACATGTGTGATGTAACACCGGTCTGGCGAGATTGGCGGCGAACAGGCATCAGTTGGCATCCTATCGGTCGCCAGCCACACCCGGGCCGGGTGACATTGATTCCGTGCGGAGTGGTCTTCGATCACGCAGAGCTCGAAAACCCGGCTTGAGAGGCAGGAGAAGCGCATGGCGACGTTCGTACTGGTGCCCGGCGGCTGGCACGGCTCCTGGTCGTTCGAAGCGGTGGTGCCTCTTCTGCAGCGTGCCGGTCACACCGTTCATGCCCTGACCTTGACCGGTCTGCGGCCAGACGACGACAACGCGGCGGTCGCCACCGCCAACCTCGACACCCACGCTGACGACGTGTTGCGACACCTAGATCGCGCCCACATCACCAGCGCGACGCTGGTCGGCCACAGCTACGGCGGGATGGTGATCGCTGCAGCAGCCGATCGTGCCCGCGGACGGGTCACACGCCTGGTTCATCTCGACGCCTACGTCCCGCGGAACGGGGAGTCGTGCTGGTCTTCAACGACCGAGCGCTACCGGCAGGCGTTCACCGCCGGTGCTGCGACTACCGGCTACGCCGTCCACCCGCCCGACGGCCTCGATCCCCGCACCCGCCCTCATCCCCTTGCCTCGTTCCTGCAAGCGATCCGGCTCACTGGCACCCTGGCCCAGGTCCCTCGCCGCGAGTTCATCTTCTGCTCGGGATGGGATGGCACACCTTTCGCTGAGCTCCGCGCCCGACTCGAACTTGATCCCACGTGGCACGTTCACGACCTCCCAACCGGCCACGACGCAATGCATGAGGCCCCGGATGCCGTCGCTGCACTGCTCTGCGGATGCGTCGCGGATGCGTCGACGCTCAGTTGACGGGCTTGCCATTGAGGGCCACACAAGCCCAGTTCATCCACACTCCAATCAGACACGGCGTCGTCTGGGGCCACGGCGTCCCCCCTACCGCCCGGCTTGACGCGCTGATCAGCGAGGCTCGAAAGATTACTAGTGGGGCCGGGAAGGTACTGCACGACCTGCAACCGTGGATGGCCACGCTGCCGCGTCGCTGACTATCGAAGCCGAGCGCCGTGGCGATGCTGAAGTACTGGCGGGTGACCTCCTCCTGTGGCTCGGCCCCTACCACGAGCGGCGCGGGATCGAAACCTGGGCTGGGGCCGACGCTGTGACCACGCTGTTCTGAACCTGCGCCGTCTTCGAGGCCAACCGGCCCCATTCTTGTTCCGGCCATTGTCAGCCTAGCCTGTTATTGGCATACGAGCAGGTCAGCCTGCCGATCTGGGTTGCCGAATATCAGCGGATGCCGCATGCTGGTGGCGCGTCTTGATGGCAAACTGATGGCACGGAAATTCATTCTGGAGACGTTATGGGATTCACCCGGGAGCGGGCTGGCGCCGGCGGGATAGTGCGCTACGCGGCCACGTACCGGGACCTCAAGGGACGGCAGCGCTCAGCCGGCGTCGTAGCTCAAGGCTCACGCGGCAAGGGCGAAAATAAACGCCGCTACATATACAGCGGCGAACATGAACGGGACCCATTGTTCCAGGCTGGTAAGCGTCCAGTATTTTGTCCGGACTAGACCTCGGCCGAGGGCCGTCCATTCTCCTCGCCAGTACGGCGAGGCGGGTAGCTGCTCCTCAAGTGCGCCTATGACGAGATACTTGGCTTCGTTAAGCCGGCGGTACGAGCGCACCAGGCCGAACCATGAGCCGCACTGGATGAGCAGGACGACGGCGGCGAGCGCCAGATATCTCGGCGGGCGACTGCTCGCGTGCGTGGCGGCCAGGGTGAGGATCAGCGAGTTTAGAGTCAGGAAGAACGTATTGGTGGTGCTCCGCCGGGCGCTCGTCCGGTCGGCCATCTCGACATAGATCTTGTACTGCTCAAGGAGCACCGCCCGGTCCAGCTTGTCTGGATCCGCTTCGCACCACAGTTCCCGGCGCACATCACCCAGGCTCACCGGCGTGGGCCCGGGGCGTGCGGAGATTGGATTTCTGATCTTCACGTTACGTGCAGGATCAAGAGAATCAATACCGTGGCCAGAGTACCGATGCTGGAGGCGATCCACGTGACGAAAAGGCCGATACGCCACTTCCGGTAGACTTCCATTTATATCTTGTACCCCTCGCCTGCGAGGATCGTTTCAATAAATCTCTCAATGCTCGAGTCGAAGCCGCCTTTGTACTTTGCGTTAGTCAGGGAGAAGTAGACTTCCTTAAATTCGGTCTTCGCCGTGAGGTACAGATTCGCCTGATCTAGGCCGCCTTCATCGACCGGGCCGGCGAACCAGTCACGGATCGAGTTGCTGTCATCGATCCCGGCCTCGACAATCTGCTGTTCGATCAGATCAGCCTTGCTGATGACAACGTGAAGCCGCACCGACTTCATGTTGACGTTCTTGGCGTGCATGTTCTGGACGACCTCGGCCAGTACCTGGACTGGAACCCTCTTCCGCTGCGCGGGATCCGGGTCCGCCGGCCGCTGGTCGGATGGCAGCAGGGGGCAGAACTCCGGGATTGTCCATGGGTCGATCACGAACAGGAAGGTCTTCCCGGCCCGCATGTAGTGCAGTTCGCGGACGCGGTCTGCGGCACTGAAGATCTCGCCCGCAGCGTCAAACATCCTGACTACGATCTCACCGGTCGACCCGGAAAGGCGGAACGAGTACGGCCGCTGGGCCATCTTTAGGGTCTTCGACGGACCGTTGCTGAGGCTTTCCTTCGAGACCGCTTCCTCGAACCAGCGGTGGGTGTAGTCATCGGCGGGCTCGGCGGAGCCTTTTTCACGCTCCAGCATTTCCTTGACCGTCGCCGCCACGGCGACCAGAAGCTGGGTTTTACCCGCATTGGACAGGCCGAAGATAGGCAGGACGATTTCCCGGTGGCGTCCAGCGTCCGGGAGCAGTTCCTGGTGGCAATTCGGGCAATAAGCCTGCAGCTTGTAGCTGCCCAGCATGAGCAGCGTAGGAAATGCTCGCCCGCACTTGCAGTGGCGCTTGATCACGCCGTAGCGGCCGGGCCGAACGTCACGGTGCAAGGTCGCATCCGCAGGGCACTTGTAAGAGGGATAGGCCACGGAACCGTAGCATCCCGGGGTGCCACAGGTAATCCGGATGCTGTGTATCCGGAGCCGGATAGTATCCAAGCCTCGTAGGAGGTAAACCGCCATCAGGCTGAGAGCCCAGATGACCGCGATAGCCACGGCCTGAACGGCGGTGCTGATCAGCAGCAGCAGTCCCACCAGGACCGCGGCCATGGTCATTGCCATAATCCGGCCGGAGCCATCAATCCATTCGTGGGGCGCCGATCTTCCGGCGAAGCTATAGTCGGCAGTATCCGTACCCCGGTTGAAGTATTTTTGCCTTATCTGCGTGAACTCGTTGCTCGTGTAGTCCCACTGCCGTTGCAGCCCGACCGTCACGACGTGGCGCACGTCCAGCCACACCGGCCCGAACAGGAACTGGGTCCAAGCCGGCTCTTGCCCCGGGCGGCCCGCATCTGGTGGAGCTTGCGGGTGGCGCGCCTGCTTGTCGGTGCCTATGCCCAATGCGGCGGCAACGCCCCGGCTGTAGGCGCTGGCGTAGTGAATGAAATAGGGGAAGCTGAACAGGACGGCCGCGAACGGGAGAATGACAAGCGAGGTGCCGATCCGCCAGTACTCCTGGCCGTCTACGGGCGGCGCCGGCGGGCGGTAACCGCGACCCTCGGCCGGCCGCCGGTTATGGGCGGACGTCACTTGCGCCGCCGTTTCCGGCTGAGGTCGGCCAGACCTGTCGCGACTTTGTATCCTCCTGAGGTCACCCGCCTAAGCCGTCCCGGGGGGATGGCACGCGACCATTTGCGGAAGTACTTCAGGGCCTGGACCTCTCCCTGGCTGTCCAGCAAGTGGTCGATTTCGGCCAGCTTGCGCTGGTTCCACTTTCCGACTGTTTTGAGCAGCAGGGCATCGAGGTCCCGCCAGCCCGACTCCTCGCCCAGCAGCCTCAGCAGAGCGAATGACCTCGCGGCCTGGGCAAAGTTAGGAGACGCTCCGGATATCTGGGCGGCCAGCAGCTTGCGGTAGTCGGCAAAAATCTGTGGAGAGTGGTCCAATATCTTCGCCTCCCGGGACGCTGGCAGCCGGCTCAGGAGCGGGAGCAAGGCCAGTTCGGCGCGGCGGCGGGTGGCCGGATCCAGCCGGGACGTCCCGTCGAGGAACTGGTTAAGTGCCGGGGTGAACTGCCCGGGGCTCGGGTCGGTCAGGTCGTTGATCCACCCGTCCACCTGCGCCAGTAGGCGGGCCCGCTCCCGCGCTGGCGGCGAGAGTTCTTCGAGTACCGCCGGGTAACGGGTCAGGTCCACGCAGAGCAGGGTGTGCGCGGCTTCCTCTGCCGGAAGGAGCCGGGGGTCGGCCAGGACGGTCGCGCTGAGCCAGCTGGGCACCGGCACGGCGCGGGCGCTGTAGTCCCCCAGGCAGCGCAGTATCTCTGCAGCCTCGCTGATGCTCCAGTAGGCCTGTGGCCAGAGGAGCTCGAGGAACTTCTGGTCCACGGCGGAGCCCGGGAACATACGGGTCAGGGCGGTCACCGGGTCGAGCTGCCCGGAGCGGACCTGGATGACGAGGGTTGCCCGCCGGATCCCGGCGCTCTGCTGATCGGCCAGATCGATGCCAAGTGCTTCACCCAGACCGGCGCTCAGCGCTGTAACTAGCTGCCCGGTATCCACGAAGGCGACCGAGTCGAGGTAGGAGAGCACTCCCTCGCGCAGCTCCGGGAAGTGTCGCAACAGCGGCAAGCCGATCTGCTGGCCGGATTGCTGGAGCAGGACAGGGCCTAGCTGCTCGACGCCGGCCCGGTGCAGGGCTGCCGCACTGACTGGTATGCCAGTCAGGTGTGCCCAGTCCAGCAGCATCAGGCCTGCCGGGGCTGGGGCCCGGGGCAGAGCTTCGTCGAGGGCCTCAGCTGCCTGCCGCCGGCCGGCTTCTGTGCGGATCGTAAGCCGGATCGGGTCGCTGTCCGGGTCGCTGTTCAGGGCCCACCACACCAGCTCGCTGACGCCGCGTTCTTCGATCTGGCCGCGCAGTTCGTCCGAGTCGATGGCGTCGACCGCGCACATGAGCTCGGTCAAGGGAGCCAGCGCATTGCCGTCCGTGAGGCACGCCAGCGTCGCAGTGACGAGCTCGCGTACCCACTGCGAACCGAGGCGGCTGGCGTTCCTGCCGAGCCAGGACGCCAGCAGGACCGGCATGTCACGGGCCTTCTCGGAGCCGGAACTCCAGGAGATCTGCGCCGCGACGATCACCGGGGCCCAGTCGGTGAAGGTGCATTCGGTCCGGTCAGCCAGGGAATCGATGCGGGTCCACATCTCCGGGGCGGCAGTGACATCGACATCGGCGAGCAGCTCCCCGATGGGATGCACCGGAATGTCGCTGACCTTGTCGGTGGTGAAGTCGAACAGGAAGTACTCGTCGAAGGCGTCAGCGCTGCGATCCAGGTCACCGTCGGGCACGGTGCCGATGACGTCAGGGCGGCTGTAACGCGGCTGCCGGTCGTAGGTGGTGAACGACATCCGGGCCACGGTGGCCGGCGGCAGCAGGTAGGACAGGGCCGCGATCCAGCAGGCGACGCGTTCGGGGTGCTCCTCCACGATGACCAGCTTGCGATGTTGTTCAGTAACGGTGTCCTGGGCCGCGGTGAGCAGGGTCGGCAGATGGCGACGGCCCGGGTGGTCGCGGAGGAATGCCGCGACCATCGCCCGGTTCAGGGTCCCGGGTGGCGGCCCCGCGGGCAGCTCATCCAGTTGCTGCCGGGCGGCCGCCTCGGTACTCCAGAACGGAGCCTGCCACAGCTCAATCGGAAGCTGGCCGGCCAGATCCTGCTCGGGTTGGCGGGAAACCAGCGCATGGGCGAAGTAATTTCCGAATCGGTGCGAGTAGTCATTCCCGATGAAGACCACCCGGGCCAGGATGGCATGCCCGCCGGGCAGATAGCAGAAGCTGACTGGTGCCGCCTGAATCTGCTCGGCGGTCGCGCTGGAGGTCAGCGACCGCGGCGGCTGGTAAGCCGTGGCCGTCTCCACCTCCCGCATCACGTCGGGGTCGAGGCCGGGGCTGGCTGCCTGGAACTGGAATCCGGGGGAGCCGGACAGGCCGGCCCGGCAGGACGTGTAATAAAGCTGGCCGAAAGCCACAGTGCCCCCTAAGTCCTCTGTACCCGGATCACAGCGTGCGGAGCTCGTTCAGGAGCCACAGGAACGGATCGTGGACCCGGCGTGGCCGCAGGAGGTCACCCGCGATCCGCTGGCTGCCGTTCTCGTCCCGGGTCGGGCTTTCGCCGAGGGCCGAGACGCCGAAGAACCGGTAGCGGCGATAGTTCGTGTCGAGCAGGTTCTCCATCGAGGAGCTGTGCCAGCCCACCAGCAGTTCGCGAAGTTCCGCGTCGACCGCCAGGCTGTCCGCCTCGTCGAAAGTAGTCTCGGATGACGAGTAGCGCTGGACCTGGAATTCGGGTGGCAGTGCCTCGTCCATCGTGTCCATCTTGGAGAATACGACCGCAAGCGGCTTGTTGATCCGGCCGCTCTTCTTCGCCGTTGGACTGGTGTGGAGCAGCGCGGTGATCCGGTCCAGTACCGCCATTGGATCGCTGCCCGAGTCCGTCGGCAGCGACGACGGGCCAGGGGTCCCCTTGAGCTGCATCGGATCCAGCAGCAGGATAATTCCGTCGGCGCTGTGCAGATACCGGGTGTTGAACGCGACGCTCTCGGTCGAGATCAGATCTTCACCTGCGGTGTCGAAGAACGACAGCAGGGTGCGGCGCAGCTGCCGCCGGTGGAAGCGGCGCACCTCAAGGCTGAGGCTAAACACCAGCGGCCGGATCCCAGCCGGGTTAGCCGCAGCAGTCCTGGTCTGCTCGTGCAGTTCGCGCCGCTCGTAAAGGCGCTGCTCGTAGTCGTAGAAAAAGAGCTCACGGGTGTGGTCATCGGCGCCGAGGACTGAGGCTTTGAGCCGACGGCCTACTTCGTGCATCAGTTCATGTAGCAGTACCGTCATGTATACGGTTTTTCCGCTCTCCTTCGCCCCGACCAGGGCGATCTGCCGGTTATCGGCCCGGCCGAAATGCACCGGCAGCGTGCTGTGACAGTACCGGCAGATGTGCTGTTCGGTGCTGCCCTGACAGTGCGGGCAGACTGCGTGGCGCTTACGGCCGTCGTCTGGGAATGCCGGAAATTGAGTCGCGTTGTCCCCCGTCTGCCGGCTGAGTACCGGGTCGATTTTCCGCTCGCACTTCTTGCCGGTCGGGCCGATCCGGCCAACGCAGCGGTACATGATCTCCTTGACCGGCAGGGGACGGTAGCAGTAAGGGCAGTGCGACCCTGCTGTCAATCCGCTCACCTCTTTCCGCGAGAACGGGTCAAAATCGGACCGTCGTCGCCAGGGTCGGCCAGACGGCAGTCAATCCGGTCGATCGGGTGGCCATTGACGACCCCGGTCACATCCAGCGCGACCCCATTGCCCGGAGTGATCCACTGAGGCTCGAGCCGGGTGAGTATTTCCCGGCCCACGACCAGCACCAGTGCCGGAACCGGGCAGGACTGATCTCCGCGCAGCCTGAGGATGATGTGCCGTTTGGCGCTCCGCTGCAGGCTCCAGGTGAGAGCCGGTCGCCGGCTGCCCACCACGGTGGTGACCACGGGAGACGCAAGCAGCTCGCCCCGCTCACGGATCAGCGCGGCGACGCTGACCGTAACCTCCTCCGGCCCGGTCGCAAGGACGACGCCGCCGTTGTCATAGAACTGCCGTTTCGTGCAGGTCAGCTCCACATCCTGGTCCAGGGTCGACCAGTGAATCCGGGCCTCACGCACACCCGGGGGCCACTGCCAGCTGACCGTGACCGTATCCCAGCGCCGCCTGGCCAGCAGGCCAGAGACCGCCGCCAGCAGTTCCACCGCCACGGTGTTGCCGATGACCGCCTCTGACCGTCCGACGGTCAGGGCCGAGCACACGAACCGCCCCAGCCCAGGGCCGGTCACCAGCATGGTGACTGGCCCGTCCGGCCCGGTCTGCCGCGGGCCGTCCAGGACGTCGCCATAGCTGGCCGCGACGGCCAGGGGAACCCTGGCCCCAGCCGGCCACGGCGGCGGACCGCCGGCCCGGCGGATCACCACGGTGCCGCCGGCCGGGGCAGTCCAGGTCATCCGGAGCCGGGTCGAGGTTTCGTCGACCAGGGCCTCGACCGCAAGATCAGTGACGGCCGTCGGCGCGGGAACCGGCACGATGGACTCGGTCACTGGCGGCGCTGCCAGCAAGGCGCCGCTCGCGCCGGCGTACATCGCGGTCACTGTGTACGTGTAGGTCAGGCCTGCCCGGACCGACTGATCGACGAAGCCGACCGCTGCGCCGGGCACTGTTGGCACCGGTGTCACGTCGCCGGGCTGGTCATCACACGACCGGGTGACCCGCACAGCCGTCGCCGAGGGGTGCGGCCGCCAGTTCCCGGTGACGCATTGGGCGTCGGCCGACAGGGCCAGCTCAGCGATCGGCGGCAGCAGCGTGACTGGGCCGGCTGCTGCCCCAGCTGACCAGGTTGCCGGGTCACGGCTGGCAAACACGGTATAAAACAGCGGGACCGCGACCGGGGGATGCAGGTCGGTGGCCTGGTTGCTGCTGGTCTCGGTGACCAGATCACCGGCGGCTGCGGATACCGCAGCAGCGCCGGCGGTGCGCCGCACGCAGTACCGGACCTGGCCGATCTGCGCGGCGCTCGGGGTCCACTGCAGGATCGCCGGCCCATCCCCGACGCCCACCCGGGCGTCTGTGGCCGGGGGCGGCGGGATCCGGGCGAGATGGGCGGCCAGGTCCGCATCGTCGTGGGCTGACTGCACGGCGTCGGCCAGCAGCTGGGCGGCCTCCTCGGTGCGTCCGCCGCGCTGAGCCGCCTCGGCCTGGGCCCGCAGTTCTATCACCCGGGCCGCAGCGGCGGTCACCTTGGCCTGCGCATCGTCGCCGACCTCATCGGGTCCCAACTGCCCCAGCAGCCGTTCGGCCTCCCGCAGGTTACCCGCGGCCAGGAGGCCGAGGACCAGCCCGGAACCCGTGTCGCGGTCAGTGGCCCGGGGTGAGCCGCTCGGACCGGAGCCGGCCGACAGCGTAACCGCCAGCTCCTCCGCCTCCACTTGCGCCAGTCCAGTCTCCGTCGCCAGCTGGGCAACCAGGGATACCGGCAGGCCGGCGTCGAGGCTGCGCTGCAGCAGGGCGGCGACCTCCCAGAGGATGAGCGCGTCGAGGGTCGCCGGGACCGCGACCGCCTTGGCCAGCGTGGCCAGGACGGTCTCGGCTGCCGTCTTGAGGCTGTTGTGCGGCCGCCGGGCCTGTTCGCCCTGTGCCTCGACTACCGCCTTGCTGGTGAGGCGGCGCCCGTCGGCCAGCCTGAATCCGCCCTTGAGGGTGTATCCCTTGGCCAGCGTCCCGTCGGGGAAAATCAGCTGCGGGGACAGCGTCAGTCCCAGCACGTTGAGATGGGTGCGCAGGACGACCGCGGTGGCCACCGGGGGATGTGACGGCACGGGCCAGTCCGGCTCGATCACGCTCACCTTGGCCTTGGCCAGCTCGGCCCGCACCTGGCGCTCGTCCAGCAGGCCATCGGTCATTTCGGCCAGCCGGCTCAGGGTTGCCCCGGTGACGCGGGGGATGTCCCCGGCGATCGTCTTCGCCCACTGCCGCAGCCGCGCGGCGCCCTGTTCCCTGGCCGCTTCGCGTTCATGACGGAACTTAGCGCGATCCAGCAGGTCCGCGGCGGTAAGCCGGGCGTGGTCCGCCAGCAGGGCCAGGGCCAGGGACTTGTACAGCTTCGAGGTGAGTTCCAGCTTCTTCCAGTACTTGACGATCTCGTCCACCCGGGCCTTGAAGCGGGCGTCGCTCTGCAGGTGCCCGCCGTCGATGCCGTACCTGGCGCACAGATCCGCCGGGAGGGTGTTGCAGGCCTCCCGGGCCGGCTCAAGGACCGCGTCCCGGTAGGCCGCCCAGTCGGTGGTCATGCCGGTGCTACTCAGGCACCGACGGTGTACTTGCCGACGGCGGTCCGGGCCTGGCCCATGTCTTCGGGGGACAGGCCGCCGATTGCGAGTTCGATGTCGAGGTCCTTGCCTGTGGTGGTCTCGACAGCGTGCACCCGCAGCGTTCCCATCTCGTCCATGGCAAAGCTGATCGCTACCGGCGAGCCCTTGGGCAGCGGCGGCAGGTCGGTGATCGTGCCGTTCCCGATCTTCTCGTTGTCCAGGACCCGGCGTGATTCCCTGGCGCCGGCCTGCTCCCAGATTTCGACGGAGATACCGGTCTGGCCGTCCTCCACGGTGCCGTAGGTCTGGGTCGGGGGCGCAGCCGGCAGCACGGCGTTGGCATGCAGCAGGTGGTCGATCAGGAAGCCGTCGTCGTCGGCTTCGGCGTCGCCGGCAGTCGTCAGGATCTTGACCCCGAAGGCTCTCGGCACCACTGCGGTGACCTTCTTGCCGATCAGGCCCCGGAGGCTGTCCGTGTCGACGCCCAGCTGGGCGGCTGCGGTCTCCATGTCCTCGGGGCTCGGGCCGGCCCCGCCGGGGCCGGCCTCCGCGCCGGCCGGCAGTGCGATCTTCACCGACTCGATCAGGGCGAACAGCGCGGCACCCTTGGCCACCGCGAGGTCCGGGTCATGCAGCTTGGGGGTGAAGCCGAAGCGGCTGCGCAGGCCCTCAGCCACGGCCGGCATCCGCGTCGAGCCGCCCACGAGCAGTACGTCATCAAAGCTCGTCACCCCTCGCTGCCGGGCTTCATCGATGGTCCGCCCGGTAATGGTGAAGGTGCGTTCCAGCAGGTCAGCGGTAGCATTCTCGAAGACCGTCCGGGTCAGCTCGATGCGGGAGACCTCGTCGGCGAACCGCGCGTTGTACCGGCGGGTCTCGAGACTGCTGAGGGCCCGCTTCATGTCCTCCGCGGCCGTGGCGAGCTCCTGCAGGAAGTCCTCGCTGACCGCGGCCTCGGTGCCGGGGTGCTCCTCGACGAACTGCTTGAGCAGCAGGTCGGCGATCCGCTCATCCCAGTCCGCGCCCCCGAGTTTGTGGTCGCCGTCGGTGCATACCACACTGATGTCCTGGCCCTCGATCCGGATAGCCGTGGTATCGAAGGTCCCGCCGCCCAAGTCGTAGACAAGGATCGTGCGGTCAGCATCGGTGCTGATCGCCTCATAGTGCAGCGCGGCGGCGACCGGCTCGGGTATCACGTTGAGCACGTTTAGCCCGGCGATTTCCCCGGCGGCCCGGGTGGCCTCCCGGGCCCGGACCCCGAAATAGGCGGGAACGGTGATAACGACGTCGCGGACGTCCTCGTGGGTGTTCTGCTCGGCGGACTGGCATAGCTCCCGCAGGATCAGCGCCGAGATCGTCACTGGCGTGTGGACGGCACCGTGGAATTCCAGTTCCACGTCGTCCTCGCCCATGCGCCGCTTGATCAGCGAGACGACCAGGTTTGGGTAGATCCGGGCGGAATTCTTCGCTTCCCGCCCGATCACGACATTGTCATCCGTCTCGAAGAAGACCACCGAGGGGGTGGAGTCCTCGCCGACTGCATTCTTCACCACGACCGCACGGTTCGTGTCATTGACATAGGCGATGCAGGAGTAGGTGGTGCCTAGATCAATTCCGTAGGTGGCCATCGTCTCTCATTCGGTTATCCGTGGCTGCGGTCACTGGACTGGTCGCCGGGCGGCTCAGTGGGACCGGCCCGGGCGGCCGGGACCGGATCCCCACAGGCGGCGGGCAGACGGTGGAACCGGGCCCGCAATGGCCGGCGGACGGTCCCGGACTCGCGGTCGCGCAGGCCGACCAGGAGCACCTCGGCCACCGTGTTGTGCCGGAGCGGATCGTCGCAGTCGACGAAGCCGGCGGCGACATGGAGGCCTACGGTGTAGGCATCGCCAGGCTCGGCGGTGAAGGGGTCCACGCCGCACCGCTCAAGGGCCAGCAGCGCATCGTCCGCGAAGCTCGCGAACACCGCCGTCTCGCCACCGGGGCGCCCGGCCTGCCGGCTGAGCCCGTCGTAGAGCCGGACGAGATCAACCACCACCTGTTCTAAAATG
Source organism: Actinomycetota bacterium (assembly GCA_003164955.1). Classification (GTDB taxonomy): domain Bacteria; phylum Actinomycetota; class Actinomycetes; order Streptosporangiales; family Streptosporangiaceae; genus Bog-532. The sequence goes on from PLRW01000034.1 coordinate 40,775, forward strand.
CTGCGGCGCAGTCCCTGGCGGAGCAGTTGGTTCTCTTCGTGCAGGCGGTCGATGACCGTTTCCCGGTGGGCCGAGCGCTGATGGAAAAGGTGCAGCTCGCCAGCCACCTGCGCCAGGACATCCGGCCCATCGGGAGCGGCCGCAGTGTCATCGGGTGCAGTGTCAT
>PLRW01000168.1 GCA_003164955.1 Actinomycetota bacterium
GAATGGCGGCTGCCGTACTAGGCTGATACCGCCCGATTGTATTTCAGCTCACATATACTTACCGATAGATACTCATTCGTCATTTCACTGCGCACTCCGGCCAAGGCGGGGACCATACAGGTAACGCGACGAGCGGTTTCACCACCGTTCCATGGTGAACGCTTTTGAGCAGGTCAAGGTGGTCCACCGGTGGGGCCTGGCCGCCTCGGTCTACCGAGCCGCCCCGCTCTAGCGATAGGGCAACGACGGCCGGGAACTGTACCGCCACCTAGAGCCTCCGAAGCCGGAGCCGGTTATCTGCAGAACGAGCTCGGCGAAATCACCCACCGTGAATTCCTCCGGGTTGCCGAGATTGACCGGCCCGGGTTCGGCGGAGTCGATCATCGCGACAATGCCACGGATCAGGTCGTCGACGTAACAGAAACTGCGGGTCTGGCCGCCGTCACCGTACACGGTGATCGGGTCCCCGTTCAGCGCCTGGGTGATGAAGTTGGTGACAACGCGTCCATATCGGTGGCACTCATCCGCGGCCCATATGTATTGAAGATCCGGATGATCCCGACGTTCACGCCGCGCGCGGAACCGTACGCCCGGGTCAGCGCTTCAGCGAATCGCTTGGCCTCGTCGTAGACGCTCCTCGGGCCGATCGGGTTGACATTTCCCCAATATTCTTCGGATTGCGGGTGGACCGCCGGGTCGCCATATATTTCGCTCGTCGAGGCGAGCACGAAGCGCGCTCCGCTGACTTCGGCGAGGCGAAGCGCGTTCTCCGTCCCCCGGCTGCCCACGGCCAGCGTTTCCAGCGGCATCCGCTGGTAATCCGGCGGTGATGCGGCACTGGCGAAGTGTGCCACCACATCGACCGGGCCGTCGATATCAAGGCCGGCACTGACGTCAGCCCGGCTGAACACGAATCCCGGCTGGCCGATCATGTGCGCGACGTTCTCGATACGGCCCGTGGACAAATTGTCCAGGCAGACCACCTGATCACCCCGGGCAAGCAGGGTGTCACACAAATGTGATCCGAGAAAGCCTGCGCCGCCGGTTATCACTGCCCGCATTGATTCCTCCCCCAATGCTGTCGTAACAGAGTGCTTGCACAGCATCGCTTCCGCCGGGTTAGCGGGGCCCGCGAGCGGCAGCGCGCAAGTAAGTAATATAACGGTTTTAGAGGCCGATATTCAGCAGATATCTTCACATCGCGGAAATCAGGGTTAAATGTGTATTTTCCAACTCGGCAACACGCTATATAACGGACTTTCGCGGTTATTCCGCGGCTCGCCGGGAACCCCCGGGCGAACCGGCACCGGACGGTACCGGACAGCGCGCCGGCCTCATATGTGGTCTGCTGGAGGCATGGACACCGCGCGCCAGCGGCTGCTGCGGGGAATGCCGCTGCACGCGATCACCTCGGCCTACGGCACGGACGGCCTGCGGGACCGGTTCGCGGCCGAGATCGCCGGGTTCCCGCACCCACGCCAGGTGCGGCTGGCCGCGGCACTGGACCTGGCGGCCCGGCTGCACGCCGCCGACCGGCGCCAGCAGGAGCCCTACCTGAACCACCTGCTCCGGGTGGCGATCCGGATCCTGTCCCACTACGAGGTGCAGGACGCCGACGTGGCAGTGGCCGCGCTGCTGCACGACGCGGTCGAGGATCACGCCGTGGAACTGGCCGCGGACGGCACCGGGCCGGCCGCACGGGCGGAGCTGACCGCGGACGGCACCCGGCAGGCCGCGCTGGCGGCGCTGGCCGCCCGGTTCGGCGGCCGGGTCGCCGACCTGGTCGAGGCCGTGACCAACCCCGAGTACGAGCCCGGCCGGGACCGGAACCAGCAATACCGCGAGCACGTCGCCGACAGCCTGGACCGCTCCCCGTGGGCGCGGATCATCAAGGCGTCCGACTTCACCGACAACGGGGCGGGCCTGATCCACACCACCGGGCCGGAGGTAGAACGGCTGGCCGCCAAGTACGCCCCGCTCATCCCGGTGCTCCGGGACGCCGTCACCCGGCCCGACACCCCGCTGAGCAGCGCCGCCCGGCAGCGCATCCTGGCCCAGCTCGACCGGTGCGCCGAACGGTTCGCGGTCATCCTGCCTCCCGGCCCGCCCCCTGGCAACAGGTAAATTGCCAGGGACGCGACGGGCTGGAGAGGGAGTTGGTCGGTGTGAGCATCCTGGGTACGCGGGTCCTGCGAACGGAGGATCCCGGTTTTCTGACCCGGGGCGGCGTCTATACCGACGACGTTGAGGACGAGCGGCTGGCCGGCGCCTGCCACGTGTTCTTCGTCCGGTCCCCGGTGGCCCACGCGGTGATCCGCTCCGTCGACGTCAGCGCCGCCCGCGAGGCACCCGGGGTGATCGCCGTGTTCACCGGCGCCGATCTGACCGGACTGCCCGCCCTCCCCCCGCCGGTCCCCGGCATGATCAACGACCTGATGAACCAGCCGCTGCTCGCGCGCGACGTCGTCCGGTTCGTCGGCGAGCCGGTCGCGATGGTCGTCACCCAGGACCCCTACCAGGGGGAAGACGCCGCAGAACTGGTGGACGCCGACTACGACCTGCTGCCGCCGGTGGTCGACATGTCCGCCGCCACCGCGGCCGATCCGATCTTCCCGGACGCGCACACCAACGTGGCGGCCTCCTTCGGTGACGCGGACCAGTTCGACCCGGCCCTGTTCGATGGCTGCGAGACCATCGTCACCCGGACGATCGAGAACCAGCGGGTGGCGCCGGCGCCGATGGAGACGCGGGCGGCCGCCGCGGCCTGGGGCGAGGACAAGGACGCGGGCGGCCGGCTGACCGCGTGGATTCCCAACCAGGGCGCACAGGGCACGCGCGCGGTCGTGGCCAGCATGCTCGGCATCGACCCGGCCAGCGTCCGGATCATCACCCCCGATGTGGGGGGCGCGTTCGGCGCGAAGTTCGGCGCGGACCCGGAGCACGGACTGGTGTGCTGGGTCGCCCGCCAGCTTGGCCGTCCCGCGCGCTGGGCCGAGACCCGTGCCGAGAACATGGTCGCGATGACGCACGGGCGGGCCCAGCGCCAGACGATCACCATCGGCGGCCGCCGGGACGGGACCGTGCTCGCCTACCGGCTGGAGATCCTGCAGGACTCCGGGGCCTACCCAAAGTTCGGCGCGATCCTGCCGTCCCTCACGATCCTGATGACGCCCGGGCCGTACTCGTTCCCCCGGGCCGAGGCGGCGGCCGTGTCCGTGCTGACCAACACGACCCCAGTCGGTGCCTACCGGGGCGCGGGGCGGCCCGAGGCCACGGCGGCGGTGGAGCGGGCCATCGACCTGTTCGCCGCCGAGATCGGCATGGACCCGGCGGACGTCCGGCGCAAGAACCTGCTCCCGGCGTTCACCGAGCCGCACACCACGGCGTTCGGTGCGGTGTACGACAGCGGCGACTATACGACCGCCCTGGACAAGGCCCTGGCCGCCGCCGGATATCAGGATCTGCGGGACGAGCAGGCGAAACGGCGCGCGAACGGCGACGTGGTGCAGCTCGGGATCGGCCTGGCCAGCTACGTGGAGATCACCGGCAGCGGCTCGGAGGCGGGCCGCCCGCAGGAGAACGCCACGGTGGAGGTGCACCCGGACGGCAGCGCCACGATCCTGACCGGCACTTCGCCGCATGGGCAGGGTCACTCCACCGTGTGGGCGATGCTGGCCAGCGAGGAGCTGGGCATCCCGGTCGACAAGATCACCGTGAAGTGGGGCGACACCGACCTGATCCCCCAGGGCGGCGGTACCGGCGGCTCGCGGAGCCTGCAGCAGGGCGGCGCGGCCGTCCAGCAGGCGTCGCAGGAACTGCTGGAGGAAGCGCGGCAGCGCGCGGCCGGCGAACTGGAGGCGAACCCGGCCGACCTGGTCTTCGACATCGGCAGCAGCGCGTTCACGGTGGCCGGGGACCCGGACGCGTCGGTCCCGCTGGCCCGGCTGGCCGAGACCGAGCGCCTGGTCGTGCGGTCCGTGTTCAGCGCGCCGGGCGCGACGTTCCCGTTCGGCGCGCACGTGGCCGTCGTCGAGGTGGACACCGAGACCGGCAAGGCGGTGCTGCGCCGGATGGTGACCGTGGACGACGCCGGCACCCTGGTCAATCCGCTGCTGGCCGAGGGACAGCGGCACGGCGGCATCGCCCAGGGCGCGGCGCAGGCGTTCCTGGAAGAGGTCGTGTACGACGCCGACGGCAATCCCCTGACCACGACCTTCGCCGACTACCCGTTCCTGTCCGCGACCGAGGTGCCCAGCTTCGAGCTGGCCGACATGGCCACCCCCACCACCTACAACCCGCTCGGCGCCAAGGGGATCGGCGAGGCCGGCACGATCGGCGCGACCCCGGCCGTGCAGAACGCGGTCGTCGACGCGGTCAGCCACCTCGGCGTCCGGCACATCGACATGCCCACGTCCCCGCAGCGGGTGTGGCGGGCCTTGCGGGAGGCCGCCGCGCCACCCGCAGCGGGAACAGCGGCCCCCGCGGCCGGAACAAGCGAATCGAGGGATGCGCAGTGAAGGTCCGGCTCACGGTCAACGGCCAGGACCGGTCCGACGATGTGGAGCCGCGGCTGCTGCTCGTGCATTACCTGCGGCAGCACCTGGGACTGCGGGCCGCCAACGTCGGCTGTGACACGACCTCCTGCGGGGCCTGCACCGTCCTGCTGAACGGGAAGTCGGTGAAGTCCTGCACAGTGCTCACCGTGCAGGCGTCCGGGCAGGAGGTGACCACCGCGGAGGGGCTGGCCCCCGAGGGGGACCTGCACCCGGTGCAGCGGGCGTTCCGGGCCGAGCACGGGCTGCAGTGCGGTTTCTGCACGCCGGGCATGGTCATGGCGGCCACCGGGCTGCTGGCCGAGAACCCGCATCCCACCGAGGAGGAGGTGCGGGCGGGCCTGGAGGGCAACTTCTGCCGCTGCACCGGCTACCACAACATCGTCCGCGCCGTGCTGACCGCCGCCGGCACGATGTCCACCGGCGCCACGACGAGCACGGAGTCCGCTCAGTGATCCCCGCACCGTTCGAGTACGCGGCGGCCGAGTCCGCCGGGCACGCCCTGGAGCTGCTCGCCGAGTACGGGGACGACGCCAAGCTGCTGGCCGGTGGCCACTCGCTGCTGCCCATGATGAAACTAAGGCTCGCGGTGCCGTCCGTTCTGATCGATATCGGCGGGGTGAACGAGCTGGCGTACATCCGGACCGACGGCGATGATCTGGTGATCGGCGCGACCACCCGGCACGCGGACGTCGCGGGCTCCGAGCGGGTCCGTTCCGGGGCGCCTCTGCTGGCGTACTCCGCCGCGCAGGTGGGCGATCCGCAGATCCGGCACCGCGGCACGATCGGCGGCTCGCTCGCGCACGCCGACCCGGCCGCGGACCTGCCGATGGCGCTGACCGCGCTCGGCGGCTCGGTGGAGCTGATGAGCCCGTCCGGGACCAGAACCGTGCCCGCCGGCGACTTCTTCACCGGGTATTTCGAGACCAGCCTGGAGCCGGGCGAGCTGCTCAGCGCGGTACGCGTGCCCCGCCAGCCGGGCGCGGACTGGGGCTACCAGAAGTTCGTCCGCCGCGCGAACGACTGGGCCATCGTGGGCGCCGCGGCCGTGGCCGGACGGGTCGCGCTGGCCAACATGGGCCCGACGCCCATCCGCGCACGCGCCGTCGAGCAAGCACTGGCCGACGGGGCCGGTCCCGCCGAAGCCGCCGAACTGGCCGCCGACGGCACCGAACCCGGCGAGGACATCCACGCCGACCGCGCGTTCCGCCAGCATCTGTCGCGCGTGCTCACCCGCCGCGCGCTGGAGCACCAGCGAGGTTAGCTTCCGTTCCCGGCCGCCCGGACTGACCACAACATCCGTTTGACAGCGTTATCTTCTTGCCGCCATCCGGCCTGGCCTGTTTTCCAGCACGCGGTTTGCGGCGAACGCTGCCGGACGTGTACGTGCCGCGTTACGGGCCAGAGTGGGAAGCATTCCTCGATTCAGGGCCGGTCTATGCCCGTATCGACGCCGACCGGATGTTTACGTTCCACATGAGCCCGGACACCGGCAGCCCGCCGGATGCTGGCTGATGCCGGGTCAGCCTTGCTTGAGAAGGTCGAGCAGCCCGGCAAGATGGACCATGGCGATCCGCACCGAGGTGTCGCTACAGGCATAGGGCAGCACGATTGTCTGCTCGTGCAGCAGCGCACCGCAGGAGTAGACGACATTTGGCACGTATCCGTCACGCTCTGATTCATCGGCCGTGAGCAGGGGCTCCGGCAGCACGGCGACCACGCGCTCCGGGTGGTCGAGGTCGAGAAGCATGGCGCCGATGGCGTACTCCCGCATGGGCCCGACGCCATGAGTGAAGACCAGCCATCCCGCCGGTGTCTCGATCGGTGAGCCACAGTTGCCGAGCTGAACCAGCTCCCACGGGCGGGTGGGCGTCTGGACGGTGATGGACGGCCCCCAGCGATGCCGGTCATCTGAGTATGCGATGCAATTGTTCTCCCGGTCCCATCGAGACAGCGCGGCGTAGCGGCCGCCGATGCGCCGGGGGAACAGCGCCATGCCCTTGTTGGCCGCCGACGGGCCCGAGAGCTGGCAGACGGTGAACGTCCGGAAGTCCGTGGTCTCCAGGAGATGCGATCCGACACTCTGGCCATCGAACCCGGTATATGTCGCGTAGTACGCCGACTGCCCGCCGTCGGTGAAGCGGACGAACCTGGCATCCTCCATGCCACGGCTCTCGTCCGGGCCGGTGGGCCAGAGCACCCGCTCGGACAGATCATGCCACTCGTCGAACTCGGCTTCGTAGCTGGACGCCGCTATCCAGCGCACCCAGTCGATGAGGGCCACGGAACCCGTGCGCGTCTCGTGCTGCAAGGACAGTTCGCTGACGGCCAGGTCAAGTTCGGCCATGCTGAATAGGGGCGGCAGCAAGCTCCAGAGGAGCTGCGCGTTCTCGTCGTCGTGACTGACCTCAGCGAGTTTCTCCTTGAAGAATTCACGCTCGTAGGTGACGGGGCGAGTGTGCCCGATGTCGAGGAAACGCCCCGGTTCATCGAAGGTGACGGTGCAATCGCTGCTGATCGTTCCGGTCCTGAACTCGATGCTTGACATATGGCCTTCACCCACGGCGCGCAGGCTCATGATGAACCGGAGTTCACCGCTTCCGCAGCGGCCCTGGTCGGGGTGCGGCACGATCGACGGGTTGAATAGTGCCGCAGCCTCTAGCGCGTATTCCTGGGTGAAGTACGCACCGATCAGGTGCTGCCGGGCAATGCTGACGTTGATCTCGTTACCTAGCCGGTGGACGACAAGCCTGAAATGGCGCTCCAGCGTCTCCCTGGGGACCCGGTAGCGGCCGGCGTACCGGGACAGTGTGCGGGCAAGCGTCTGGTCCACCTCGTCTTCGCTCATCCGCAGGATGCGATCCATGACTGCCCTGGCTCGCGGCTCGCCCCGGATCAAGGTCTCGTGGCCGGGTACGAACAAGCGGCTCAGCGTACGGCTGGGGTCCGGCATCAGCCGATGAGAGGTCCGGGTCAGCACCCGGCTCGTGGCGGCGCCGGTCACTGCCGCGGCGCGATCAGGCGGCATCCGTGCTGCATCACGGAGATCATTGCCAACGTTGATTCCGCGCCCTGGTTGCGATTTCGGCTGCTTGGACCGAGGCCATCACACCCTCCGCCGCTCTGCTCGTCGAGCAGGGGAATTTTAGCATCATTGTCACCGAGGAACCACGCTACGCACATCTCGACACCGCTGAGCCAGGCTGGGTCGCCGGTGACCGATGCCGCGCGCACGCATGCGTCCGCGATCGCGGCGACCTCGATCGGCTGCTGGTCGAAACCGGGGCGCTCCTCACCCGGGCTCCAGCCGCCGACCGGTACCACCGATAGGTGGCCGTCGCGAGTCTCGCATTCCAGCAACCACTCCAGCATGCGCAAGCCATGGCGGAGGACGGGATCCTCGCCGAGTCGCGAGCCGGCCGCGATGACCGCTTCGGCGAGGGCCGCGTTGGCGTAGCTGAGCCTCGGAAAAGGCCACGGCCAGGCAGCATTCGCCGACGGCTCGCCGATGACGGCGGCGGCGCTGGCGAGAAGGCCAAGGGCGCCGGGATGATCAGGCCAGGCCTCGAGGATCTCGGCGGCGCCGAGCGCCGCGAACGCCATGGCATGCGGCCATGGCGAGCGGGCCTGCGCGCTGCGCTCGAACCGAGTGCGCGCCTCCGCACGAATCCCCGCATCCAGTCCCCGGGCAGCAGCAGTGCCAAAGCCCCACAAGGCCCGGCCCCAGCAATCCTCGGTGCCCGGCTCATCACGCCAGCGGCGGTCGTAGCCGAGGCGGTTGCGGAGCCTGCCGTCAGGTGCCTGTGCCCGGCCCAGAAAGTCCAGGTAGCGCCCCGCCAGCGCGATGAGTTCGAGCGCTGGCGACGGCTCCCGGCACACCACGACCAGGCCGCGTGCCACATCGTCGACGCAGTACCCGTGCTGGAGCCTGGGCACGATGCCCCGGGCGTGCTCCAGCAAGCCGACCTCGTCGGTCAGCCGCAGCAGATGCCCGAACGGAGCGGGGACGCAGGTCATACCGTGGCCTCGTCCCGTGCCGCTCTAATGAGGCCGGCCGCTAGGTCCCGGTAGCGGTTCGCGACCGCTGGCCACAGCAGACCGGGGGCGATCTCCGCGGAACGCCGGCTCATCCGTGCGGCCAGGCCCGGCTCGCGGAGAACCCGGTGGAGCGCGTCGGCGATGCCCTTCGGATCCTGGCGCTGGACCAGGAGTCCCGCGCCGTCAGCCAGCAACTCGACGGCATGCGGGAAACTGGTCGAGATCACCGGCTTCCCCGCCGTGACCGCCTCGATCAGGACACCGGAGGTAACCTGATCCAGCGAGTCATAAGGCAGAACCACGACGTCCGCGGCGCGGATAATACGGCTCAGCGCATCGGCAGGCAGGTACCGGGGGTCGAAGCGGACGAGATCCCCCACACCCTCCGCGCTCGCACGCTTCTCGAGCAGCCGGCGATAGGCCTCGCCGTCTCGTGCCTGCACGCGCGGATGGGTGCCTCCAGCAACCGTATAAGCGACCCGCACTCCCCGATCGCGGAGCAGGGCGACCGCGTCGATCACGTGCTCGATTCCCTTGCCCGGCCCGAGCAACCCCCACGTAAGTGCCATCGGTCCAGGGTTTAGCCGACGCCGCACCGGGGCGGCCAGGAAGTCGGCAGAGCCATGCGGGATCACGGAGACCTTCGCCGGATCTGGGCCGTAGATGGCCAGCAACCGCGAGCACGCCGTCTGGGACATCACGACGACCGCGCTGGCGGCATCGACGGCGTCCACCAGGATCATGCGCTGTCGCACCGTGGGTCGTGCCAGCACGGTATGCAGCACGACGATGCTCGGGACGCGCAGCGCACCAAGCAACGAGATGATGTCCGAGCCGTCCGGGCCGCCGTAGATGCCGTACTCGTGCTGAACGATCACCACATCGAACCCGTTGAGCACATGCACGGCGATTGCGGCGCTGCGGGCGTTCTCCTTCACGAGGTCATGCACGACTTCAGGCGCGCGACGAAGAGACGGTTCGTCGATTACGCGCACCACTCTCGCATGCTCACCTGCCTGGCGAAGATGGTCGAACAGGGCCGCATTGAACGTCGCCAGCCCGCATTGGGTGGGGGGGTAGGTGCCGAGTAGCGCGTACGCCTTTGGCATGAAGGTCCTCCCTGCTGGGCGCATGCCGCGGCATGCCAGCCTCTTCCGCGCTTTCCCGCCGCCGATGGGATGGCCCAGGAGTGGCCGCCGCAACAAAGGCGGGCGTTGATACCTGTCCCGGCTGGACGCCGTTCTGGCAGGCGATCGGACAGTTCATGGCGGCCCATAGCGGGCTCGGAACTGAATACGAGCGATCGCGGCCGAGATACCATTCGGGCGAACACAGCGAATCCGTCAGAAGATAACAGGGCGCCTAAGGGGCTCTAACGAGAGCACCGCCCCTATATGTAGAAGCTCTTGAGGCTGATAGCCGGAACGGCATGTTCCGGCCAGATATGTGTGACATCACCGGGAATCCGGCCCGGTCGGCGGGGCGAGGACTTCACGCACCTTCTGCATGAGGGCAGGCTTGAGAAACGGCTTTTCGATCAAGTTAGCCCCCGGTTCGATGGTCCCTTTGGCGCCGAGGAGACCCCAGGAGGATGCGGACATGAACAGCACCCGGATGCCGGGAACAAGGGCCCGGATCCGGTCCGCGACTTCGCCGCCCTGCATCGGGGGAATCAGCACGTCGGTGAGCAGCAGGTCGATGCGCTCGTGCCGATTGGTGGCGATGTCGATCGCCTCCTTACCGCCAGCGGCGGTCAGCACCTGGTAGCCGTTGCCGTGGAGCATCCGCCTGGTAACCTCCCGCATGGCGGCGTCGCCCTCGACAAGCAGCACGACCTCGCCGCTGCCACCCCCGGGCTCCTGGTCCGCCAGCGCCTTCGCGGGGCCGGTGGCACTTTCGGCCATGGGCAGCAGCACCTTCACGGTGGTGCCGTTCCCTGGCTCGGAGGAGATAGTGATATGCCCCTGCGCTTGCCTGACGATGCCGTAGACCATGGCCAGCCCGAGACCGGTGCCCGGGCCCTCTGGTTTTGTGGTGAAAAAGGGCTCGAATACCCGGTCGAGAATCGCCGCGGGGATCCCCTTGCCGGTATCAGCGAATTCCAGGCAGACATAGTCACCTGGGGCGAGGTCCACCTTGGCGGCCGCATAGGCCCTGTCGACCGCCACCTTGGATGTCTCGATGGTCAGCTTGCCGCCCCACGGCATCGCGTCCCGGGCGTTGACCGTCAGGTTGAGGAGAACCTGCTCGATCTGCCCCTTGTCCGCGAGCACCGGGCCTAGGTCCTGTCCCAGGACGGTAACAAGCTCGACCGGCTCGCCGAGAGTGTGCACCAGCAGGCCCTGCAGGTCTCTGACCACATCATTGATATGCAAGGCCCGGGGATTCGCCATCTGTTTGTGGGCGAAGGCCAGCAACCGGCGGGTGAGCACGGTGGCGCGCTGGGCAGCGCGCTCGACCTCCCTGATGTCCTCTCGGACGGCAGACCACCGGATCTGCGGCTCCTCCTTGGCCACTTCCTCTCTGACAAACGACGCGTAGCCCAAGATGGCGCCCAGCAGATCGTTGAAGTCGTGCGCCATCCCGGCGGCCAGGTGGCCGAGGCTTTCCAGCCGCTGCGCCTGGTACACCTCACGTTCCAGCCCGCTCAGGCCGCCCTGGGACACGAGTCCTTCCCGTCCGGACTCCCACGGCCGCTCACTGACGTCCCGGATGACAACGATGACGACGGCTCCCTCGCCGACGTCGGCCGCTGACAGGCTGATCTCTGCGGGGAACGTTCCGCCGTCGCACCGGCGCCCGGTCAGCGTCATCCTGGCGCTCATCGGCCGGGACGGAGGACTGGCTGCATCCCCGGACCGGTGCCGGCGGCGCGCCGCGCGGAACGCATCCGGAACGAGCACCTCGACCGGCTGGCCGACCAGCTCGCCGCGCGCGTAGCCGAACAGCCGCCCCGCAAGGTCATTGGCCGAGACGATCCGTCCGCCGGCATCGACGCACACCAGCGCATCCGGAACCGCATCCAGAAGCGCAGCAAAGTCGTGATCGACGATTTGCCCCACGCCGCCCCCCCCATGCCTCGCGCGCCCGCATGTGCCCGCATGTGCCCGCACGACCGTACCGCCATCCGCCGGTGCGGGGAGCGGTGACCTTGTGCGTCTAGGAACCTCCCCTCCAGCGTGTCATTCGTCACCGTCAGCCACATCTCACCGGCCCCAGGTCTGTGTACTCTAAGTAATAGTAATACTACTGTCCGGCACACGGACGTCGCGGGCTCCGAGCGGGTCCGTTCCGGGGCGCCTCTGCTGGCGTACTCCGCCGCGCAGGTGGGCGATCCGCAGATCCGGCACCGCGGCACGATCGGCGGCTCGCTCGCGCACGCCGACCCGGCCGCGGACCTGCCGATGGCGCTGACCGCGCTCGGCGGCTCGGTGGAGCTGATGAGCCCGTCCGGGACCAGAACCGTGCCCGCCGGCGACTTCTTCACCGGGTATTTCGAGACCAGCCTGGAGCCGGGCGAGCTGCTCAGCGCGGTACGCGTGCCCCGCCAGCCGGGCGCGGACTGGGGCTACCAGAAGTTCGTCCGCCGCGCCAACGACTGGGCCATCGTGGGCGCCGCGGCCGTGGCCGGACGGGTCGCGCTGGCCAACATGGGCCCGACGCCCATCCGCGCACGCGCCGTCGAGCAAGCACTGGCCGACGGGGCCGGTCCCGCCGAAGCCGCGGCCGCGGCGGCCGGGGCCGGGCTCGACCATCTGCTCAGCCGCACGCCGCCGGTTCTCGTGTTTGGTATCGAGGGTCTTGGGGTATTTCGTCCGTACCGTCAGCCTATGCCGGCACAGACGAGGAGGGCCACGCGCCAGAATTCTCCCGTCACTTACTGGCGGCGCGCTCATCCCCGGCTCACCTGCAGTGGCGTCGAGCCGGACGCGAGGAGGCGCCAGGTGCCATCGGAAACGAGAGATGCGCAGCCATCCGGGCGGAGTGTGCTCGAGGAGCTCGACTCGCGTATCCCGACGGGCTTTTACTGGTACCTGGCGGTACTGGCCTGCATCGGCGGATTCCTGTTCGGGTACGACACCTCCAACATCGGGTCGGCCCTGGGCTTTATTCCCTACCATTTGTCCAGCTTCGCAACCGGTTACCTGGTAGCCGGGGCATCGCTCGGCGCCGCAGCGGGCGCCCTGATAGCCGGTCCTCTGACAGACCGGTTCGGGCGTAAGTCACTGCTCGTCGGTGACGCTGCGATCTATGGGATAGGCGCGATCCTCTCAGCGGTCACCATCGATGCGCCCATGCTGCTCGCGTCCCGGACACTCATCGGGCTGGCGATCGGAGCGGACTCCGCGATCGCCACCTCCTATATCGCCGAGTTCGCGCCCCGCAACCGGCGGGGCCAGCTCAGCATCATCCAGCAGTGGATGATCACCGTGGGCATCCTCGTCTCCTACCTGGTCGCCCTGCTCATCCTCAAAGTCGCGCCGGGTTCGGCGGACGGCCTGGACTGGCGGCTCATTCTCGGCGTCGGGGCGGTTCCCGCGCTGGTGGCCGTCGCGCTGCGGGCCCGGATGCCGGAGTCGCCCCGGTGGCTGATGCTGAACGGGCGCTACGCCGACACGGCGAAGGCATTCGGCCTGCTGGGCATGGAAGTGAGTGAAGAGCAAGCCAAGCAGGCCGCAGACGAGCTCGCCCAGGTGGAACAGGCACGGCGGCAGAAAAACGCATGGACCGCCGGCGTCAGGCGAGCGCTGATCGTCGTGTGCGTCTTCTTCATCTTCCAGCAGATCTCCGGGATCAACGTGCCGTTCTACTACGGCCCGACGCTGCTGGGCAGCTATTTCCGCGGCGGGACGTCGACCGCTGTCAGCACGGCTACGGCCGGCGTCGAGGTGACCGCGATCCTGGGCGCCGTCAACGTGGTCGCGACCTACTTCGCGTTCCGCTGGATCGACAAGGTAGGCCGCCGCCCGCTGGCTCTGTGGGGCTACGCGGGCATGGCGGTGTTCATCCTGGTCGCCGCAGCCGGAGTGGGATTCCTGACCGGCGTCCCGAAGACCGTGCTGGTGATGGTCGGCTTCTCATTCTTCATCACCTCCTTCGCGATCGGCGTGGGCGGCACGGGCTGGCTGATCCAGGGCGAGGTCTTCCCCACCGCGGTGCGGGGCCGGGCGGCCGCCATCGGCGCGAGCATCGACTGGATCGCCAACTTCGCGCTCATCGAGGTATTCCCGGCCTGGCATAACGCGATCGGGCTGGGCTGGGTAATGGTGTGCTTCGCCGTGATCGCGGTCCTGGCCATCGGGTTCGTCTACCGGTGGCTGCCCGAGACGAAGGGGCTGTCGGTGGAGCAGGCGGTCAGCGTCTACGAGCGGCAGGCCAAAGGCAGCAAGGCGTCAGCCTAGCGATTCCCACCCGGGCAGATAGAGGGATCTTGTGAGCGCCGGCTGTTCCCGATGTACCGGATCGGCCCGGTACGGGCGAAGCTCGGGCCGGCATGCCGGCCCGAGCTTCGCGGTTCAGCCGAGCCGGCGGAGCAGATCGTTGTATTGGTCCCAGAACGTGCTGGGCAGGTGGCTGCCGAAGGTGCGGAGGTGCTCGGGAATGAGCGTGGCCTCCTGCTTCCATGTTTCGGTGTCGACGGAGAGCAGGAGGTTGAGGTCGTCCTCATCAACGTCTAGCCCATCGGTATCGAGGGCACCCCGTGCCGGGATCCTGCCGATCGGGCTGACGGCTGCCTGGGCGTCGCCGGAGAGCCGTTCGATGATCCACTTGAGGACACGGCTGTTCTCGCCGAAGCCCGGCCACAGGAACCTGCCGGACTCGTCCTTACGGAACCAGTTGACGAAGTAGATGCGCGGCAGTTTGGCGGCGTCCGCCGAGCGGCCGATATCTAGCCAGTGGGCGAAGTAGTCGCCCATGTTGTATCCGCAAAATGGCAGCATCGCAAACGGGTCACGGCGCAGCTCCCCGACGTTTCCGTCGGCTGCCGCGGTCCGTTCTGAGGCTATGTTGGCGCCGAGGAATACGCCGTGCGCCCAGTCGAAGGCTTCGGTGACCAGCGGAACGGCAGTCGCGCGACGCCCGCCGAACAGGATCGCCGAAATCGGGACGCCCGTAGGATCGTCCCATTCGGGAGCGATGATCGGGCACTGGGAGGCGGGGGCGGTGAACCGGGAATTTGGGTGGGCGGCGGGTTCCGGCGAGCCGGGAGTCCAGTCGCGTCCCTTCCAGTCGGTCAGGTGGGCGGGCGGCGGATCGGTGAGGTCCTCCCACCACACGTCGCCGTCATCGGTGAGCGCGACATTTGTGAAGATGCTGTTGCCCCACAGCGTCGCGATCGCGTTGGCGTTCGTGACTTCACTGGTTCCGGGTGCGACACCGAAGAATCCCGCCTCGGGATTGATCGCGTAAAGCCGACCGTCCTCGCCGAATCGCATCCACGCGATATCGTCCCCTACGGTCTCAACCCGCCATCCAGGAATGGCGGGCTGGAGCATAGCAAGATTGGTCTTCCCACATGCGGACGGGAAGGCCGCCGCCAGGTATTTCGCATCGCCGCTCGGCGGCGTGACCTTGAGGATGAGCATGTGCTCCGCCAGCCATCCCTCATCGCGGGCCATCACCGATGCCACGCGCAGCGCGTAGCATTTCTTACCGAGCAGGGCGTTACCGCCATATCCGGAACCGTAGGACCAGATCTCCCTCGTCTCGGGGAAATGCGAGATGTATTTGGTCGTGCTGCACGGCCACGGCACATCAGCCTGGCCCGCCTCCAGCGGAGCACCGACGGAATGCACTGCGCGGACGAACGAGCCGCGTTGCTCGATAAGCCGCAGCGCTGGTGTCCCCATTCTCGTCATGATTCGCATCGATACCGCCACGTAGGGCGAGTCGGTTATCTCGACACCGAGCTTTGAGAAGCTGCCGTCCAGTGGCCCCATGCAGAACGGAACCACATACATGGTGCGGCCCCTCATACAGCCATTGAAGAGATCGGCGAAAGTCTTCCGCATCTCATCCGGGGCGATCCAGTTGTTCGTAGGGCCGGCGTCTTCTTGCTTCTCCGAGCAGATGAAGGTTCTGTCCTCGACGCGCGCAACGTCGCTCGGATCGGAGACACAATGGAAGCTGTTGGGCCGGATCCGCGGGTTGAGCCGGGTAAAGGTGCCCTGCTCGACCAGGAGATTGGTCAGGCGCTCCCATTCAGGGTACGAACCGTCGCACCACGTAATGTGGTCAGGCTTGGTCAGTTCCGCAACCTCGCTCACCCATCCGGTCAGCTGGATGTTACTTGTCGGGACCCGGTCAGCGAGAAGGATCGACCTGGTCATGATATAGCTCCCTCCGTCATATTTATTCCGTTTGACGGATAAATATGAAGGTTCATCAATGTGCATTCCTGAACTAGAAGCACATGCCGTCACGTTCCCGCCAGATCTACGTCCGGCGCAGGGCCAAAGGTCCCCGTTAGCGGAGGCTTCGGGTCATGCGCATCTGCCGCATTGAAGCTTTCGTAATGTGCATTTCCGAATCCGAAACACGCTTGCAACATGCCTGTAACGCTCACTCGGTGAAGCGCAGGCCGCGTCCCGCCGGATGGTGTATGAGATGGCCGTCTCACGACAGGTTTTTATTTCAGCGCCAATAGCCTCATATATCAGGTCATTTCCCGTTAGTTTCCGGACCGGCGGCTGTTTTATTGCGGGCGGCGAGGATTGAGCCGGCGTTGCAGCACCAGACCGGCTGACGGGCCTGGAGCAGAGATTAAGCAGACCTTCCGGTACGGCTCGGCCGAGGCATAGATTTTCCATTCCGCCCTGTCCAGGGAACGGCCGGCGATCCTGCACAGGAAGCTCCGCGGATCAGGAGGAAGCGTTATGTCCCACAACAGGGCCTCCCCGTCCTCGCCCGTGGTCGCCAGCACCTTGCCGTCAGGGCTGAAGGCCACCGCCCGCACCGACGATGAATCCGCGGAGAGCGGCGCACCAACCTGCTCATAGCTGGTGAGGCTCCACAATCTTGTTGTGCCGTCGGCGCTCGCCGTCGCCAGTAGCGTGCCGTCCGGGTTGAAGGCCACTGCGTTGACCACCTGTGAACCCGCCGAAGCCGTGGGCACACCGGCGGAAAATGAAGCGACCTGACTGCGGGTCGAAGGATCCCAGAGCTGAACAGTACCGTTGCTCTCCGCGACGGCCAGTATCGAGCCACTCGGGCTGAAGGCTATCGCGCTGATCCCTTGGTCGGTTGCGTTCAGCGGGGAGTCAGCGAGCTTGCCGTCGGCCGTGTTCCAGAACTTGACGATGCCGCCCCCACTCGCGGTCGCCAGGATCTTGCCGTCCGGGTCGAAGGACAGGGCGACTGCCCCGCCCTTGCCGGCGGCCAGGACCGGAGTGGCGCTCCGGAGGGCTCTGACATTCCACACTCCCACCACCCCACCACTCACGGCCGCGGCCACCAATCTGCCGTCCGGGCTGAAGGCGACCTGACTGATCGAATTCAGGGCGCTCGCGGTGATGGTGGTGATACGGCGATGGCTGGCCGCACTCCACAGGATGATCTGCCCGTTGTCGTTGCCGGCCACGAGGTACTTTCCATCGGGGCTGAAGGCGATCGAGTCGTAGACCCAGCCGTTGTCCTGCAACGACGGTCCGATCTGCTTGCGGGAGGCGACGTCGACAATTCTCAATTTGCCGTCGAAGCCTGCGACAGCAAGCTGCTTGCCGTCGGGACTGAAGGCCAGATCGTAGAACTCGTCGACGGTCTCGGCTATCGGGCCGCCCAGTTGCTGGTAAAGACTGAGGTCCCACAGCCGTACCGGCCCTGTTGTACCACCCGTGGCCAGAATGAGGCCGTTGGGGCTGAAGGCCATCGAATTAACCCCGAAAATGTCCATGTTGCTGGTCAGCGTCGTATCAATTTGCTGACCTGTGGCCGCATCGTAGAGCTTGATCCCGCCATTGAGGCTGTCTGAGGCCAGTATCGAGCCGTCGTAACTGAAAGCTGCTGTAGTACCGGTCAGGTTGGTACCGATCTCATGGCGGCTGGCGATATTCCACAGCTTGACGGCACCTCCGGACCCAGCGCTCGCCACGGTCGCGAGAACCCGGCCGCCGGGGCTGAAGCTGATCTGAGTCACAGGCTGCCCGCCATCTCCTACGGGCGCTGGACCGGCGGGCGACTGGCTCGCGGTATTCCACAGATCCACGCCGCCAGAGTTGTCCGCGGTCGCCATGATCCGGCCGTCCGGGCTGAACGCCACCGCCCGGCCTGGCAGGAAGCGGCCAACCTTGTGGCCGGACGCCAGGTTCGAAAGCGTCACCACGTTGGTGGTGCTGACGGTGGCCACCAGGTCACCGGCGGGGTCGAAAGCGATGGCGTCACCAGTCATCGGCGACCTGAACGGCCGGAGACTCGCGAGGTTCCACAGCCGGATCTGGTTGTCGTCGTCCACGACCGCGAGGAGCCGGCCGTCCGGGCTGAAGGTCATCTCCTCTGCAACTCCGTTGTTGGCCAGCTTGCCGATTTCGTGCTGCTCGGAGACGTCCCACAGCCGGATCGTCCCATCCTCGGGGGCGGTGGCGAGTATTTTCCCGTCCGGGCTGAACGCCACCGAGGCCTCGGGCGCGCTGGTCGCGTTGAGCACTGCCCGTACCGGCTGAGCCGCGGCATCCAGCATGGCCACCCGGGCCCGGGCAGTCGGGGCGACGCTCCAGGCCGTAGTGGCCAGCAAGGACGCCATCGCAGGATCTGGCGTGTCGAGTGCTTCGCTCTCTGTCGCGAGCTGGCTGGACAGCGCCGCATTGCGCTGCTGATTCGCGGTGTGATCCGCCAATGCGGCGATCCCTGCACCGGCGGCCGAGACCACCAGCAGCAGCACCAGGGCCAGCAAGGCGATCCGCCGGACGCGAGCGCCGTGGGCGGCCTGCTGGCTACTCGAGGTCAGAAAATCCTGCTGTTCCCGCATCAGGTCCGGGTAACGGGTCGGGTCAGCCGCCCACCGTGCCTTCACCTGCTCAACCGCGGCCAGGCGACTACCCCGGTACAGGAACGACGGGTCCAGCCCGTGCTCGGCCCACCGGGCGGCGTCCTCCTGCAGTTGCGTGTAGAGGACCCAGCTGGCCTGCTCGCTGTCGAGCCAGCCACGCAACCTGGGCCACGCGCGCAGCAGTACGTCGTGACCGATCTGGACGGTATCCCGGTCCAGGACCAGCAGGCGGCTGCTGGCGAAGGCCTCGAGCACAGTGTCTACCGTGCGCCGGGCGGCATCGCGCCGTCCGGCGGCCAGGTCGGCCCGGAGCACAGTGCGGCGGGCGAGCCGACCATCCAGGCCGACCAGGACCAGAGCCTGAAAGATCTTCCTGGCGATCTGCTGCCCAGCGTCCGGCAGGGCCCCATACACCGCCTCAGCGCCGAACTCGACGCTGCGGGCGACTCCGCCGGTATCGCGATATCCCGCTACGGTCAGGCGGTTACCGTCACGCTTCCCCCAGGTCAGCATCATGGCCTGAGACAGCAGCGGCAGGATGCCCTCGGCCTCGTCCTGGCCCGCTGTCCGCAGGTCCGCGAGGACCGTGTCGGTCAGGTCGGCGTCGATGCGGAGACCAGCCGCAGCCGCCGGGCTGGTGATCGCCTCCCGCAGTTCCGGCGCCATCATCGGGCCGACCACGAACATGCCATCTTGCATCAGCCGGGCCAACCCGGCATGGGCGGCGCACCGGGACCAGAAGTCGCCGCGGACCGCGATGACCACTAGGGCTGGCGGCTCGCCACGGAGGCCGAACGGCCGGCTTGCCGCCGCGCACACGGCGGCGATGAACGCCTGCTGGCCGGCCTCCCCGCGGCCGGGAGCCAGGGTGAAGACCTCTTCGAATTGGTCGATGACCAGGACCATCCGCTCGGGAGTATCCGCGGCGGGCGGCCAGGAGCCGTTTCCCCACCTGGCTTGGCCCAGCAGTGTCTGGCCGAAGATCAGATGTGCCCGATCGGGATCGGCGGCGAGTTCGTGCCTCATGGCCGCGGCGTCGCCGTGGCTCAGCTCAGCGAGGCGGGTCGCCAACTCGGTCAGCGGGTCGTCCGTCGGCGTCATGACGACGCGGGGCCAGGCACCGGAACCCTGCAGCTGGATGCCCGCGGCCAACGCCGGGAGCAAGCCCGCGTGCAGCAAGGACGACTTACCCGCCCCGGATGCGCCGGATACGACGATCATGCTGGGGCCGGTCAGGCGCCTCGCCAGCATAGCGATCAGCTCGGCCACCAGCCGCTGCCGACCGCAGAACACCTCGGCATGCTCCTGGTCGAAGGGCAGCAGTCCCCGGTAAGGGCATCCGGAGTCCCAGCGCGGCCCGTGGCCGGCCTCTGCGGTCTGGGCATCGGTTTGCGTGAGTACCGCAGCTATCTCACTCCGCAAGACCTCGGCACGCTGGTCCTGCGCGGCCAGAACCCGCTCGATCCGCCAGTAGATCTCCCGTTCCAGGTCCTGTGGCGACGGCGGCTGCTCCGGGCTGCCAGCACGGACGCCGTCGATCGCCGCCGAGATCAGGTCGCCGAGGACGGCTTGAGATGCTAGGGGCCACAGGAGCGACAACAGAACGGCGGGGGGAATGCCGCGCAGGTCACCCCCTGCGTCCCGGACAGCACGCTCGATCCTTGCGCACACGGCTTCGCGGAAGCGCCGGATCTGCGCGCTGTCGCCGATCAGCCGCGGCTCGCCTGGACGGCCTGCATTCACCAAGGACCACCCCCGGCGGGGAGCATAGTCCGCCAATAGCGCCGGCAAGGGACAATGCACGTTTCTGTTCCGAGACCAGGCGGGTGGCCTGTTCCGGGGCCACGCGGGCGGACCGTCCGGCACCGGGCGAAGTTAGCATGACTGCCATGGCGGGACAGGCCGGGCAACTCCTCTGCGGGCGGTACCGACTGGCCGAACCCGTCGGCAAAGGTGCCATGGGTCAAGTCTGGCGTGGCCACGACGAAATCCTCAAGCGACCGGTGGCGGTCAAGGAAGTCCTGCTGCCGGAAGAGCTCCCGAAGGCCGAACGTGATCACCTGGCCGCGCGGACGCTACGCGAAGCGCGCGCCGCGGCACGACTGCACCACCCGGGCATCGTCACGGTCTACGATGTGGCCCAGTTCGACGAGGTGCCGTGGATCGTCATGGAATTCGTCTCCGGCCCCTCGCTGGCAGAGATCATCAAGCGGGACGGGCGCCTGCCCTGGCAGCAGGTCGCCGCACTCGGCGCGGACCTCGCGGACGCCCTCGCGCACGCGCACGCTGCCGGGGTCGTCCACCGCGACCTCAAGCCCGGCAACGTGCTGCTGGCGGGATCCCGTACGGTGCTCACCGACTTCGGTGTCGCTCGCGTCCTCGACGCCACTACCGAACTGACCGCCAAGGGAGATCTTCTCGGAACCCCGCAGTACATGGCGCCGGAACAGATAGAAGGTGAGCACATCGGTGCTCCGGTGGACCTGTGGGCGCTGGGCGCGACCCTGCACACCGCAGTGGAGGGATCGCCGCCGTTCGGAGGGCCGACGCTGACCGCGGTCCTGGCGGCCATCCTGACCCGGCCGCCGCCAACCCCCGAGCATGCCGGCCCGATGGCGCCCGTGCTCGGCGCGCTGCTGAGGAGAGTACCGAGTCAGCGGCCGGACGCCGCAGCGCTGACCGGGCAACTGACCGCGTTGCTGCAGCCAGGCCCAGCCGTGCTGACCGTCAGGTCACCGGGCTCGGCGTCGCACCCAACGCCGGCCACGGTCGTCCCCGGTGCTCAGCAGAAAACGCCGTTGCGCTCCGCCGTCCTCGACGGCCATAGCGGGAGGGTGCACTCGGTGGCGTTCAGCCCCGACGGCAGGGCGCTCGCCAGTGGCTGTGACCAGGGAGTCAGGCCCGACGGATCACTGGTCAAGGGCGGGCGCCGGGTCCGGCTGTGGGATGTGGCCAGCCAGACCTGCGTGGCTGGCCTGACCGGTCCGGAGGGCGCCGCGCACGCGGTGGCGTTCAGGCCGGACGGCGCCGCACTGGCCAGTGGCAACTCGGGGCAGCCGGTGCATATCTGGCGGCTGGGCAGCCGGTTCCGCAGAGGTCCGGTCAGCCTGACGGGTGACGTCGACGTGGTGTCGGTCGCGTTCAGCCCCGACGGCACGCTGCTTGCCACAGGCAGCTGCCATAAGACGGTTCGGCTATGGGATATGACCGCGCGCACATGCATCGCGACCCTCAGCGGCCATAGCGGTTGGGTGCATTCGGTGGCGTTCAGCCCTGACGGCGGCACGCTGACCACCGGCGGTGGTGACCACACGGTCCGTATCTGGGACGTGGCCGCCCGCACCTGTGTCGCCACGCTCACCGACCACAGTGAGATCGTGCGCGAGGTCGCGTTCAGCCCAGATGGCGCCATCCTGGCCAGCGGCAGCGTCGACAAGACCATCCGGCTGTGGGATGTGGCCACCCGCACCTGCGTCGCCCTCCTCACCGATGGTTTCACTCCAGTGTTCTCTGTGGCGTTCAGCCCCGACGGCTCGCTGCTCGCCAGTGGCGGTGCCGACAGCACGGTCCATGTGTGGGAGGTGGCCACGCGGACCCACATCGCCACCCTCACCGGTCACGCCAAGGCGGTGACCTCGGTGGTTTTCCACCCCAGCGGTGCCCTGCTCGCCAGCGGCAGCCATGACAAAACCGTTCGCCTTTGGCGTCTCCAGTGAGAGTTGCCGGCTTCTCGCAGGTAGTCTGCCTCAAGACGGCGAAGGAGAGTGCGGAGCGATCAGCATCAGCCGGGTTCCGAAAGTAGCTGGCGGTTCCGGAGCCGACCTTCGAGGCAGCGGCGCACCCCTGTCTGATGCCAACTCCGCAAGAGCGGTAACGGCAAGATGGAACGCGGCGTGCGGATCTGTATTGAACCCATCGGCGGTCAGTGCCTCAAGATCCGGCTCCGACAGATGGCCCTGGAAGCGCGAGGACTTGAAGACCGGCAGCCCGACTTCGACGTCCTGGATGACGGTGCCCGCTCTGACCAGTACACCGCGCAGGAGTGCGGCGTTCTCGTAGGACGCCGATCGGTACGCGATTTCCTGGGTAGCGCGGATCAGCATCATCGTCTGCTCGTCGCTACCGCCCGCGAACTCAGCGACGTGCGACAGGAGGAACGCGGCGGCAGCTGACGGCGCCGCCACACTGGCGGCCATGGCGCGCAGGACCAGTGCGTGGACCCGGGTCTGTGGCCTGATCTGCTCATCCGCCGGCATGTCGTCGAGCGCGACAAGGGCGTCCTCTTGCCTCCCGAGTGCCAGGTAGGCCGCTGCCTGGCCCACAGTCACCTCGGCTTCCGAACCTGGCCCGAACGTACCGCCCAGGATCTGCCTGGCCTCGAGCGCCGTCTTTAGCGACGCGTCAAGATCGCCCGCCCGGCGCTGAGCAACGGAAAGGTATCCGAGGCAGAAACCGTGCGCCAGGGTCATTCCTTCGATGTGGAAGCAGCGGCCCGCTTCGGTCAGCAGCCGGATCGCCCGCCGTGGATCACCGCGGTGCAGGCAGAGCAGCCCCCGACGGACATTCAGATCTCCTATTGCCGACAGCTCAACGGGCCCCGGAATTGCGGCTATCTCGGTGAGGCAGGGATCAGCTTCATCGAATCTGCGGGCCTCGATCAGGCAGCCTAGGAGAGTCAGCAGGCTGTGCCTCAGCTGCGGGGGATCACCCAGAACCCGTCCGGCTCGGACGCTCTGCTGCGCGGCGTCAATTGACTCGGTGTAACACCCTTGATAGGCAAGAAGATTCGCCAGGTTGCCAAGAGCCCGCGAACGTTCGGCGAGGGTGAGCGGTGTTTCTTCGTCGCGCGCCCTGGCCAGGAACTGGCACGCATAGGCAGACAGTGAACGGATATGCCAGTACTGCCACATTGCAGCGGCCAGCCGTACCTGGTCAGCCGGCGATTCTTCACCAGCCTCAAGCGCAACGCGTATCAGCGGGAGTTCCTTGTCGATACGCTCGATCGCCGCTGAATGCTGAAGGCCGGACTTGTTCATCTGCGAGATATCAAGAGCCCAGCACATGAGCTGCCGGGTCGCGTGCTGACGATCTGCCGGACTGAGATGCCTGAGGGCGAAATTTCGCACTACTCCCAGCACCTTGAACCGGGCATCGCCTGGCTCGCCCATCTCCCATGATATGAGCGACTTGTCTGCCAGTGCGGCGACCAGGCGTTCACCGGTGCCGAATTCTCCGTGCGCCACGCCTGCTCCGCACCGGAAAGTGAAGGGTGCGGTCAGGATGGCGAGCCGGCTGAGGGCGCGCTGCTCATCCGGCCCGAGCAGATCCCAGCTCCAGCTGATGGTCGCTTCGATCGCCTGGTGGCGGGGTATTTCCCGGCGCCCGCCGCTCAATATGGCCGGCCCTCGTCCGACGCTCGCCGCGATATCACGTACCGGCAGCGTGCGTGCCCGAGCGGCCGCGAGCTCGATGCACAGCGGAACCCCGTCGAGCGCGCGGCACAGCTCCGCCACCTCTGCGACCTCAGCTGAGCTCAGTTCGGATTCTTCGCCGCGGGCCTGGCCGAGGAGGCGGACGAACAACTCGACCGCATCGCCTGGCTCAGATGCTGGCCAGCCGCCCAGCCCGTCGCGGTTCGCTACTGGTAGCGGGCCGACGGTCATGACCCATTCGTCTGGCAGATGCAAGGGCTCCCGGCTGGTGGCAAGGAAACGGACGCCTGGGCAGGCAGTCAATATCCGCATGACCGCCGTGGCCGCGGCGGCTAGGACATGCTCGCAGTTGTCCAGGATGATCAGCGCGGGCGTGTCGGCGAGCACGGCACCGAGTCTCGCCACGACTTCGGCGTTGTCACCGGTATCACCGGCATCGTCGAGAATGAGGTCGGCAAGCACCGGGAGCACCGGTTTGCCTGCTTCTACGCGCGACAGATCAGTGAACCAGGGACCAGCAAGCGGGCGCGGCAGCGACCCGGCGAACCGCACGCAGAGCGCAGTCTTTCCAATCCCGCCCGGCCCCACGACCGTGATCAGTCGCTGGCTGGCAAGGGCCCGCGCGAGTGCGGTCAGTTCATCACGTCGGCCTACGAACAACGACGGCGGGCGGCTCGAGACCGCTGGCCTGAGCCCTGGCTGCTCTCCCTCTCCGTCCAGCCATCCCGCGCTTTCAGGCACTTCCTTGCGCGAGAGCAGCCTGTCAACGCGTCTCTGCTTGCCTTGCAGCGTCCGGTAGGCCGCGGCGAGCTCCCGGAGTTCACGGGCCGGCCCGCCGAGGCGGCCCACCGCGCTC
Source organism: Actinomycetota bacterium (assembly GCA_003164955.1). Classification (GTDB taxonomy): domain Bacteria; phylum Actinomycetota; class Actinomycetes; order Streptosporangiales; family Streptosporangiaceae; genus Bog-532. The sequence goes on from PLRW01000168.1 coordinate 24,865, forward strand.
ACCAGCGAAGGGTGCGGCGCCGACTCGTAGCTGCCCTTCTCAATATTTCGCACAACGGTGGCGCTGACGCAGCCTTGCGCGGCGAGATCCTGCTGCTTGATCCCGCCGCCTTCCCTCCAGGCACGTAGCTCGCGCCCCATTCTGGCCATCAGTTCCGCGCGCTCACGACGGATACTGTCGCGACCCTCGGCGAGGCGGTCCCGGGCACGGCGTTGCTGCTCAGTAGGTGCTATGTCGGCCACGCTCTCCCCTCCCGCAGGCGACCGCACAGGCCGACCAACAGCAACCGAACTCTTCACGCCGAACCGTTGGTTCGGTCCGGGCCCCTCGCCGAGCATAGGGCGTGATGGTCCAAAAGGGCCGCAAAAGTTGGAATAGACGAAGACAAGCCGGACCGAAGAACGTTCCCGGGAATAGCCGTCCATTCCAATGTACAACGGGATCTCAGGAACGGGAGTAGCTAGGATGCGTTCGGTAAAGTCAGCGGACACGCGGCAGGACAAAACGGTCTCGGCCCCGGCGGGCGCCAAGCGTCGTATGAAGCGTGTTCTGTCCGGCATCGCGGCGTCCATCGCCGCGATCACCGCCGTCGTCGGATCCGGGTTGGCGCTGGCACCGAGCGCCAACGCGGCCGCGTTCCCATACGCCGTCTACGCGCCCAACAAGATAAATACAACTCAGGTTCAGGGATGGGCGAACCTGAGCAGGGACTGCAGCGGCACCTATGGCTGTTACAACTACATCCAGATTCAGGTACTGCGCTGGTATGGCCCGCAGAACGTGAACGGATGGTGGGCCAATAACAATGGATGGAACAGCATTACGGCAACTATGCTCCCGGGATGCTATGACTACCGCACCATGACGGACAGCTACAACTACGCCGTCGGTGATGTGGGGGGCGGCGTAAATGCCGGACAGGTCGGTGTGACCGTCAGCGGCCAGAAGATCTACGAATGGCACAGCGAGTGGAATTCTGGCTGGAATAGGATCTGCCGGTAATAAAGCGCCGGGCTGCCGGCTGCGGCGTGACAGCGCGCCTCAGCCGGCAGTCGCCTGTGCGGAGTCAGTTGGTGCCACTGGCTTGGCGAATGAACCTCGCTGCCGCGCAGTGCTCTTACATAAGAAGTAAAACGGCCGGTGCAGCCGTCTTCGAGCAGGACCGCGACGCCCTAGCCGTGGCCACCAGCGCACCGGCCCATGAGCGCGGTGACGGTAAGCGAGAAGAAACATCGCCATCACAAACACCGCCGGCACGATGCCGCAGGAGACCGCGAACCCCACCTGGGCCACAATTGTGTTCCCGGCAAGGGTCAGCGGCACGAAGGTGCCGACCAGGATCAATTCATGGGGGGCGGGGCGATGGACGGAGCAGAGCCGAGGTACCCCGCGTCAGCGACAGTGCTTAAAGCCATACTGACCGAGGTGGTGCAGCATCCGATGCTCCGCGATCGGCTCATCCTCGACTGACTGAGCACAGGACTTAACTGAACTGAGACCTAATCGCGTGATTGATCATGCTGGCAATCGCTGACAACTCATCATTTCGCTTGCCGTAAATGCGTATGCCCGCGGAATTGTATTTTATGTCGAGATACTTGTTTAGCCCTCCGTGCGGATCGATGCTGGTAATCTCGCCGAGCGGGATCTGAAAGGTTCGGCCCCGAATGTCCTCGGTGATCATGAGACTTGTTTTCGTCAGCGTACCACTTAAGTTGCCGATCGAGTGAGGCCGCCCATCATAATATGTGCCACCATGTGATGCGTAGAATTTATTGAGAACGTGCTCGCCGCTAGCGAATTCCTTGCTTGCAGGTTGGTCGTAGGCGCCGGATCCGGCGGCATTGCGGACTTGCATCACCGCGGCGGGACGACGGCAGGCGATAATGATAAGTCCGATCCAGGTGAGGAATACCGTCCAGGCGATGCCCTCGCCGAGACGCCCTTTACGCTTGCCGATTATCGCGCCAATGATGATTATGATTACCCACAGCGCCACCGGGGCTATCCACTTCATCCTTGCCCTCCCTTCTGACTTGAGGGCAGCGTGAGGAGCTGAGCGCGTCTCAGCATCAGATTCCGCTCAGCGCCTCGGCCGTGGCTGGGTGCCATCGGGTTCCAGATGCCCAGGAACGTAGGACGTGGCCAGCCACGGCACCGATCCATCCGGTCCATCCAGATCAGCATCCACGACCGGCGCTGTGAATGTGCCGCTGACCTTCCGCGCAGCCCGCACTTCCCGGGCGAGCCGGGCAGGGAGATGGGCATCTTCAGCCAGTTCCGCCAGGATTACCTTGATGGCCACATGCCGACCGTCCGGTGACCGGCCCAGGTAGACGCGGCCCATGCCGTCGGAGCCGAGCCGCCCTTCGAGCCAGTGGGGCCCTAATCGTCGCGGATCCCCAGGTTGCAGTTCGTCCAACTCGCCCACCCCCTAGGTGCAAGTCAAGGAACAGTGATGGAGCTGTGGTCTTAGGCGACCTTTGCATATGTCCCCGGTCAAGCACCGAAGGTCATCTCGTATGAAGGTCGAAGGTCACCATGAACCACTCCAGTTCGATGCGAGCGTCGACGCGGGGTGAATATTGAACTGGCCTGCGGCACATGGACGCGCCGCAGCACCTCCGTCGCCGAGATCGGCACCGACCTGAGCGCGACGACCTGCCGNNTCACGTGGACCTGGACCGGGGTGTCATCACGTGTGGCGGTCGGCGAGCCGGACCGGGGACGTCAAGACGCCGCAGTCGAAGCGGTCCCTCGTCCTGCCCAGGCGTGCTGTTCTCGCGCTCGCGGCGCACCGGAAGCGCCAGGCCGCGGAACGGCTCGCCGCTGGCTCCGCCTGGCACGACGACAACCTCGTGTTCTGCCACGAGGACGGGCGCATGTACAGCAGCAAGGCACTCAACTGGCGGTTCAGCAAGATGACGCAGCGGGCCGGCATCGGCCACTGGCACGCCCACGAGAGACGGCACACCGCTGTGTCGATCATGAGCAGCAACGGCGTGCCGCTGCAGGAGATCAGCGACACCGTGGGCCACAAGTCCACCCACGTCACCGAGACCGTNNGAACGCGGAAACGGCGCAGCGGACGCAGCCGCTACGCCGTAGTCACTTGGTTAGTCACTGGATCATGAAACCCGAGGTCCGGAAAGCCTCGTGAGCTGGAGCCCCGTTACGGAATCGAACCGTAGACCTTCTCCTTACCATAAGTACGGTCCCGTGCGCCGTGCGCGCTAGCTGCACAGATAGCATCGCCCGTCGCTCTGACGGCTCACGTCGTCCTGGGATTATCCGGGCCGCCGGTCCACGACCCGGTCCACACCGGAGCGGTTGTCTCGTCACTGGGCGCGAGCCTCAATCATCACCCAGGCTCCCACT
>PLRW01000151.1 GCA_003164955.1 Actinomycetota bacterium
AGATCAGTTCCTCACCCAGCCGCCGCAACCGGCCCGGATCCAGCACCGGCGGCGCCCACCCCCGGCCCGGGCCGGGGGGCTGGCTAGGGCCGGCGGGCTGGCCGGGCGCCTCACCCGCGCCCGGATCGGTGCCGTCCGCATCCGGTTGGCCGCCGTCCGGCTGGTTGCTGCCCGGTCCCGGTTGCCCGCTGTCCGACGCGGCATCCGGCCCGGCCGCGGGCCCGTCCGGTTCCGGGAAGCGGGCCAGGGCCAGCATCTGTTCCTCGGCCACCCGCGCCAGCGCGGGGTCGGCGATCTCGGTGGCGGTGCGGCAGATCATATGCGCGGCATCGAAGGAGATCTGGCCCGCGATTAACGCCTTCCCGGTCGCCTCCAGAGCCCGCAGCGCCCGCCCGGTCGCGACCAGCTCCCCCGCCCGGCCCGGCAAACGGCCGCACGCGTGCCGCAGGAACGCCGCCGTGGACGAATACCCCGCCTCGGCGGCGCCGTCGGCGGCGTCCAGGGCACCCGCCAGCCGGGCCAGCTCCCCCTGGGCACGGTCAATGAACCCGGCCAGATCCCGGACCTCGCCCAGCAGCGTCACCGCATCGGTCACGCCGGGACCGAAGGCCGCCAGGCCGGCCAGCACCTCGTCCCGAGCCGTCCTTCCACGAGAACACATAACCGGATCATCCCATAGAGCACCGACATTCTTCGGACACAAGTTCTATGACGGGTGCATGTCAATTTGATAGGCAAACAAGATCATCTTCACGATGACGCTGCTCAGATGGCATCAGCCTGGTTGTGCATCGCGGACCAGATGGCCTGCTCCGCAGCGGGATAGCTCGCCTGCGCGGCGCTGACCAGCATGTTCCGGATCTGGTTGCAACACCTACTACCAGGAGAAGCCCGCTACCAGCAGAGACGCATCCGGCCCTCCATACGTGTCGCACACCCTTCGATGACGGGCGCGTCATGCTCAAAGTAGCCCAGGACGGTGTCCAGTTCGTCTTTCTTCACGCCGGCGAGGGGATAGACGCGGGCGGCGTTGCAGATGCCGTCGATGTCGCCGTGGTCCGGATCGTCCAGGTGGGCGGCGAGCCAGTCCTCGCGCTGGTCGCCGAGCATGAACTCGAGGATGACGGCGAGGTCGTGCCGGTGCTGCCGGGCGTGATAGAGGTCCACGATCTGAGTCGCCTCCGGGAACTTGCGGCTGGCGATGCCCCGGATCCAGGCGGCCCGTCGCCGAGGATGCCCTTCCAGACTCCATGGACCTCATCAACGGCCTGCTGATCGACGCGGCTCGCTGATGCGGCTTCGGGCCTGGCGCGCAGAACTCCCGGCCGCCCGCGGCAAGGCGTGACCTGCGGACTAGGCCGTGGGCTTACCCGTCACCGAGGATGGCCCCGGCGACGGCGCGGACCCGGGCGGGATTGGCGATCGCGCCGATCTCGGCGATCCTGCTGCCGGTGACGATGAAGCCCATCACGGCGATGGGCCGTCCGCGCACGGTGATGACCACGCCGGCTGACCCGTTCACCAACACGGGGTGCAGGTACGCGTCCGGCCGGGCGCCCATCAGGGCCTGGCCGGCCACGGCGGCCGCGCCGCGGATCACGGTGGCAGCCGCGGGGCGCCCGGTGCCCAGATCGGCCCGCAGGATGACATCGGGATCGAGGACGGCGACGAGAGCGGCGAAATCGCCGGCCCGGGCCGCCGCGAAGAAGGCGTCGACCACCTCCCGTTGCCGGGCCAGATCGGGGTGCGGCGCCGGTATGTCGGCCCCCTTCACCCGGCGCCGCGCGCGGCTGGCCAGTTGGCGGGCCGCGGCGGGCGTCCGGCCGACCATGGGCGCGATCTCCTCGAACGGCAACGCGAACATGTCGTGCAGGACGAACGCCAGCCGCTCGGCCGGGGCCAGGGTGTCGAGCACGACCAGGAGAGCGAGGCCGACCGACTCGGCCAGCACCGCCTGCTCCTCCGGCGGCCGCTCCTGAGCCGGGCTGACGACGGAGGTGACGACGGGGTCGGGCAGGTACACCCCGAGGGGTTCCTCGCCCCGGACCTGGCGGGACCGGAGCATGTTCAGGCACACGCGGGCGACGACCGTGGTCAGCCATGCGCCGAGGTTCTCGACCTCGGCCTCTGACTGGCTGAGGCGCAGCCAGGTGTCCTGAACGGCGTCGTCGGCTTCGGTGAGCGAGCCCAGCATCCGGTAAGCGACGGCCCGCAGACGGGCCCGGTGCTCCTCGAAGCGATCCGCCAGCCACTCGTTCTCCGTCATCCGCCCCATCCCTGCGTTCCGTCGCGTTTCTGCGTCCCGTCACATTTCTGCGCCGCAAGGTGTCATCACCATTAAGCCGCAGAACGCGGCCGATGCAACAAGGAGACACGATGAAACCTCAGACGGACACGAGGCCGGCCCCGGCCGGCACGGACACGAGGCCGGCCCCGGCCGGCACGGACACGAGACCGGCCCCGGCCGACGGTTCCTGCGCACCCGGCCGGGCTGCCACCCGGGAGGACCGATGACCTCCTCCATCCTGGTCACCGGCGGCACCGGCACGCTCGGGCGGCACGTGGTCCCCCGGCTGCGGGAGGCCGGCCGCGACGTACGGGTGCTGAGCCGGCAGCCCCACCAGGCCGCGGATGGCGTGCGGTACGTGACGGGTGATCTGATCAGGGACGAGGGTATCCAGGCCGCGGTGGACGGGGCCGGAATCATCGTGCACTGTGCGGGCGGCCGGAAGGGTGACGATCAGGCGGCCCGGAACCTGGTGAGGGCGGCCAAGCGGGCCGGGGCCCGGCACCTGGTGTTCATCTCCGTCATCGGGGCGGACCGGATCCCGGTGACCAGCCGGATTGACCGGGCGATGTTCGGCTACTTCGCGTTCAAGCTGGGCGCGGAGCAGGCCGTGGCCGACTCGGGAGTGCCGTGGACGACGCTGCGCGCCGCTCAATTTCATGACCTGATCCTGATGGTGACACGGCAGATGGCCAAGCTGCCGGTGATACCGGTCCCGGCCGGCTCCCGGTTCCAGCCGGTCGACACCGGGGAGGTCGCGGACCGGCTCGTGGAACTGGCGCTCGGCGCCCCGGCCGGGCTGGTGCCCGACATGGGCGGCCCGCGGATTTACCGCATGGCCGATCTGCTCCGCAGCTACCTGCGGGCGCGCGGCGCACACCGGCCGATGGTGCCAGTCCGGCTCCCGGGGCGGGCGGCTCGCGCGGTCCGGGCGGGCGCGAACCTGGCTCCCGAGCGGGCAGTTGGTCATCTCACCTGGGAAGACTTCCTGACCGACCGCCTAAAAGCCGAACGCTCAGAAGGCTGACGGGGGCAGATCCACCGGCCGGCCGACGAAGGTGCCGCGCAGCTCCGACAGCCAGTCCTGACGGCCCCTAGCCGTGCGGGGTGCCGCTTCTGTCCGTCTGGGGTGGCGCGCCGGCCGGACGCGGGACGGGGCATCCGGGGGGAAAGGTTCCCAGCCGGTCCACGTCGTAGCCTTGCGGATAGCTGCGGACGTTCGGCAGCTGGCGGGCGAAGAGCGGGTCTTTGCGGGGCGGCAGGAACCTGACCACCGACGCGCGCAGCCGCAAAGCCCCGTCGGCCAGGCCCCGTTCCCAGCGAGACGGCCGGCGGTAATGGAAGGCATCGAGCAGCGGGTCATCCATCAGCGCCTTGGCGAACCTGTTCACGGCGGCCCGGGGGGCGAAACGGTTCGGCGAGAACGTCGCCATCAGCCGCAACGTCGCCTCGGACACGGCCAGGGCACCTTCGTCGAAGGCGAAGTGCTCCCTTTCGAACTGGTCGAGGAAGGCACCGAACTGCTGGTGAGTCTGCGGGATGTCCTTGATTCCCATGTGCCGGCCCAGTTCGCGGTAATAGTTGGCGCTCGCCGTGCGCTCGGCATCGGTGAGGCGACGCCAGCCGTACCTGTCGATCCAGCGGATCGGCATGACCACGAAGGCGGCCAGGACGTAGAGCTTGTCCTCGTTGGAGATGTCGTAGGCACCGTGCATCTGGTTCATCCGCCGCACCGCGGCGCGGCCGTCCGGGCTGGCCAGCCCGTGTTCCAGGATGGCGTCGAGGATCAGCGCGGTGTCGTCGTAGCGTTTCTGCGTGCGCTGGGTGAACTCGCTGGTCGCATACAGCAGACGGCCGATGCTCGGGACGGCGTAGGTGCGGTAGAGCGCGAAGGACAGCGACTGGTTCATGTCCCACGGGAACTCATGGACGGCCAGGATCCGGTAGATCTCGTGGTAGTCAGTGGCCGGATCGAGCTGACCGATGCGCCGTGACCAGTGCTGGCGATCCATGTCAACTCCGTCCCCCGAGCGCATTCCGGTAATCTGGACCCTACGCTCGGCGCGCCAATCCTGGAATATCACCGCGCGAGGGCAACGACGAAACGTCCACGGCCGCCCGTTTGCACGTGGCGCCAACGCGGACACCCCAGTACACGTAGCGGACACCCCAGTACACGTAGAGGTGCCATCGCGTGTATCCCCGTACACGTAGAGGTGCCATCGCGTGTATCCCGGTGTACGTAAAGACGCCATCACGGACAAGGCACGCGGCGCCCTCGCTGCCGAACTGGGAAGGCAGGCCGATGGAGCTGGTCGTTGAGGATGCGCACGTGGTCACCATGACGGCCGGCGCCGGGCCGGCGGACGCCATGCTGGTCCGGGACGGCCTGATCGCGGCGGTGGGACCGGCCGGGGCGGTTCGCGCGGCGGCGGCGCCAGGCGCGCGGGTCGCGCGGCTGGATGGGGCCACCGTCATCCCGGGCCTGATCGACGCGCACTGCCACGTATCGGATGTCGGCTACCTCGCGGGGGGTGCCGACTGCAGCCAGCCGTCCGCGCCCGACATCCCGGCCATCCAGACGCGCCTACGGGAAACTTCTGAACGGACGTCCGAGGGCTCCTGGGTAACCGGGAGCGGGTACCTGGAGTACAAGCTCCGCGAGGGACGGCATCCGACGCGCGCCGACCTCGACGAGGCGGTGCCGCATCGCCCGGCCGTGCTGTACCACACGTCACTGCACGCGTGCGTGCTGAACACGGCCGCGCTGCGGGAGGCCGGCTTTGACGACCGGCAGCCGGACCCCCCGGGCGGCCGGTTCGGCCGCGACGCGGAGGGGCGGCTCGACGGTGTGGTGTACGAGGGCCCGATGTTCGCGCTGTTCGAGCGCAACCTCCGGCGTGACCTCGGCCGGATGGGCGCGGCCCAGCGAGCGAAGGTGGTCGAGACGGCGGGACGGCGCCTGGCGCGGTTCGGCCTCACCTCGGCGTGCGAGGCGGATCTGCGCCGCGACTCGTTCGCCGCCTTCGCCGAGGCCGACGAGGGCGGCGTCCTGCGCCAGCGGATCTACGGGCTGGTCGTGCACGACGAGGTGGACTGGCTCATCTCCGCCGGGCTGCGCGGGCGCCGTTCCGATCGGCTGGCCGCCGAGGCCGTGAAGATCTGGACCGACGGCGGGATGAGCAGCCGCACCGCGGCCATCCACGGGACCTACCCGGTCCCGCCGCACGGTTCGGGCATCTTGTACTTCGAGCGTGACGAGCTGACCGGTATGGTCCGCGACTTCGACGCCCGCGGTTTCCAGGTCTGCATCCACGCCCAGGGAGACCGGGCGATCGAGACGGTCCTCGACGCCTACGCCGCCATCGGTGACGGCACCGGGGCGAACCCGCGCCGGCACCGGATCGAGCACGGCGGGGCGCTGTACCCGCCGCTCGCCGCGCGGGCCGCTGACCTCGGGATCCTGGTCGTAACCCAGCCCGGATTCCTGTCGGTCCTGGGCGACGGGTTCGCCGCCGCGTTCCCCGGCCGCAGCGGCGAGCTCTACGCGTTCGGGTCCTGGCGGCGTGCGGGCATCACGGTCGCCGGATCTTCCGACGCCCCGGTCATCACCGCCGATCCGCTCATCGGCATCCGGGACGCCATCGTGCGGCGCACCGCGGGCGGCCACGTGCTCGGCCCCGCCGAGAGCCTGACGGCCCGGGATGCGCTGGCCCTCTACACCACGCAGGCCGCGTTCGCCATGCACCGCGAAGACGAGATCGGCTCACTTGAGGTGGGCAAGCGCGCGGACTTCGCCGTCCTGGACGCCAGTCCGCTCGACATGGACCCCGAGCGGATCCCGGACATCCAGGTGCTGGCCACGGTTCTGGGCGGTGCACCCGTGCACCAGTCCGCGGACCTGTTCCCCTCCAGCTGACCCACCAGTTCCCCTCTGGCTGCCCCACCGGGCCGCCGACCCACCGGGCCGCCGACCCACCGGGCCGCCGACCCACCGGGCCGCCGACCTATCGGGCCGCTGAACCCGCGGTTCCCGCCTGGCCCGGCGGGAGCCGTCACACCAGGGCGGCGAATGCGGGCTTGATCACCGAGTCGATGATCTCCAGCCGCTCGTCGAAGTGCACGAACGCGCTCTTCATCGCGTTGATCGTGAGCCACCGGATGTCCGGCCAGCCGTAACCGAACGCCTCGGTCAGCGCGTGCAGCTCCGAGGACAGCGTCACCCCGCTCATCAGCCGGTTGTCGGTGTTGACGGTGACGCGGAACGATAGCTCGCGGAGCAGGCCGATCGGATGGTCCACGATCGAGTCGGCCACACCGGTCTGGATGTTGGAGGTGGGGCACATCTCCAGCGGGATCCGGCGGTCCCGGACGTAGGCGGCGAGCCGGCCGAGGGACGCCGATCCGTCCGGGTTCGTCTTGATGTCGTCAACGAGCCGCACGCCGTGCCCGAGCCGCTCCGCGCCGCAGAACTCGACGGCCTCCCAGATCGACGGCAGGCCGAACCCCTCCCCGGCGTGAATGGTGATGTGGAAGTCCTCCCGCTGCACGTATTCGAAGGCGTCCAGGTGCCGGCTGGGCGGCCAGCCCGCCTCCGCGCCCGCGATGTCGAAGCCGACCACGCCCAGGTCCCGGTAGCGGACGGCCAGCTCGGCGATCTCCAGCGACCGCGCCGTGTGACGCATGGCCGTGAGCAGCCCGCGCACGACGATCCCGGACGCCGCGCTGCCCTGGCGAAACCCGTCCAGCACCGCCTCCACGACCTGATCGAGCTGCAGTCCCCCCTCGATGTGCAGCTCGGGAGCGAACCGGACCTCGGCGTAGACGATGCCGTCCGCGGCCAGGTCCTCGGCGCATTCGGCGGCCACCCGGGTCAGCGCCTCCCGCGTCTGCATGACCGCGACCGTGTACTTGAACGGCTCCAGGTACAGCTCGAGATGGCCGCGCCGGGCGGCGCCGGTCACCGACAGGGCCAGGACCCCGGGGTCGTAGCTCGGCAGCTCGTCGTAGCCGATTTCCTCGGCGAGCTCCACGATGGTCGCGGGGCGCAGGCCGCCGTCCAGATGGTCGTGCAGCAGGACCTTCGGGACGGCGCGGATCTCATCGATACTCAGGCTCACGCGCCCATTGTGGCCTACCCGCCGAGGAGGGTGGCCAGCCGGCGGCCGAGATCGTCGGGCACGCCGCTGATGTCCACGATCTTGTCGCGGCTGGTCCGGCCGGTAACGAGGACGACGTCCCGGCGGGGCACGGCGAACGCGTCCGCCACCGCGCGCAGGACCGCCTCGGTGGCCTTACCCTCGACCGCCCGGGCGGTGACCGCCACGACCAGCGCGTCCCCGTGGCGGCCGCCAACCGCACCGCGGGACGCCCCCGGTTTGACCCGGAGTTTCACTCGCATGCCCGGGCCTCCCCGGGGGGGTGCTGCGGCCATCTGCCGGGTCAGGCCAGGCTGGCGCGCAGCGCCAGGCAGCGGTACGCGGCGCGCCTGGCGAGCAGCAGCCGGGCCACGCTGGCCGCCGCGGCCGCGGCGGCCAGGACCGGAGAGAGCTTTCCCGGCGCGGCGGCGATCTCGGCCGCGAGCAGCGCGAGGCCGAGCGCGTCCGCACCCACCGCGCCGAACCCGGCGACCGCGGCGGCGGTAGGGGCCCGGCGCGGCCGGGCCGGCAGCCAGCGGGTGAGCCGGCCGGTCATGGCGATGCCGAACAGCGCGGCCCAGGCAGTGAGCGCGGCCGCGACGGCGACGAGCAGGATGCCCGCGGCAAGACCGGCCGGCAGGCTCGTCCACGGCCAGGCTGAGGCGAGGCCGAGGGCGAGGTGACTGGCCGCGGCCGTGCCGATCCACAACAGGCCAACCAGCGGGCCGGTGGCCAGCAGGATGACCGCCACGCGGCGCGCGTGCCGGGCGGCGATCTCGGCCCGGAAGCCGTCGGCCACCTGACCGGGGTCGCCGAACTCACGGATCGCCGCCTCGGCCGCCTGGGCCGGCGCCAGCCCGGCGGACCGGTGGCTGTCGGTCGCGTCCAGGAGGCCGCAGCGCAGCTCGGCCACGATGCCGGAATGGGCACTGGCCGGCCCGGGCAACCGGGCCGTGACCTCGGCGAGGTAACGCTCCCCCGCCGGCGCCGGCACTGACGCCGGCACTGACGCGGGCACTGACGCGGGCGTGCCCAGCCGGTTCACGGCGACGTCACCGCCGCCGGCGCGGGATGAAGCAGGGCGGAGACCGCCGCGGAGAAGTCCTGCCAGGTAGTGCGCTCGGTGTCGAGGGCCCGCCGGCCCGCCGGGGTCAGCTCGTAGACGCGCCGGCGGCGGCCGCCCGCTTCCGACCAGCTCGCCTGAACCAGGCCCGCCCGCTCCAGCCGGTGCAAGGCCGGGTACACCGTCCCGGTGGGCAGGTCGACCTGACCGCCGCTGCGTACTCGCAGCGCCTCCATGATCGCGTAACCGTGACCCGGACCCGGCTCCAGAACCGCCAGCAGAATTCCGTCCAGATGACCCTTCAGCGCTTCCGCCCTCATGTGTAGTGATGCTACTCTACGACTATAAGTAGCGACGCTACAGGTAGCGTTACTACTCTCAGTGGCGGGCGCAGGCTCTCAGCCGACGGAAAACGCCACGGACGGAGAGATGAGATGAGCGTGGACGCGGAATCCACTGCCCGGCCCGTGCGCACGGCGGCCGCACCGGGGGTGTCCCGGCTGCGGCGCGGCAACCTGGCGGTCCTCGTACTCGTCGTGCTGGAGTACGGAATCGGCATGTACGTCAACCTGTACGTCACCGTGCCCAAGGCCGACCACGGCGGCAGCCTGGGCCGCGCCGTCTCGAACGGCCCGGCGGCGCTCAGCCTGCACGCGGTGGTCGGGCTGCTGCTCGGGCTGGGGGCGCTGGGCGTGCTCGTGCAGGCCATCATGACCCGGCACTGGGGGGTCGTCGCCTTGTCGGCGGTGGGCCTGTTCGCGCTGGCCTTCGCCTCGGTGACCGGGATCAGCTTCACGAGCAACGGCGACAGTTCCGCCTCGATGGCGATGTCGGTGATGACCGGTGCCGCGCTGCTGTGTTACGCGGCGAATCTGTACGTGCTGCGCCCGGGCGGCCGCAGCTTACCGGGCGGCTGAATTTTCGAGGAGGCACTCATGCGCAGATCAGCAACGGCGGCGACCAGCCTGGCGTGGTTCGTGGCGACCGGGGGCACGTTCGGATGCCTGCTGCCGTACCTGCTGAACGACTGGCACTTTCACCAGCCGCTGCCCTACTGGGGGATCGCGCGGGCCGTGGGTTTCCTGCTGATCTGCGCGGGGCTCATCCCGGTAGTGGACTCGTTCGCCGGTTTCTTCACGGCGGGCGGGACCCCCGTGCCGGTGGCATCGCCGCCGCGCCTGGTGACGAGCGGGTTCTACCGCTACGTGCGCAACCCCATCTACGTCGGCTTCCTGGCCATCCTCGTGGGCCAGACGCTGCTGTTCGGCTCGCCCGGCCTGATCACGTACACGGCCGTGGCCTGGTGCGTCGGGGCGGCCGCCGTGCGCTTTTACGAGGAGCCCATTCTGGCCCGCAAGTTCGGAGCCGAGTACCAGGCGTACCGGCGCGCCGTGCCGGCCTGGCTGCCCCGGCTCCGCCCCAGGGCGGCTGATGAACCGGGGCGCCCGGAGGGCGGTGACTGACCAGGCCGTGGCGTTCTCCCGGGCCAGGGAGTTCTCGATGTATGTCCGTTACGAATTATCAATCCGCCCGGCCGGAGCGGGACGGTCAGGCTATCCCGCGCGGTAGATGATCAGCGAGACCGCGATGTACTGGGCGATGTAGGCGGCCACCGTGAACGCGTGAAACACCTCGTGGAACCCGAACCAGCGGGGGGACGGGTCCGGCCGGCGCAGGGCGTAGACGACGCCGCCCGCGCTGTACAGCAGGCCGCCGGCGAGCACGAGGATGAGCGGGGCCAGGCCGGCGCCGCGCAGCAGTTGCGGCAGCACGAACACCGCGATCCAGCCGAGGCCGATATACAGCGAGGTGTAGAGCCAGCGCGGCGCGCCCAGCCAGATCACGCGGAACGCGACGCCCGCGGCGGCGCCGCCCCAGATCGCCGCCAGCACGGCCAGCCGGACGTTCCCGCGCAGGGCCAGCACCGCGAAGGGCGTATAGGTGCCGGCGATGATCAGGTAGATGTTCGCGTGGTCGCAGCGGTGCAGGAAGTCCCGGGCCCGGGGTGACCAATGCCCCCGGTGATAGGCCGCGGACACGCCGAAGAGCAGCACCGACGTGAGCGCGTACACCGCGGCCGACGCCTTCGCCGGCCGGGTCGGGGCCAGGGCCACCATCAGGCCCCCGGCCGCGACCGCCAGCGGGAAGACGGCGGCGTGCAGCGCGCCGCGCAGCCTGGGCCGCTGCACCTGCGGGACTTCTTGATCGATCAGGGCTCCCCCCACCCGCACATGTTACTCAGTAGTAAGTTCAGGTCATCATGCGGCGCACCGGGGGCGGAGCGGCCGATCGTCACGAGGGCAGTGGGCCTTCCGGCCCTATACCCGCCCGCGCACGGCAGGGAACCTTGGGTAGTCGGCAAGGATGATAATCACTATGGGCACAGCAGATTCGGCGGCCGTCGCGGGCCGCGACGCATCCCGTACGCACCTATGGATCGTGGGCGGCGGAATCGCCGGGATGGCGGCCGCTGCCTTCGCGATCCGGGACGCCGGTGTACCCGGGGCCAACGTCCACATTCTCGAGGAACTCCCGGTCGCCGGCGGCTCGCTCGACGGCGGCGCGTCGCCCACCGCCGCGGCGGGCTATGTCACCCGCGGCGGGCGCATGCTCTCCGAGGAGGTGTACCTGTGCACCTGGGATCTGTTCTCGGGCATCCCCGCGCGCACCGACCCCGCCGTGAGCGTGACGCAGGAGATCTGGGACTTCAACGACCGGGTGAAGACCCGCGCGCGGGCCCGGCTGATCGACGGCTCGCACCGGATTCTCAACGCCAGCCACCTGGGGCTCAACCCGCGCGACCGCCTTGAGATGACGCGCGTCCTGGCCTCCGGCGAGCGTGTCCTCGGCACCCGGCGGATCGACGAGATGATGGGCGACCACTTCTTCACGACCAATTTCTGGCAGCTGTGGCGGACGACGTTCGCCTTCCAGAAGTGGCACTCCGCCGCCGAACTGCGCCGCTATCTCCTTCGGTTCGTCCAGGAGTTCAGCCGTATCGACACCCTCTCCGGGGTCCGCCGGACCGTGTACAACCAGTACGACTCGATGGTGGTCCCGCTGCAGCGCTGGCTGGTGGCCGCAGGGGCCGACGTCCGTTTCGGGACCCGGGTGGTCGATGCCGACTTCGCCGCCGAGGGCGCGAGCCGGCGAGCCACGGCCCTGCACATAGCGACCGACCGCGGCCCGGAGACGATCGGCCTCGGCCAGGACGACCTGGCCTTCTTCACGCTCGGCTCGATCACCGCGGACGCCACGTACGGCGGCATGAACGACGTTCCCCGGCTCGTCCGCGACCGCGCCGATCATGGATGGTCACTGTGGGAGCGGATCGCCGCCCGGCAGCCCGATTTCGGGCGGCCGATGACCTTCTACGGCAACATCGACGAGCACAAGTGGGAGTCGTTCTCCCTGACCATGCACGACCGGGTGCTGCTGGACCGGATCATCGCGTACACCGGCAACCAGCCCGGGACCGGCGCGCTGATGACCTGGATCGAGTCCGGCTGGCACCTGTCGATCGTGGTCCCGCACCAGCCCCACTTCCCGCACATGCCCGAGAGCACCTACACGCTGTGGGGCTACGGCTTCGAGATCGACCACGACGGGGATTACGTCGCCAAGCCGATGTCCCGGGCCACCGGGCGGGAGATCCTGACCGAGCTCGTGCATCAGCTCGGCTTCGGCGACATCCTCGATCACGTCCTGGCCACGACCGAGATCACCACCGTGATGATGCCCTACGCCTCCAGCCTGTTCGCGGCCCGCGCACCCGGCGACCGCCCGCTGGTCGTGCCCGCGGGCTCGGCCAACTTCGCGTTCCTCGGCCAGTTCACCGAGATCCCCGGGGACGTCGTCTTCACCGTGGAGTATTCCGTCCACGGGGCCATGTACGCCGTCTACACGCTCTTCGGGGTCGACCGGCCCATTCCCCCCATCTACCACGGCATCGTCGATCCTCACATCGGCTTCAGAGCCCTCGAGACGGCCCTATCCTCCCGGACCGCGGCCGCCTGACGACCGTTCGCGTCCTGCCGTCAGGGGTTCAGGACGCGTACGGCCGGCCACGGGCGAGGCGTACAGCTGCCTGCGGCCGGCCGGATCACCGGGGGCCGGGCCATCCGCGGTGGCCTCAGCCGCCGCTGTAGGGGTTGGCGGGAAGGGTGGCGTAGCCGGTGACCGCCGCGTACACGTCGGTGCCGACATCGCTGAAGGCCTGCTCGAGCACGGCGCCCGTGCTGGGGCTTTCGAAGGTTTCGGATTCTTCGCCGGCGACGCCGTCGTACCGGCTGATCTCGATGGCCGACCGGCCGGTCTTGTCCGTGGTGCCGGTCTTGACCGCTACGACGATCGCGCGCTGCTGAACGGGGAGGGTGTCCAATGCGGCCAGTACGGTCGGCCGCAGTTCGGCTGCTGAGACCGGATCGCCCGACCGCGGGTCCTTGCCGTCGTAGTTGTCGCGCAGTTGGAGCTCGCGGGGCCGCCGTTGCTGCGCCCTCGCCCGGTCGATAACGATGTTGTGCATCACCCGGCGGCAGAACGCCCGGGGGCTGTCCACCCGTGACCAGCGCATGAAGAGGCGGTGCAGCGTCTCCTGATAGACGTCCTCAGCAACGTGCCGGTCGGAAGTAAGCAGCGTTGCCATCCTCAGCAGCGCATCACCGGACTCGTGGACGAACGCCTCAAAAGCACGCACCTGTTCCCGGTCCAACTGATCTCCTGACTGTTGTCGTCACCCTTCCAGACGACGGCGTGCAGGATCTCGTTGATGGATCGCCCGGTGGGACCGTGGCGGAGCGCGCAGGAGGTCCGGTGCGCGAGTACCGGCCCGGGCTGAGCGGCCGTCGGGGCCTGGCCACCGGTATGGTCACGGCAAACACGCGGTTAAGGGCAAACGTCCCTAGCTGACATGACAGAGGACAGCTCCCATCGTGGCCTGCCGGAAGCAGGATGGGCTCAGCGTGGCGATGTGAGACCGCCACCCTGCTGGAGGGCGTCATGGCGGATCTAAGTTCCATGCTCGATAAAACGGCCACCGACCATAGCGAGCACCCGGCTATTCGCCAGGACGACCTGGTGCTGACCTACGCGCAGCTCAGGGAGTCCGCCTGCCGCGTGGCGTCGCTGCTGACGTCGCTGGGCGTAACGCCCGGTGACCGGGTCGGCATCATGCTGCCGAACGTGGCCGCCTTCCCGATTGCCTTCTACGGCGCGCTCGCCGCCGGCGCCACCGTCGTGCCGATGAACCCGATGCTGAAGAACCGCGAGATCGCCTACTACCTCGGCGATTCCGGGGCCAAAGTTCTCCTCGCCTGGCACGAAGCGGCGGTGGAAGCAGCCAAGGGCGCCGCCGGGACGGGCACGCAGATCCTCGAGGTCGATCAGCCCGACATGGGCGCACTGCTCACCGGTATCACCCCGGCGAGCGCGACGGCTGATCATGCCGCCGAAGATGACGCCGTGATCCTCTATACGTCGGGAACTACCGGCAAGCCCAAGGGCGCCGAGCTCACCCACGCGAACCTGACCCGCAACGCCGAGCTTGCGGCCGCCACCATGCTGAACGCCGGGCCGGGCGACGTGACCATGGGGTGCCTGCCGCTGTTCCACGTCTTCGGGCTGACGTGCAGCCTGAACGCGACGATCGCCACCGGCGGCACGCTGACCCTGCTGCCCAGGTTTGACGCTGGCCAGTGCCTCGACATCATCGGGCGCGACAAGGTGACCATCTTCGAGGGGGTGCCGACGATGTATGCCGCGATGCTGCACCACCGGGCCCACGCCAGCGCCGACACCTCGTCGCTGCGCACCTGCATCTCGGGTGGCGCCTCACTGCCGCTGGAGATCCTGCGCGGATTCGAGCAGACGTTCGGGTGCATGATCCTGGAAGCTTACGGACTGTCGGAAACCTCGCCCCTCGCCTCCTTCAACCACCCGGACCGGGTACGCAAGCCCGGGTCGATCGGCACGCCGCTCGAGGGGACCCAGATGCGGGTCGTGGACATGGACGGCCGCGAGGCGCCCGCCGGCGACGTCGGTGAGATCGCCATCCGCGGGCACAACGTCATGAAAAGCTACTGGGGTAAGCCCGATGCCACCGCGGAGGCGATCCCGGACGGCTGGTTCCGGACCGGCGACCTGGCGAGGGTCGACGACGACGGTTATTTCTTCATCGTGGGCCGCCAGAAGGACTTGATCATCCGCGGCGGGTACAACGTATACCCGCGCGAGGTCGAGGAGGCCCTGCACGAGCATCAGGCCGTCGCCGAGGTCGCCGTGATCGGCATCCCGCACGTCGACCTGGGCGAGGAAATCGGCGCCGCCGTCCAGCTCAAGCCGGGAGCGACCGCGACCCCGGCGGAGCTGCGCGCGTTCGCCAGGGAACGGGTGGCGGCCTACAAGTACCCGCGCCACATCTGGCTCGTCCGCGAGCTGCCCAAGGGGCCCACCGGCAAGATCCTCCACCGCGAAGTCCAGATACCACCAGACCTCCTCCCGTTAACGCCCGTACCCCAGGGCCCGGCTTCTCCGGCCGGGACACGGGAGGACGGGGCGCCAGCCATCAGGTCCCCGGGATCACCCGCCACCTGATCCGCGAGTTCGCGCTGATGATCGCCTACGAGACCGGCCGCGTTCCCCCGGGGAGAGTTCCCGCATTTGTGACGACTTTTCCGCACAGAGTGCGGAAAAGTCGTCACAGATCCGCTGGTATGCGGGCGCGGGTGCTTTGGCCCGTGAATCTATGCTGGAATTCACTGGCGCGACGGGAGGCCCAGATGACGATCGGGCTGGGATGAGGGATGGCGGCCGAAAGTTATGCCCAGATGCGGGCGTCATCGGCGGACCATGATCGGGTAGCCGAGATCCTCAAGGCAGCCTTTACCGAGGGCAGGCTGACCATGGAGGAGTTTGACCAGCGGCTGGGGCAGGTCTTTGTCTCCCGCTATTTCGCCGAACTGATGGCGCTCATCGCTGACCTGCCGGTCAGCGCCTTCCAGAGACTGCCCGCCCATCCGGTGGCCCCCCGCCTCCGCGGGCGGGCCCGCTGACCGCTCGCGGGCGAGCCGCTGACCGCTNNGCTTCCCGCGCTCGCGGGCCAGGTGCTGGTGTCCCCGGGGCCGGTACCGCCTTATTCGCCTGCGCTGATCACGGGACGCTGGGGCGCATTCGGCGGCCGCTGCTCCAGAGCGGCGAGCCGGAGCTCCAGCTGGTCGATGCGGTGCCGGAGGATCTCCAGCTCGGCCTGGTCGGCGAGCCGCCGCTCGGCCGTCCGCCGCAGCCGCGGTGAGGCCTCGGCCCGGGCTGCGACAAGCGCGAGCGGGACCAGCCGCTGCGGGCCATGCGGGCCATCGACCAGGCGGGACGGGATCTGACCGGTCCGGTACCAGCTCCGCAGGACGGCACGGGACGCGCCGGTATCGGCGGCCGCCCGGTCAAGGGTCACCCAGTTCGACCCTTCCAGCTGTGCGGTCAGCTCGAGCTCGAGCTCCCAGACGTCGAGCCGGTCCTCCCACTCCATGCCTTCGTCAGTAGCGCCCATACCCTATTAATAGCATGGTATTGACAGGGTTCAACTACAGATGCACGGTAGCTTCATGTTTGAGCGATTCACCGACCGGGCCCGCCGTGTCATCGTCCATGCCCAGGACGAAGCCCGCGGGCTGCAGCACAACTACATCGGCACCGAGCACCTGCTGCTCGGGCTGCTCCATGAGTCCGACGGCATAGCCGGCCTGGCTCTGGCCCGCTTCGGGATGTCGCTGGCCGGCGCGCGTGCGGACGTCATCGCCCGGGTCGGCATCGGGAAAGGCCCGCTAAAAGGGCGAATTCCCTTCACCCCGCGGGCGAAGAAGGTCCTCGAACTCGCGCTCCGCGAGGCGCTCGCACTGGGGCACAACTACATCGGCACCGAGCACATCGTGCTGGGCGTGGCGCGGGAGGCCGGCGGAGCGGGCGCGGAGGTCATGGCGGCATACGGCGCCGACATGACGGCGGTCCGCGAGGCCGTGCTCGACCTGCTGCCCACGGCGCAGACCCCGCAGGGGCACCGCCGAATACGCTTCGCCCGCAAGGCCGGCCTCGCCGGCGAAGCGCTCGAGCCGGAGGACCTGCCCGCCACGCCGGCGGCAGAGACCAGCCTGGGCGAAGCGGCCAGACTCGCCGGGGGTCATCCCGTCGGCTCGCATCACCTGCTGCTCGCCACCCTGGCCGACCCCGACACGGCCGCCGCCAGGACGCTCACCGCGCTCGGCGTCGATCTGGAGCAGGCCCGGCAAGCACTGCGCAACGCGGACATCACCGGCACCAGCGACGAGCAGCCCGAGGAAAGAGGCCGGCGCCAGATGCTGGTCCGCGCCGCCGACGGCAGCCTCACCCTCGAGACGACCGATCCGGCCCTGATCAGCCTCGCCCAGGCTGCGGCCGGTGCTCTCGGGGACCAGGCCGGGAACGCCGGGACCATCCCCGGCGGCCTGCCCGAGAGCGCCAGTCTCGGCCGCGTCTGGCTGGCCCTCCGCGACAGCCTCGAAGACATCCGCCGCCGCGCGAGCGCAGGCAAGGAAACCGGGCAGGAACCGGCCAGCCAGCCCGAGGATAAGTAGAACCGGCGCGCCGGGCACCTGATGGCCGCAGGCGGGCCGGCAAAGAGGCCACTGCGGCCACCCTGCGCCAGATCGCCGGGCTCGCCCCCGCCTCGACTCTTGCCATGACGTTCCTGTTGCCGGCCGAACTCCTCGACGACGCCGATCGGCCTGGACTCCAGGCGGCCCAGAGCGGTGCGCGAGCCGCCGGAACGCCGTTCATCAGCTTCTGCACCCCGCCGGAAATGCCGGCCCTGGCCCGCGAAGCGGGATTCACAGGCGCCCGGCATGTGCCGGGAACTTCGCTCGCCGAGCGCTACTTCGCCGGGCGGGCCGACGGCCTTCGCCCGTCAAGCGGGGAGGATCTGCTGGTGGCGGTGACCTGACACGCTGCGTCCGCGTCAGGTTCGGCCCGTTCAGGCCAGGGCGATCCGGACCGGGCCGGCGGCCGGGGCGGCGCGGGTGGCCCAGGCGGCGGTGAGCGAGACGGAACGGCCCGGGACGAGGCGGCCGTGCCGGATGCGGGCGAGAACGCGGCCATCCTGGCGGACCTCGAAGTGACCCGGGGACCCGAACTCCGCGGTGCGGAGCAGGAACCGGCCGCGCGGCGGCTGAGGCCCACCGATCCGCAGGGCGTTCGGGAAGACCCAGGTAAGCGGCGCTCCGGCGATCAGCGGGATGCGCGCCCCGGCCACCGGGCCAGGGCTCCCGTGGAGACTCCCCTGGAGAGTGGCCGCGAGCTCGGGGGCCGTGCTCAGGGCGCCCTCCAGAGCCGGCCCGGCCACGCCCTCCAGAGCCGGCCCGGCCATGAGAGCGGCCACGATCTGGCGGGCCGCGTGCCGGCCGCCGGCCGCGGCGACGTCGGCAGTTTCCGCGGCGTGCACCAGGTTGCCGGCGGCGAAGACCATCGGGAGGGACGTCTCGAGCGCGGTGTCGACCGCCGGGCCGCGCGTCCCCGGGTCGATATCGGCGCCGGTGCGCCGGGCCAGTTCGTGATCGGGGATCCAGTCGCCGGTGAAGACGAGGAGATCACAGGGGACGAACCGCGCCCCGCCGCCCCGCTCCCCGGCCGCCCCGCCGCCCCGCTCCCCCGCCGGCCCGGCGCCAGCCCCGCCGGCGGCCCCGGCGGCCCCGGCGAGGTCGAGGTCGAGGTCGAGGCCAGTCTCAGCGACGCCGACCCGGGCGAGGTCAACGCCAGCCAGCCGGTCGAGGCCGACGACGCGGGTCACGGCGGTCGAGGTCCACACCGGGACGTGCCAGCGCAGCGACGCGGCCAGCGAGAACGCAGCGAAGCTCTGGCTCCGGGGATATTCGGTGACCAGGCCGGCGACCTGCGCGCCGGCGTGCGCCAGCGTCACCATCGCGGAGAAGCTGACGTGCTCCGCCCCCACGACGACCGCGCGGCCACCGAATCGCTCGCCGTTCAGGTATACGCGCTGCTGAAGCTCGCCGGTCGTCATGACGCCGGGCGGCCGGCCGCCCGGGATCAGGCGGGCCGCCCGGGGCCGTTCCCGGCATCCGGTAGCCAGCAGGATCGCGCCCGCGCGGACCGTCTCGACGCCGCGGGGACTGGTCATCGTGACCGTGCGCTCGCGGTCCCAGCCGGTCACCGTGGTGACCGTGCGGACGTCGGCGCCCGCCGCGGCGGCCGCGGCCGCGTAGTGCCGGGCGTAGCCGGGCCCGGTCATGACCCGGTGCAGGTCACGCAGGCCGAAGCCGGTGTGCGCGCAGTGCCGGGGCACGCCGCCGGGCGTCTCCTCCCGGTCGGCGACCAGCACGGACCCGGCGCCCAGCCTGCGCAGCTCGACCGCGGCCGCGAGGCCCGCGGGCCCCGCACCGACGATCAGCACGCCGACGTTCACGCCGGTTCCTGGGCGGACGCGGAGGACTCCGGGGCAGGCGCGGAGGAGTTCACGCCGGTTCGCGGGACGCGCGCGGAGGACTCCGGGGCAGGCGCGGAGGAGTTCACGCCGGTTCCTGGGCGGACGCGGAGGACGGCCCCGGCGCCGGGTGACCCGAGGGACGGGGATGGTGCCCGGCGAGCAGGCGGGAGATCGCCGCACCGCAGTAGAAGCCCTGGCAGCGTCCGTTAAGAGCACGAGTTCTGCGGCTCAGCCCGGACACGTCCGCCGGTGGTATGACGCTGGCCAGGGCGTCCCTGATCTCGCCGCGGCTGACCCGCTCGCAGTGGCAGACGATCAGGCCGTACTGCGGGTCCGCCGCGATCCGGTCGGGGTCCTGGTAGGGGCGGACGCCCGCCTCCCCAATGCGGGGCATGACGGGCGGAGCGGGCACGTCCCGTTCGCGCAGCGGCAGGCCGGCGTCGCCGAGCTGGCCGGCCACGTATTCGGCGATGCCGAGCGAGGCGGACAGGCCCGTGGAGCGGATCCCGGCGACGCGCGCGTACCGGCGGTCCGGGTCGATGTGGATCTGGTAGTCGCGGTGCTCGGTGGCCGCGCGCAGTCCCGCGTAGGTCGCGGTGACTTCTTCGGCGGCCAGCGACGGCACGATCCGGTGCCCGGCCGCGAGGACGGCGGTGAGGCCGGTGGCCGTGGTGGCCACGTCGGACCGGTCCCCGGTGTCGTCGGCGGTCGGCCCGATCAGCACGTTCCCGTACACGGTCGGCGCGACGAGGACGCCCTTGGTCCGTGCGGTCGGCACCGGCAGCAGGATGGAGCCCAGCAGCGGCCGGGCCAGCTTGTCCAGGACGATCAGCTCACCGCGCCGCGGCCGGATCGTGAACCCTTCGGGGGCGAACATCCGGTCGATGGTGTCGCTGTGCAGCCCGGCCGCGTTCACCACCCAGCGGCACCGCAGCGCGGACGTGATCCGCGCCGTCGCCGGCCCGGCGGGGGCCAGGGTCAGCCGGTACTCGCCCGTGTACTTCCCCGCGCCGCCACTGACCCCGGCGGCTCCGGCCCCCGGGACCTGCCCGATCCCGCTGACGCTGGCCCCGGTGACGCTGGCCCCGGTGACGCTCACCCCGGTGACGCGGTGGCCCAGCAGCAGCCGGACCCCCGCGCGGACCGCTTCGGTCGCGTAGGCGAGCGGTGTCGTCCACGGGCAGATGATGCTCTCGTCCGGGATCTCCAGCGCACCCGTCGCCCCCGGTCCCAGGTGCGGTTCCCGCCGGTACAGCTCGGCCGGGCCCACCGGGCGGACCGCCGTGTACCCGTTGCGCCGGGCCTTGTCCTCGATGCCGGGCAGAGCGGCCTGCTCCTCGGCGTTCCACGCGACGAGCAGCGCCCCGGTCCGCTCGACCGGAATCCCGGTGTGCCGCGCGTAGTCGTGCAGCAGGGCGCTGCCCCGGCGGAGCAGGCGCGCCTCCAGGCTGCCCGGCGGGGCGTCGAAGCCGGTGTGCAGGATCGCGGTGTTGGCTTTGCTGGTCCCGGTGCCGACGTCGTTGGCCGCGTCGATCAGATCTCCCAGCGGCCCAGCGTGGAG
>PLRW01000173.1 GCA_003164955.1 Actinomycetota bacterium
ACCCGGGAGACTGGGGTGAGGCGGTCCCGGCAGCTCACTCGGGGGCGGGGCGGCGGTTAGAGTCACGGGCGCCGAGGAGCGAGCGCGCCTTCGGTGACCACCATGAAGGCCATCGGGCCGGTCCAGGCGGATGCGCCGCCGAGGACGGCCGCCGACAGCAGGCCGATGCCGGCCACGCCACCGAGGTCGCGGAGCAGGGCGAGGGTCCCGCCCGGCATCCCGCCCGCCGCGGCCCCGGCGGCCAGCGCGCCGAACGCGACGGTGCTGAGCGCCACGGCCGCACCCAGCCGCAGCCAGGGCAGCCACCGTCCTACGGCCCGTTCCGGCTCCCCGAACGGCCCGTAGGTGGTGACCGCGATCACCGCCGCGGCCCCGGTCTCGGCCGCCGGCGGCGGGACGCTTCCCGGCGCCGGCCGGTGCAGGCCTGCAGTGGTCATGGCAATTCCCCCAGGGTGAGCCGGCCGGCCCGCAGCGCGGCCAGATGAGCGGCGAGCCAGGCGTCCCGGGCCGCGGCCGGCAGGCCAGCCAGCCGCCCGGCCGCCGCGTAGACCGGCCCGGTCGCCGGTCCCGGCGCGGGTTCCGGGAAGTTCTCGGCGGTGGCCATCAGCTTGGGCTGTGCGGCGAACGGTATCCCGGCCGCTTGCAGCAGCGCTGCCTGCACGGCCTGCTGTACCGGGCTGCCGGAGCCGTTGCCCGCGCCGACGAAGGCGTGGGCGAACAGCAGCCGCATCTGGCCGGCGAACTGTTCCGTGGCCACGGGCCCGTCGCAAGAACCACACGATCCCGGCATGTTGAGCAAGCCGAGCGACATGCGGAGCACCGGCGGGTGGCCGCCAACCGTTATCGCCTGCGGAGGCCCGCCTGCACCGGTGGGGTAGGCCGCGGCGACTTGGGTGGCACGCGCGGGCGCCCCGGGCAGGCCGGCCACCTCGGCGAGCACCGGCGCCAGCGCGGCGGTCACGTCCGGCAGCCACCGGCGGTAGGCCGGGTTCAGGCACACCGGGATCCCGGCGGCGCGGCCGCAGGCGGGAGCGTACGTAATCGGCGCGTCGTTCGCGGCGTCGTGCAGGGCGGGGATAATCAAGCCGTTTGCTGATAGCCGGGCGCCGCTGGTCAGCCCGGCGGCGGTCCCCGCCGACGCCACACCGGCGAGCGTGACGACCGCGGCGGCGCGGCGCAGCCACCGGCCGCCGGCCCGGCCGGGCAGCCCGGTCAGGCCCAGTGCCGCGACGGCGATCCCGGCCAGGAACAGGATCCGGGCGATCGGCAGGTCCGGCAGCCAGGGGTAAAAGATCCCGGAGTCGGCCTGGAAGTTGCCGTTGGAGTTGGTCGGCAGGATCAGCGCCCACCCGCTGGTGTCGCGGAACCCGGTCTGGGACGACAGGACCATCGCCAGGAACCCGCCGAACGCGGCCACCGGCGCGGCGAACCGGCTCGGCCAGTAGGCTCCGATGGCGAACCCTACGGCGCAGAACGCGGCCACCGCCGTGGCGCCGACGACGACCCACCACCACGGTGGCGTGCCCCCGACGCCCTGGTGGGCGTACACCGCGAACATGGCGCCCACGAAGACCAGGTAGGCCGCTACCGCCCAGATCGCGGTCGCGGCCCAGGTGGCGAGATGGGCCGCCCAGCGCGGCCGGGCGGTCGCGGTCACCAGGTCGGCCAGGCCGCGGCGGCCGTCCCGCGATCCCATCCAGGCGGCCACGGCGGCCACGAACGGCCCGAAGTCGACGATCGTGTGCCCCTGGCCCATGTTCCAGAACGTGCGCAGCACATACAGCTGCGCCGTGCCGGTGCTGGGCCGGTAGGAGTCGAACCAGAACAGCGCGGCGATCAGCGGCAACATCCATGGCATCGCGTTGCGGCGAAGTTCCACGCGCAGCAGCCGCGCGGCGTTGAGCGGGACCGCGCTGGTGGCGCGCGCCAGTTGTACGCGAGCAGTTGCACGCGAGCGTCACGATGGCGGCTCAGCGCCTGGCCCGGCTCACCCACCCGGTGACGGCGGTGCCGGTCGCGTCGGCGGTTTGGCGGCCGAGTATCCGGTCCACCGCCGGCCCCACGCCGCCGTCGGCGCTGATGATGCGGCGGACCACCACGATCAGGCAGGGGATGGCCCAGAAATCCCCGCACACCCAGAGGATTCCGGCGCCGATCTGCTGATCGGCGAACGGCGGGAGGGTGACCCCGGGGATGTGGTTGTAGACCGGATACCAGGCGGCGCTGGCGAGGACGCTCATCGACATGGCCAGGATCCACATGATCACGTTCGTGGCGACCAGCGCCACCGCCTGCGAGACGGGAGGCATCCGCATCCGGAACGGGGGAGACGGGATGAACTGCAGCCAGAACAGCACGCCCACCAGGAACAGGCTGGAGTGCATCAGCCAGATGTGCACGGCCTGGTTGTTCTCCGCGAGGTCGAACAGCGCGGGGATATGCCAGACCAGCATCACGGCGCTGAACGCGGTCACCGATACCCACGGGCGCAGCAGCCAGCCGGCGACCGCGCGCAGCGGCCGTGACCAGGCTCCGCGCATCACCCCGGCCGTCGCACTGCGGCCCGCCCGCCCGGGCAGGCCGTCCAGCAGTGGCTGCCACGGCGCCCCCGCCACGATCAGGGTCGGCGCGACGAACATCAGCAGCAGGTGCTGGATCATGTGCACGAAGAAGTAGTCGTCGGCCCAGTAGTCGACCGGCGACTCCACCGCGAGAAGCAGCGTCACCAGCCCGGCGTAGAACCAGACCGAGCGCCGCCTGCGCTCCCGGGTGCGCTCCGGGCGGGAACGCCGCGCCAGCCGGGCGAGGCCGATCTCGTGCCATCCGGCCAGGACGATCGCGACGATCAGGAACGGGTCGAATGACCAGTGATCGATGAGGTAGCTCATGGCCGCCTAGCCCGACGAACCGTAGGGGATGGTGACGTGGAGGGTCTGCGCCAGGCTCCATCGGGCCGTCCCCGCCCGGGCCTTCCCGGACATGCCCGGGGTGAGCCGCCAGTCCGTGAACACGCCGCCGTGGGCTGCGATCGCGTCGACGCGCCCGCCGGGCCCGAGGGCCAGGGTGGCCGCCGCGGCGGGCAGCGCCGGGAGCGCGCGCCACGATGCCCCCGCCCCCCCGAGAGACTCTGCATGACGTCCGTTCAGGATGATCCCGATCGCCCCGCTCGGGCCGACCGATGTGGATAGGAGCTGGCCTGCGCCGATGCGCAGCGGAGCCGACAGGGTCCACGGGCCGCTGCCGCCCGACCAGGCGGCCACGAGGCTGGTATCCGGGCCGGACCCAGCGCGCAGCAGCGCCATGACGCCGTGGCCGGCCCCGGTCGTGGTCAGCCGGAGCACGCCGATGTCCTCGCGGGACAGCGACCCGGACAGCACCGGTCCTGCCGAGCGCCAGGTGCCGGCGTGGTCGGCGAGGATGCCCACGGTTCCCGGCCGGCTGCAGTCACCGGCCAGTATCGGGAAACCAGAGCTGCCGAACGTGGCTCCGGTGAGGCCGGTCAGACCGCAGGACCTGCCCGCCGGCGTGGTGGCCAGCGCGCCGGTGCTGGACAGGGGCGTCCATGCCGTCCCGGCGCCCGTGCCGAGCTCGACCCTCCCGTCGGTGGTCAGCGCCATGAGGCGGCCGCCAGGCCCGGCCGCCAGGGCATCGGGCGCGGCGGCGAGGCCAGGGTTCACCGGACCGGCCGGGGACCAGCTGTTGCCGTCGTCGCTGGTCACGGCCAGCGGAGAAAACGTTAGATCCTGACTCGGCCGGAACCCGGTGACCAGTGACCCTCCGGTTCCGGCGACCTCGAGGCCGCCGTTGTCCGCCACCCCGGCCGGGGTGGCCAGCCGCCACTGCGCGCTCCCCGCCGGGCGGACGAACAGCTCCCAGAAGTTGTCCTCCTCGGCCGCCGGCCCGCCCATCGGCACGATCGTCTGCCCGGCTCCCGCGGAGCCGGCGAAGGACGTGGCCAGCGGGGCCAGCGAGGGCAGGGGGGAGCCAGTGGCCGGAACCGCCGTGGGTCCGGAGCTGGCCGCCGGCGTGGTACCGCAGCCCGCGGCCAGCGCGCAGGCCACGGCGATGACGGCTCCGGCGCGCACCGCGGCGGGCCGATTCCTGGATGGTAGTGGCGCGCTCATGACTGCTTCAGCGTCCGCTGGGCCGCGCTGGTCAGCTCGGCGGCGAACGACGACTCGGTGCTGGCCGTGCCGGGCCCCGGATCGAAGTCGAGCTCCGTCCGGGTGTGCCCGCCTCCGTCGATGACGAACGCGACGTCGCTGTGGGCGATCATCCCGCCGGCCGGCAGGATCTGGGCCTGGACGCCGTAGTTCTTCCAGACCTGCTGCAGCTGGGGCAGGCTCCCGGTGAGGAAGTGCCAGTTCGCCAGCGCGGTGAGGCGTTCCTGGCGGTCGAACGCCTGGACGTAGCCGACGGACCGGTACAGCGGGTTGGCCACGATCGCGACCAGCTCGACGCCCCGGGACGCCCGGCCGAGCATCTGGTCGGCCTGGCGGAACTCCTGGGCGATCACCGGGCAGTCGCTGGTGCAGACCGGGTCGAGGAAGGTGAGCAGCACCACCTTGCCGCGCAGGGCCGCCAGGCTGGCCCGCCTGCCGTACTGGTCGGTCAGCGCGAACGCGGGCGCCGTGAAGTCCAGCGGGGCGGCGTTGCCGTCGATCGCCTGGGCGAGGATCGGGTCGGCGTTGCGGCTGGTCTGGGCCATCGCCATCGGCGCCGCGCCCACCGCGATGATCGCCACCGCCCAGATCGCCAGGACCGCCCCGGTACTGGCCGCGCCGAACGCGCGCGCCAGGCGGACGGGCCGCAGCTGGTCACGTCGCCTCGGCTCCGGTGGATCTGCTCCAGCGGCCGGGACAGCGGCCGGGACAGCGGCCGGGACGGGGCGGGTCAGCGCCAGGTAGCCCGCCACCACCACCAATGCCATCGGGATCATGCTGTTGGGGTCGGTACCCAGGCCGCCGAAGAAGCCGAAGTCCTCGATCAGCACCCAGTCGGCGAGGCAGAGCCCGACCGTGACACCGATCGTGAGGCGCAGCAGACCCGGCCGCCCTCCGCCCGCGGTCAGCAGGCCCGTTCCGGTCACCGCCAGCGCGACCACGGCGAACAGGTTGACCGCGAATCCGTGCGCCGCGGTGAAGGACGCGAAGCTGCTGACCCATCCGGCCAGCAGCGAAGGCTGCGGGGTGGCGGCCATGGACCTGACCATGCCGGTGAGCGTGCCGCCGCTGCCGTGGCCCTGCCAGAAACCGCGGCCCGGCCACGCCTGCAGCACGGCCATGCCGATGAAGAACAGGCCCAGGACCGACAGGATCGTCCGGCCCAGCTGCGCGGTCCGCCAGCCGCGCTCGGGCCCGGCGATCAGCGCGCCCGCGGCACAGTAGAACACCACGGCCCCGGGGGCGCCGAATAGCCAGGTCAGGCCGGGGGCGAAGATGCCGCCGAAGGCCTCGCCGAACACCCACACCACCAGGCCCCACCCGACGCTGGCCAGACCGGCGAGCCTGGACCACGGCCCGCGCGGCGCGGCGATCAGCCAGACGCCGATCCCGACCTGGATCCAGACCGCCGCGGCGCCGGCCTGGATCGGATGGTAGGACCAGCTCGTGCCCGCCCAGTTCACGATGTGCTGCACCCAGCCGGGGGAGCTCGCCGCGGCCGGCTTGATGACCTGCGAGGGAAGGCCGGCCGCCATGGCCGGCTGGGCCTGCAGCAGGCCGTCGACAATCCACAGGATCCCGAAGCCGGTCCGCAGCAGCTGACGCCCGGCCGGCTCGGCCGTCGCGAGGCGGGCCGGGCCGCGGTTTCTGGCAGGGCCGCGGCGGGGGCCCGGTGACCATTCCCGGATCGCGAGCCAGGCCACCGCGAGTACCCCGAAGATGACCAGCACGATGATCCCCTGGTGCAGCAGGGCACTACGGAACGCGGCCACCACCGTCGGATTGTCGCTGTTCAGGCCGGAGTTCATGCCCGGCATGGTTCACCGTTCCCCTGGTGGGCCCTCATCCGGGCAGCGTCGGGGGTGAGGCGTGCGCCGAGGTCGACGTGATCGCGTGCTGCATCACAGCATCCACGGACGCGCGCTGCGCGTTCAGTGCCCGCAGCGCCTGATCGAGCGCCGCCTGGGCTTTGCTCCTGGCCTGCGGCGTGCGGGCGGCCAGCACGTCCGCGATATCCGTCTGCACGTTCACGGCGTCCGGCTGCGCCCAGGTCACGAGCCCCTCGACCACGGTGGCCAGGTGGAAGCTCGCCAGGGATTCGGTCACCTGGTAGGAGGACAGGTCGTCGATCGACATGCTGTTGGCCAGCGAGCAGTTGCTCGCGCCGTCCTGGGCGACGCCGATCGCGTCCGTGACCTGGTGGCTGGACCCGGACTCGATGCCATGGAGGGCGGTCAGCGACTCGCTGACCCCGCCCGCGCACGACTGGATTGCGGTCGTCATGTCGTGCAGGAATCCCCGCAGATCGGATGCGCGCTGCGCCGTCGAGGGCCGGTGCACGAGAGCCACGGTCGCGCCGAACACCAGCAGCAGCGCCACCGCGACGTAGAGCAGCCGCGGCGCTCGCCGCGTTGGCCAGGCGGCCTGCCGGAGCGCTACGTGCGGCGGATCCGTCCGCGGAGGTGACTGCACCGTGCTCAGCCTCGATTCTGGTAGCCGTCTGCGGCGGGCGCCGGGCCGGTCACGTGGTGGCCGTCCATCAGCGCGGTGCCTTCGGTCAGTTCCCGCATCGTCACGTCGCCGAGGATGCGCTTGACGATGTGGTGCTCCGCGTTCAGGAAGAAGGTTTCCGGGATCCCGGTCGCGCTCACGCCGTACGCGTCCGCCACCGCGGCCGTGGTCTCGAATCCGATCGGGTACATGACCTTGTCATCGGTCACAAAACGGCGGGCCGCCGGGGCGCTGTCGTCCGCGTCCACGCCGATGATCACGGTTTTCCCCGCCAGCGAACGGTAGTAGGTGGCCAGCAGCGGTGTCTCTCGCTCGCACGGCCCGCACCACGAGGCAAAGAAGTTCACGATCACCGGGACCCCGCGGTAAGCGCTCAGCGACACCGTGTCCGCCGGATCGCGCAGAGACGGCAGCGTGAAGGCCGGGGCCAGCGGCGCAGCGACGGGAGTGCCGTGGTGGGTGGTGCTGTCGATCGTGATGACCGTGGCAATGACGGCGGCGCACACCCCGGCCGCGACCACGACGGCCGGGCGCGGCCGCTTACCGCCGGGCCACCAGCGACCGGCGCCTTGTCCGGCGCCTTCGGGGATGCCGGCCCCGGCAGGCTCGGCGGCGGGCTCGGTCCCTCCGCTCGGGGCGGCCGTCCGCGTGGACCGCCAGGCGGTCAGGATCCGCTGGGCGGTCGGTACTGCCGTCGGGAGGACGAGCTCGAACGTGCTGCCCGCGCCGGGGGCGCTGCGTACCCGCGTCTCCCCGCCGTGCCCGAGCGCGACCGCGCGGACCAGCGTCAGCCCGAGCCCGGTTCCGCGGGGTCCGCCCCGTCCCGGTCCGCTCCGGAACCGCTCGAAGACGGAATCGATGTCGGCGGCCGGGATGCCTTCCCCGGAGTCCTCGATCATCAGGCGGGCCGACCCGGCCTGGTCGTCGCGCAGTACGGAGAGCCTGATCGTGTCGCCGGGGCCGGTGTGCT
Organism: Actinomycetota bacterium; assembly: GCA_003164955.1. GTDB lineage: Bacteria > Actinomycetota > Actinomycetes > Streptosporangiales > Streptosporangiaceae > Bog-532. The sequence goes on from PLRW01000173.1 coordinate 7,645, forward strand.
GGACGGCGTTCTCCAGCAGCGCGTCCACGGCCAGCTCGAGGCGCTCGCGGTCGGCGTGCACCGTCACCGCGTCGAGCTGCCCGGTCGTCCAGACCCGGCGCGCCGTGGGCCGCCAGCGCCACAGCGCCTCCGCGAGGAAGCCGTCCAGGGCGACCGGCGCCAGGGTGAGGAATTCGGGGTCCTGGGACGCGGCGATCAGGAGCAGGCGGTCGCTCAGGCTCTTCAGCCGGGTCAGCTCGCCGAGCACCACGTATATGTCCTGCTGTTCGCGATGCCCGGCCAGCTCGGACGCCAGCAGCTCGGCGTGGCCCAGGGCGATGGTGATCGGCGTCCTGAGCTGATGCGCGGCGTCCTGGAGGAACCTGCGCTGGCTGGCCAGCAACTGGCCGGTCTCTTCGCCCGCCCGGCCCTCCGAGCCCTCCGAGCCCGCGGTGGCGGCCCTGGTGGCCTCTGCGGTGCTGCCGCGGTACACGTGCCACACCATGACCAGGCCGAACACTCCGATGACGCCGAGCCAGATGGGGCAGAAGACGATGCTGTCCTGCCGGGCGAAGGTCACCAGGGCCGCGAGCCCGAACAGCCCGAGCGACCCGAGCAGCATCCATGCGGGGCTGGTCCAGCTCACCGGCACGCGGGTGCCGGCGCCGCTAGGACGCAAGCTGGTATCCCGCACCGCGCACCGTCCTGATCAATTCGAACCCGAGCTTCGACCGGAGCCGCCGGACGCAGACGTCCACGACGTTGGAACCCGGGTCGAAGTCGTATCCCCAGATCGAGGCGAGCAGCTGATTCTTCGGCACCGAATGGCCGGCGTGCTCCATGAGCTCTTTGAGCAGCAGGAACTCCAGCCGGGTGAGGGCCACCGGGCCGTGTCCGACGTTGGCCTGCAGCCGGCCGACATCGAGGCTCAGATCCCCGGCCCGGAGCACCTCGTGGCGGAGATCGCTGCGCAGCTGGACCCGCACCCGGGCCAGCATTTCCTCCAGGCAGAACGGCTTGGTCAGGTAATCGTGCGCGCCCAGATCCAGGCAGGTGACCTTCGTCGTCGCGTCGTCCAGGCAGGACAGCACGAGCACCGGCTGGTCGGGGTGCAGCCGGAGCAGCTCAGCGAGCACCTCACGCCCGTCCATGTCGGGCATCACAAGATCCAGGATGACCAGGCCGTACTCGCTCGTGCTGGCCAGCCGGAGCGCGTCGGCCCCATCGGATGCGCAATCGATCTCATATCCAGCCTGTTTGAGGGCGCGGCAAACGAAGCCCTGGATGCGCGGCTCGTCATCGACGAGCAGGATTCCCGAGCCTGACAGGGGACGAGCCGGCCGATCTATGCTCATTTCAGGCACTTCATTTCGCACCTGGCCACATCGACAGGTTGTGGTGACGGAACCCGCTACTCGGTCTGACTACTTCTGAGCAGACGATCTACTCAATTTGGGTACCGAGTCAAGCTTCGTGACCCGAACGCAATCCTTTGCAGGGACCCTCGGGGCATGCGGGCGGCCTCCAGATGGCCTGCGAACCCTATGCACGCTGGCTTTTTGGCGAGAAGTGACGAACGAGCCACTCCCGACGGCAGAAAACGCGGGCAATCCTCACCGATCATGACAATTTCGTCATTGACGGGAGCGATCCTTGCCGTCCCGGCAGCGCAGCGCCAAGCTCAGGAAACGACAGCGAGCCTCCGGCAGCACCGGATGCGCGCATATTCCTGCCCGGCAATGAGAACGTTCGCGGAGGAGTGAGGTGGTGGCTGGTGTCCCTGGCGGCCCGGGTGACAACTCTGATCGTCGCTGTTCTCGCCGTGGTGGGCGGCGTGATCTTCGTCGTCGCCCATTACCTGCTCGGGGGACCGCCGACGGTCGACTTCGCCGCCGCTACGTCGGGGCAGGTCAACGTGACCATGCAGACGGACGCGTCCTCGGACCCGGCCACGGTGCCTGACCATCCGACCTGGGTGAGCTACTTCATCAAGAGCCCGGCCAGCGGCTCCTGGGTGCACACCACGCTGTTCCAGGTGCCCGCGCACACCCGCGTCAACGTGACGATCCTCGGCTACGACGGCTCGACACCGGTCCGCAACCAGGTCTGGGGCCAGGTCAGCGGGACGACCGGCGGGGTCGCGGACTACGGCGGCAAGCCGGTGAAGACGGTCAACGGCTGGAACGGTCCCTACCTGATCCAGCACACGTTCGCGATCCCCAGCCTTAACCTCAGCGTGCCGGTAGAGGCGGGACCGGCCACCTGCACGACCGGGCCCTGTACGAACAACCAGCACTCGACCACGACGTTCAGCTTCATGACGCCCGCCCAGCCGGGCGCGTACCGGTGGCAGTGCTTCGTTCCCTGCGGCCTGTCCTACCTCGATGGCAATGGTGGTCCCATGCAGACGTTCGGCTACATGACCGGCAACATGCAGGTGGTGTCCTGATGCCCGCCGCGGATGGCACGGTCGCGGACGGCGCGGGCCGTCCGGAGCCGAATCACGGGCTGCGTATCTTCCTGCTGTGGCTGCCGGTCGCCCTGGTGGCGGACCTGCTCATCTGGTTCGTCTGGGGACCGCACCTGCCGCCGGGCGCCATGTCGACCTCCGCGGCCACCCAGCAGAGCGCCATCAAGATCATGTCCGTGATGGCCGCCCCGGTCATGGCGCTGGTGCTCGTCTACGGGGCCTACGCCCTCGTGGTGTGGCGGCACCGCGAGGGCGACGACGAGGACGGGCCGCCGATCCACGGCAATACCCGGGTGTCGGTCACCTGGATCGGGGTCACGTCCGTGATCGTGCTGAGCCTGGCCGTGTTCGGCACCGTGGAGCTGGCGGGGCCGGCCGGGGCCGGCGCGGGTGAGGGGAATACGCCCATCTGGCGGCCCAGCGGTGGCACCCCGCTGCAGGTCCAGGTGATCGGCCAGCAGTGGCGGTGGACCTACCGGTACCCGCAGTTCGGCGGGTTCGAGACGACCAGCCTGATGCTGCCCGTCGGCGAGAACGTCCAGTTCAACATCACCTCGCTGGACGTGATCCACAGTTTCTGGGCCTACCAGCTCGGGGTGAAGGCGGACGCGAACCCGGACATCAACAACGTGGCCTACACCAAGCCCGAGCACACCGGCCAGGTCCAGGTCCGCTGCGCCGAGCTGTGCGGGCTCTGGCATGCCGACATGACCACCGTCGGCCAGGTGGTCAGCCTGTCCGCATTCAACGCCTGGACGGCGACGGCCAGGACCCAGCTTGCCGCGCTGACGAAGGAGCTTCCGCCGTACACGCTGACCTACGACCCGAACGCGGTCGCGCAGCTCGGCAAGGTATTCCAGAAGGCCGGCCTGTCCGGCGCGGGCGGCGGCTTCTACGGCTCCCAGTACCCGGTGCAGCCATGAGCGGGCGCCCGTGAGCAGCCGGCGGCCCAGCAGTGACGTTCCCGTTCCTTCCGTGAAGGGGTGACCGGATGGCCATCGATATGCAGCCGGAGAGCGACCGGCAACCTGGGCGCGAGCCCGGCGGCCGCGAGCCGGATGCGCCGCCGCCGCCCGCCCGCCCCTGGTGGCGGCGCCCGGCGGTGCACACCGCGCTCGCCGGCGCGGTGATCGGCTACCTCCTGGGCCACCTGCTGGGCAACGTCATCGCCGGCCAATACTCACAGGTCGTCAACTCCGGCCAGAACGACTATGCCATCGTCCTCGGCTACGTCTTGGGGACGCTCGGCTGGCTGGCCGGCCTCGGGGTATTCAGCGACCTGCTGCGGCAGATGACCGGCCGGCCGGTGCACGCCACCGAGGAGGCGCGGGACGCGTCGGCCGGCCTGGCCAGGTACTTCCGGTATTCGCTGGACCACAAGGTGGTCGGCCTCCAGTACCTGGTCGGCATGATCGGCTTCTTCCTGACCGGCGGCCTGCTGGCCATGGCGATCAGGACCGAGCTGCTGTCGCCCTCCTACCACGTCTTCAGCTCGGCGACGTACACCGCGATCGTCGGCGAGCACGGCACGATGATGATGATGATGATGAGCTCGCTCATCCTCGGGCCGCTCGGCAACTACCTGCTGCCGCTGATGATCGGGTCCAAGCGGATGGCGTTCCCGCGCATCGAGGCGCTGTCCTTCTGGCTGACCCCGGCGGCCTACATCGTGCTGCTGTCCGGCCTCATGTTCGGCGGGTTCCCGTTCGGGTGGACCGGGTACGCGCCCCTGTCGGTCCAGGCCACGCAGGGCGCCGACGCGTACGCCGTGGCGTTCGGGATCATGGGGATCTCGCTGATCCTGCTCGGGTTCAACATCATCGTCACCGTGATCTGCTACCGCGCCCCCGGGATGCACTGGGGCCGGCTCCCGATCTTCGTCTGGGCGATGCTGACGACGTCGTTCCTGATGGTGCTCGCGGCGCCGGTCCTGGTCGGCGCGATGTACATGCTGATCACCGACCGGACGGTGCAGACCGCATTCTTCACCGACGACCTCGGCGGCAGCAGCTACCTGTGGGAGAACCTGTTCTGGTTCTTCGGGCACCCCGAGGTGTACATCCTCGCCCTGCCGGGCTTCGGGGTCGTGTCCGAGATCCTGCCGGTCTTCTGCCGCAAGCCGCTGTTCGGCTACAAGGTCGCGGCGGCGGGGATGGTCGGCGTGACGCTGCTGAGCTTCTTCGTCTGGCAGCATCACCTGTTCGACAGCGGCATCAACCCCGACATGCGCCCGGTGTTCATGCTGACCACCGAGCTGATCTCGATCCCGACCGGCTTCATCTTCCTGGTGGCCATGGGCACCTTCTGGAAGGCGAAGATCCGCTTCACGGTGCCGATGCTGTTCGCGCTCGGGTTCTACTTCAACTTCCTGATCGGCGGCATCTCCGGGGTGTACCTGTCCGACGTGCCCGCCGACACCACCGAGCACGGCACGTTCTTCGTGATGGCGCACTTCCACTACACGATCATGGGCGGCCTGATCTTCGCGTTCATGGCCGGCCTGTACTACTGGCTGCCGAAGATGATGGGCATCCGGCTGAACCAGACCCTGGGCAAGATCCACTTCTGGACGATGTTCGTCTTCTTCAACGCCACGTTCCTGCCGCTGTTCGCGGTGGGGATGGCCGGGCAGCCACGCCGGGTGTACACCTACGCGCGGAGCCTGGAAACGCTCAACGACTGGGTCTCGATCTCCTCCTTCCTGCTCGGCGTCTCGATCCTGATCTTCGTGTTCAACTTCGTCTACTCGACCGTGATCGCCCGGGTCCACGAGGAGGGGAATCCCTGGAACTCGCGCGGCCTGGAGTGGCAGGTCTCCTCGCCGCCGCCGCCCGGCAACTTCGCCCGGGTTCCCGTGGTTCTGTCTGGTCCGTATGAGTACGGCGTGAAGGACGCGCCGCCGGTGGCCGACCTGGATCCGCCCCTGGGCGTGATCAGCAACGCCTACGCGGCCGCGGCGGCCGAGGGAGCGGAGGTATAGCGATGTCCGAGACGGCAACCCCCCCGCCCGGGACGCCGGATCTCCCGGCCCTGACCCGGGAGTCCGAGGAGGCCAACTTCTTCCACGAGGCGGCGCTGAACGCCACGTGGACCGGAGTGCGGCTGGCCGTAGGCGCACTGTCCTTCGCGTTCGGCTGCTTCGTGTTCGCGTACTTCTACCTGCGCTCGCTGAACTCGCACGGGATGTGGCACCCGGCCGGGGTCAAGGGCCCGCAGCCCTGGGCCGGTGCGGTGATCATGGCGCTGGTGGTGGTCAGCGCCCTCGTCCAGTACGTGGGACTGACGCGGATCAAGGCCAGTAAAAAGGGCGCCTGGCAGGCCAGCGCGGTGCTGGCCCTGGTGCTCGGGCTGGCGGCGATCGGGCTGCAGGTGTGGGAGCTGCTGAACCTGCACTTCTTCCCGGGCAGCTCCGGTTTCTCGAGCGTCTTCGTCGGCGCCACTCCCGTCTTCGTGATCGTGGTGCTGGCCGCGATGATCTGGCTGGAGACGCTGATCATGCGCGTGCGGGTGATCCCGGCGATCTCCTTCGTGGAGCAGCCGCCGACCTACGCCGAGGCGTTCGCGGTGCAGCGTTTCCAGGCGAGCCTGAGCGCGTTCACGGTGCTCTGGAACTACCTCGCCGTGGTCGCGATCGTGTTCTGGGTGCTGTTCTACCTGACGGCCTGACCGGGGCGGCCGGGCCTGGCCGGCGTCCCACGATGCGGCAAATGACGAGGAGGCTGGCGTGGCTGGAACGGTTCTCGCTTCGGTGCCTGTCAACAGCGAGGCTGGGTCCTATCTGACCTTCGCGTTTCCCATTCTGTTGTTCTGTGCGATCGCCGCGGCCCTGTACATCGTGCTGTTCGGCCGGCCGCACGCCAGGGTGCCCGCCCGCCGTATCGCGGCCGTCGCTCACGCCGGGCCGCCCAGCCCGGAGGCGGCGCGCGCCGCGGCGGTGGCGGGCGGCCTGCCGACCGCGGAGGGTGGCGGGTCGGCGGAGTCCGGTGTCGAGGCAGCCGGCGCCGTGTCGGCCGCCATCGCGGCCGCCGGGCCGGACGGAACCGGGCCGGATGGAACCGGGCCGGACGGGACCGGCCCGGGGGATAGCCCCGAGGCCGATGGGCCAGCCGACGGCACGGAGGCCAGCGAATGACGCAAGCGGCAGGCACGCTGCGCGGGCACGGGCCCCTGGCCGGCCCGCTCGGCGCGCCTGAGGTCACCCGGCGCTCGGTGCGCCTGGTGGCCAGGTCGTTGTTCGCCCTGACCAAGCCCCGGATCATCGAACTGCTGCTGGTCACGACGCTGCCGACCATGCTGCTGGCGCAGCGCGGCCTGCCTCCGGTGTGGCTGATGGCGGCCACCCTGACCGGAGGCGCCCTGGCCGCGGCCAGCGCGAACACGCTGAACTGCTTCATCGACCGGGACATCGACGCCGTGATGCGGCGTACCTCGCGGCGCCCGCTGGCGGCGACCGGAGCGAAGGCGGTGATCAGGCCGGGCGAGGCGCTGGTGTCCGGCATCCTGCTGGGGGCCGCGTCCACGGTGCTGCTGGGCATGCTCGTGAACTGGCTGTCCGCAGCCCTGGCCGACGGCGCGATCCTGTTCTACGTCTTCGTCTACACGCTCGGGCTGAAGCGCCGGACGGCCTCCAACATCGTGATCGGCGGGGCGGCCGGCTGCTTCCCGGTGCTGGTGGGGTGGGCGGCGGTTACCGGCCGGGTGAGCCTGGCCGCCGTGGTGCTCTTCGCCATCATCTTCTTCTGGACACCCCCGCATTTCTGGGCCCTGGCCATGAAGTTCCGCGACGACTACGCGGCGGCGGGCGTGCCGATGCTCCCGGTGGTGGCGCCCGCGTCGGTGGTGGCGCGGAAGATCGTGCTCTACTCCTACGCGATGGTGGCGGCGACGCTTGTGCTTGTCCCGTACGCGGGCTGGCTGTACGGCGGCTGCGCGGCCGGGCTCGGCGCCTGGTTCCTGGTCGAGGCGCACCGCCTGCGGGCCCGGGTGGCCGTCGGCGATTCCCGCGCCCCGATGCGGCTCTTCCACCAGTCGATTGCCTACCTGACCCTGCTGTTCGCGGCGGTGGCGGTGACCGCGCTGATCCCGTGGGGCCGCTGATGGAAAAGACCGGCCCAGCGCCCCGGCGCGGGTTCCCCGTCTCGACCCGGGGCGGGCTTGCCGTCCCGTCCCGGTGGCGCTTCCTTGTCTCGCCCCAGTGGCTGGCCTGGCATGCGTTCGCGGTCGTGGCCTTCTGGGGCATGTGCTGGCTGGGCGACTGGCAGCTTCACCGCGCGATCGCAGGCAACAGCCTGAGCTGGGCCTACACGTTCGAGTGGCCGCTCTTCGCCGTGATGGGCGCCTTCTTCTGGGGCAAGACGATCCGTGATGAGCTCCACCTGCGCAGCGCCCCGGCCTCCGAGGCGGCCGAGTCCGGCCCATCCGGCCCGGCCGGCCTGCCCGTGGGAGCCGAGGCCGCGGACGGTGGGGAGCGGGACCCCGCCGCCTACGACGCCTACGTGGCCAGGCTCAGCGAGCAGGTCAGAGGCCACGGACGCTGGCACGGCTTCCGCTGATCCGGTTCGCCGGGCCAGATGCATGGTGCCCAGGTGTCTGGTGCACTGCCCCGCATCTGGGCTGAGCCTCGGGGTGCCGTCAGGCCTGATGGTGGCCACCAGGACGGCACCTGGGCCGAGCAGGCGCTCGCGGCCGAGTGCGGCCAGCCCTGGCTGGCATCCTTCCATTTCGGACCAGTCCATGGCGCCTCCGTTTCGTCAGTGAGCTTGTTGTCCCTTTCGCAATCCGTGGCATGGCGTATTCGCAATCCTTGGCACGGCGTACTGACAGAACCAGTCGGGCGCCGGCGCCGGTACCCGTGCCCCGTTCCCCGAGCGGGACGGCGTTCCCCGAGCGGCCGGCGCTCCCTGAACGGGACACCTCTCGTCCCGACAAGTTAAATACTCTTGACAAAAATATTTGTCGGCACGAGGATGTCGTCATGCACGACGTGACCGTGATTGACAACCCCGCCGCTGCCGAGGCCTCGCTGGATCCGGTCCGCGCCCGCCTGCTCGCCGAGCTGGCCGAGCCCGGGTCGGCCAGCTCCCTGGCGGCGCGCGTCGGGCTCACCCGCCAGAAGGCGAACTACCATCTGCGGGAGCTGGAGCGTCATGGCCTGGTCGAGCTCGTCGAGGAGCGCCGCAAGGGGAACTGCACCGAGCGCGTGCTCCAGGCCACGGCCGCGTCCTACGTCATTTCGCCGGCCGCGCTGTCGGCGGTCGCGCCGGATCCGGCACGCGAGCCGGACCAGCGTTCGGCGCGCTGGCTGCTCGCGGTCGCCGGGCGGCTGGTCCGGGAGGTCGGCGAGCTGATCACCCGGTCGAGCGCCGCCGGCCTGCCGGTGCCGACGCTCGGTATCGACAGCGAGGTGCGGTTCGCGTCCGCGAAGGACCGCGCCGCGTTCGCCGTGGAGCTGGCCGGGGCCGTGAACGGCCTGGTCGCCCGGTACCACTCCGGGAACGCCCCCGGCGGTCGCGACCACCGGTTTGTCGTCGCACTCCATCCCAAGATCACCAAGGAGGATCCATCATGAGCCGCGCATTCGAGATCAGCCGCGAGATCGATCTGCCCGCCGCCCCGGAGGACGTCTGGACGGCGATCACCGCCGACACGGCCGCCTGGCAGTTCCCGACGGGGATGGAGATCCCCGCTGGTGCCACACCGCCCGCGGGGGCGCCCGTTCAGACCTGGGATCCGCCGAACCGGCTCGTGATCCGCATGGAGTCGCCCGACGGGACCTTCAATGCGCTGGACTACGCGATCGAGGCCAGAGACGGCGGGACCGCGCACCTGCGCTACGTCCACAGCGGGATCCTCGCCGATGGGTGGGACGACCAGTACGACGCGATCGCCGGGCACACGGACTTCTACCTCCACACCCTCGGCCAGTACCTGGCGCACTTCAATGGTCGCCGCGTCACCTACGTCGGCCAGCCCTCGGCCGGCATCGAGGGTCCCAAGGCCGCGGGCGCGCCGGACGCCATGGACACGCTGCGCGCGGCCCTCGGCATCGGCGACGGCGCCGCGGTTGGCGATCCGGTCCACGCCAGCCTCGGCGGTGCGGGCACGCTTGACGGAGTGATCGACTACCTGACGCCGGAGTTCATCGGCGTGCGAACGCCGGACAGCCTCTACCGCTTCTTCGGGCGCAACCACTTCGGCAGCGTGGTCGGAATGAGCGCGCACGTGTTCCGCGACGACGTGGACGCCGCGGCTGCCGAGGCGGCGCTCAGGACCTGGCTGGACTCTATCTACGGGTAGGGTCCGGGCCTGCAGGCGACGCCGGCACAGATAGCGGCGCAGCTGGATAGGTGAGCCACGGGGGGGCCGGCCCATGCGAGCAGGTAACTTTACGTGTAGCTTTGAATACGTTGAGTAAGTTATCGTGAGAGGGTCAGCGCCGCGTGCTGAGGATTCTGGTGGTCGACGACGAACCAGACCAGCGGTTCCTGCTGCGGAGGATATTCGAGCGCGCCGGGCATGAGGTCAGTGAGGCGGGGAACGGTGCCGCCGCGCTGCAGGCCGTACGGGAGTCGGCACCGGATCTGGTGGTGACCGACGTGATGATGCCGGTCATGGATGGCGTGGAGCTCATCCGCTGCCTGCGGGACGACCCTGCGACGGCGCGCATCCCTATTCTGGCCGCGAGCGGGGATACCCATCTCGCGGGTACGGCGGACGCGACCGTGCTGAAGCCGTATGACTGGCGCCACCTCCTCTCGGTTGCGGATGCTCTGCTGAAAGAAGGACGTGGTCGGAGTTGAAGCGGACGACTACCGGAGTCACCGGGCTGGACTTGTTGCTCAATGGGGGGCTGCTACCGGGGGCGGTAGTGATCCTCGCGGGCGCACCCGGCACCGGCAAGACAATCCTGGCTCAGCAGGCGTGCTTCGCCAACGGCACCGCCGAGCACAAGTCCGTCTACTACACGACGGTGTCCGAGCCGCATACCAAGCTGGTCAGGTACCTGGAGCAGTTCAGCTTCTTCGACCAGGAGGCCCTGGGCGCACGGGTCGAGCACATCCACCTGGGTGACTTCCTGCGGCCCGCGCGCCAGGACGGGCTGGAGCCCCTGGTGTCGGAGATCGTCAGGAAAACGCTGGACGAGGAGCCGGCGATCGTCGTGGTCGACAGCGCGAAGATGCTGCGTGACTTCGCCGGCGAACGCGATTTGCGCGGCGCGCTGTACGACCTCATCGGCCGCATCTCGCAAACCGGCACGGTGCTGCTGCTGGTCGGTGAGTACACACCGGAGGAACTGCTCAGTGGCATCGAATTCTCTCTGGCGGATGGCATTATTCAGCTCGAGTATGAGTCCCGTGAGCCGGTCGACCGGCGGTGGCTGCGGATCACCAAGATGCGCGGCGGGAACCATCGGTCGGGCAGGCATACCTTCCGGATCGGCACCGACGGCATCGTGGTGTTCCCGCGCATCGAGACACTGATCCCGCATGTGGTCGCGGCGGTGCCGGAACAGATTCCCACCGGGATCCCCGGCCTCGATGAGCTGATGAACGGCGGCCCGATGCAGGGTGACGCCACCTTGGTCACCGGGCCCCCGGGCGTCGGCAAGACGATCTTCGGGCTGCGCTGGCTCACCGAGGGAATGGAGCGGGGGAAGCACTGCCTGTACGTCACGTTCCAGGACACCGCCGATCAGCTCGTCGGCGTGGCCGGCTCGTTCGGCTGGGACTTCGTGTCCGCCGGCGCGGCCGAGAAACTCTCGATCTCCTACGTTCCGATGGGTGACCTGGACCTCGACGCCCTGGCCACTGCCGTGCGCTCCGAACTCGGTACGCACCCGGCCAGCCGGATTGTCATCGATAGCCTGGCCGAACTGGCCTTTGCCGCCCGCGAAGGGGAACGTTTCCCCGCCTACATGCGCAGTCTGGTCGGGCTTGTCCGGGCGGCCGGCAGTTCCTTGCTGATCACGAGCGAGACCGGTGCCCACGGGTTTTCCGGCAACGCACTGGACGGACTCGTGTTCTTGTTCGACAACGTCATCGACCTGCGGTACATCGAAGAGGGATCCCATCTGGGCCGCGCACTGTACGTCGCCAAAATGCGCAGGAGTAAACACAAGACGGCGTTGCACACCGTCACCATCACTGACAGCGGCCTCGTGGTCGGGAACGAAATCGAAAGCGTGACCGGGCGTCTCGGCTGGAGCGTGCTACGAACGCCAGGTCTGCGGGAACCGTCCAGCCCCTCGCCAGGAGCCCGGCCGGACCGTCCTGATCCCCCGGCCCCAGCGGGGGCATGTCCGTTAAGGCAGCGAACCGCCCGCAGGCAGATCCGTAGTTATGGGTAGGTGAACCATGTTCCGGAGGTGCCTGCATTGAGACGGCGATCCGCCCTGCGGGCCGGGGGAGTGCTGGGCGCCTGCCTGTGCCTGACGCCCGCGCTGGCCACCCCCGCACGGGCCACCCCCGCGCTCGCCGCCCTCGCCGCCCTCGCCGGCCTGCCCGGGCCGGTGGCGGGCTGTCCCGGCACGCATGGCATCGCCGCACCGGAGGGCGCACCGTGGGCGCAGCAAGCGCTCAGTTTCTCCACCGTCTGGCCGCTGACGCAGGGAGCCGGCATCACCGTCGCCGTGGTGGACAGCGGCGTGGACGCCAACCCGCAGTTCGGGGACCGGGTGACGGTGGGGCCCGAGCTGGCCGGGGCGACCTTCGGCGCACCGTCCGACGCGGACTGCGTGGGCCACGGCACGTCGGTGGCCGGCATCATCGCGGCCGCGCCGGTGGCGGGCATCTCGTTCGCTGGTGTCGCGCCGGAGGCGGGCATCCTCTCCGTCAAGATCACCAACTCGGACACCTTCCCCGGCCAGGTAGCGGCCGAGGCCATCCGCGACGCGGTGAATCTGGGCGCGAACGTGATCAACTTGTCGCTGGCCACCAACGTCAGCACCCCGGCGCTGCAGGCGGCGGTGCAGTTCGCGCAGGCCCGCAACGTGGTGGTCGTGGCGGCGGCCGGCAATGACAGCGCGCAGGGCCTGGTGGGGCCGTTCTACCCGGCTGCCTACCCCGGGGTGCTCTCGGTCGGCGCGGTCGGGCCGGATGGCTCGCTGGCCAGTTTCTCCGACACCCGGACGCCGGTCAGCGTCACCGCGCCGGGGGTCGACGTGACCAGTGCCTACCCGGGAACCTTCCCGGAGTCCTACAACCCCGGCGACAACGGCACCAGCTTCGCGACGGCCTTCGTGTCCGGGGTCGCCGCGCTGGTCCGGGCCAGCTACCCGGACCTGGATGAGGCTCAGGTCGTCGCGCGGATCACCGCCACCGCGGATGGCCCGGCCGGTTCCGGGACCGGTCACGGCATGGTCAACCCGGTCCAGGCGGTGACGGCCGTGCTCCCGGCGCCCCTGCTGGCCGGCGCGGCGGGTGCCCAGCCGGCTTCGGGTACGGCCAACCCTGCTTCGGGTCCGGCCGGCCCGGGAGCCCAGGTGGCGATCACCCGGGCGGCCGGCCCGGACCGGGCCGGCCGCGAGGTCGCCGTATCGGTCGCGGCGGGCGCGGCCGGGCTGACGGTCCTCGTCGTGGCGGCGGCCCTGGTGATCCCGGCCGGCCGCCGTCGCCGCTGGCGTCCGGGCCTCCCCCAGTGACCGGCCCGCAGTGACCGGCNNGACCGGCCCGCAGTGACCGGCCCGCGTGACCGGCCCGCAGTGACCGGCTCCGCTGACCGCTGGCCCCGCTTACCGGCGGGCGTTGACCGGGGGCTCCACGGGGGGTGTCCCGCCGGGGGCAGCGGCACCGAGCAGCGCGACCTGGACGAGGCGCGATGCGCTGCGCCGCTCCACCAGGAACCCGCGCCCGCACGGCTGAGGAGCCGGCCGGACGCCGCCGAGCAGCGACCCCTCGTCCTTGCTGCCGGACATGATCAGCCCGGGCGAGCCCATTTCGCGCAGCCGCTGGATCACCGGGTCGAACATGGCCCGCCCGGCACCGCCCGCGGACCGGGCCAGGATGACGTGCAGCCCGACGTCGCGGGCCTGGGGCAGGAACTCGGTGAGCGCCAGGAGCGGATTCTGGGACCCCGCCACCAGGTCGTAGTCGTCCACGATGACGAACAGGTCCGAGCCACTCCACCAGGACCGGGACCGGAGCTGATCCGGGCTGAGGTCCGGCGGCGGGAGCCGCGTGTTCAGGGCCCCCCGGACCTCGCTGAGCAGCGTACTGGCGGCCACCGAGGACGTGGCGTACCCGATCTGATGGGGGATCTGCGCCGCATCCAGCAGCGACCGGCGGTAGTCGAGGAAGATGACCTTGGCCTGATCGGGTGTGAACCGGGCCGCGATGCCCTCGGCGGCCAGCCGCAGCAGGTTCGACTTGCCGCATTCGGTGTCGCCCAGGACCAGGAAGTGCGGGTCGGCGGCGAAGTCCAGGAACACCGGGGCCAGCGAGTTCTCATCGATACCGAACGGGACCCGCGTCCCGGTTGAGGCTGGTTGCGGGAGTTCGGCCGCCGGCAGGACGTCCGGGAGCATCCGGACGGGCGGCGCGCCACTGCCGGGCCAGGCCGCGGCGGTGCGGGCGGCCAGCGAGCGGATTGCCTCCGGCAGCCCGGCGGCGGTGGCCTGCCCGTCGATGCGCGGCATCGCGGCCAGGAAGTGCAGCCCGTCGCGGGTCAGGCCGCGCCCCGGCGCGCCGGCCGGGACGTTCCCGGCCGCGCCGCGGCCGATCTCGGACTCGTACGGGTCCCCGAGGCGCAATTCGAGGCGCGTGCCGAACAGGTCGCGGACGGCCGGGCGGAACTCCGACCACTTGTTGGTCGCGGCCACCAGGTGGATGCCGTAGCCGAGGCCCCGGGCCGCCAGCGCGGTGACGGCTTGCTCGAGCTCCTCGTAGTCCTGGCGCAGCGTAAGCCAGCCGTCGACGACGAGGAATACGTCACCGAAACCGTCGCCCGCGATCGCGCCTCCCGCCCGCAGCGCGCGGTACGTGGCGATCGAGTCGATGCCGCGCTCGCCGAATTCACGCTCCCGCTGTTCGAGCAGGGTCCGCACCTCGGCGACCATACGGCGCAACAGGTCCCGCTGAAGCCGGCTCGCCACCCCGCCCACGTGCGGCAGCCCGCTGAGCGCGCTCATCGACCCGCCACCGAAATCCAGAATGTAGAACTGCACCTGGGCCGGGGTGTGCAGCAGGGCCAGCGAGCTGATCAGGGTGAGCAGCACGGTCGACTTGCCGCTTCGCGGTGCGCCGGCCACGGCTGCGTGCCCGGCGCTGCCGGACAGGTCGACCCAGAGAGGGTCACGGCGCTGCTCGAAGGGCCGGTCCACGATCCCGAGCACGGCGTTCAGCGCCTGCCGCGCGTCGGGTTCGGGCAGCAGCTGATCGAGGGCCGGCGGGGCGTCGAGCGGCGGCAGCCATATCTGGTGCGCCGACGGGTCCTCTGAGCCCGGCCCGGACAGCAGCTCCACCACCGTGTCGAGCAGCGTCGGGCTGGGCTCCTGGCCCCCCCGGCCGGGCTGGGCCCGCGTAGCCGCGGGCGCGTCGATGAACTGCGGCTCGATGTAGCCGGGCCCGAAGCGGGCGATCCCGGGCCGCATCCGGGGCGCCGCCGGCCGGCTGGCGTCCGCGGCGGTCAGCGAACCCGACACGTAGGCCGCCTTGAACCGGGTCAGCTCGCTGGTGTCGGCCTTCAGATAGGCGCTGCCCGGCTGAGATGGCAGCTCGTAGGCATCCGGGACGCCGAGCACCGTCCGCGACTCCTGCCCGGAGAACGTGCGCAGGCCGATCCGGTAGGAAAGCTGGGTGTCCAGCCCGCGCAGGCGGCCCTCCTCCAGCCGCTGGGAGGCGAGCAGCAGGTGCACGCCGAGCGAGCGGCCGACCCGCCCGATCGTGACGAACAGGTCGATGAACTCCGGTTTGGCCGCGAGCAGCTCGGAGAACTCGTCGAGCACCACAAACAGGCTCGGCACCGGCGTCAGCGCCGTCCCGTCGGCCCCTGCCGCCCGGGCCCCCTCCGCCCGGGCCTTGGTGTAATCCCGGAGCGAGGCGTAGTTGCCGGCCGCGCGCAGCAGTTCCTGGCGGCGGACGACCTCGCCGTGCAGCGCGTCCCGCATGCGGTCCACCAGCGGCAATTCGTCGGCCAGGTTGGTGATGACGGCGGAGACGTGCGGCAGATTGTCGAGCCCGAGGAACGTCGCACCGCCCTTGAAGTCGACCAGCACGAAGTTGAGCTCCGCTGCGGAATGGGTGATCGCCAGCCCGAGTACGAGCGTCCGGAGCAGCTCGGACTTGCCGGATCCGGTAGCGCCCACCACCAGGCCGTGCGGGCCCATGCCGCCCTGGGCGGACTCCTTGATGTCCAGTTCCACGGGCAGGCCGTCGGCGTCGTTGCCGATCGGCACCCGCAGCCGGTCCCGTGCCGCCCGGGCCCGGCGCAGGGCGGCCACGTCCAGCGTGAGCAGGCTGTCGATGCCGAGCAGCGAAGTCAGCGTGGTGTTGAGCGCGAGCGCGTCCTCGCCGGGAGCGCCCGCCGCCGCGGGCCGTAGCGGGGCAAGCTGCCGGGCCAGCGCCTCGGCCTCGGGGTGCGACAGCGCGTCCGGGACGCCGATGAGCGCCTCCTCGGTCCCGTCCCGCGGCAGCTGGTAGACCTCGCCCGGGGTCACCCGGAGCCCGAGCGTGGTGGGGCCCGGCGGCGCCGGGCGGGGCAGGTCCGCCGCGGACAGATCGATGACGACCACGCCGGCCACGCCGTCCACGCCATCCAGGCCCGCACTGGAATCCCTGGCCGCGCCGTCGACGAGCACGACGTGCAGCGGCAGCGAGCCGGGCGCCGAGCGCGCGCTGCCGGGCATGAACCGGGGACGGTCGTGCAACTGCAGCATCGGCTCCAGCGCGCCGAGGGACGGAGTCATCAGCCGGACCGCCCCGGCCGCGTCCCGTTCGGTGGGGTGCATGTTGTGCGGCAGCCACTTGATCCATTCCCACTGCCGGATCCGGTCGGCCGACGCGCACACGCTGATGCGCACGTCGGCCGGTGAGTGCATCACCGCGACCTGAGCGATCATCGACCGCACCAGGGCCCGGACGGCGCCGGGGTCGCCGGTGGGGACGATCCGGGTGACCGACGGGAGCGACACCTCCACCGGCAGCCCGGGCACCTGGCCCTGAGCCCGGATGAAGCGGCGCAGCGCGCCGGCGCACAGCGGATCCAGGTCCTCGATCGGTTTGGTCTCCGGCGGAACCAGCCGGACACCCGCGGCCTGCGTGCCGGTGGCGAACCGGACGCAGCCGAAGCCGGCGTCGGCCGGGGAGCGCTGCCAGATCCGCTCGCTGCCCGCCGCGAGCAGTGACGTCAGCGTCCGCGGCGCGGGCCCGCTGTACTCCATGGCCCGCCGCTGCTCGTCGGCGGCCCGGCGGACCTTGCGCCGGATCTGGCCCAGGTACCGCAGGTAGTCCCGCCGCAGCCCGTTGAGCTTGAGCTTCCGGTCGCCCTTGCCCCGGATCACCTGGCCGAACATCATCCCGACCATGCCGAAGGCCATGGCTCCGCTGCCGATATACAGGACGGGGCTGGACTTTCCGCCGGCCATGACGGCGACCATGCCGATCGCCATCGCTCCCATCGGGAGGTACATGAGGGCCTGGCTGAGGCCGTCCGAGGTCACCTCCGGCAGCTCCGGGGGCGGCTCCAGCCGGATCTCGCCCTGTGGAACCTGCGGAGCGGCGGCACNNTGCCTACTAATGAACCGTCTGCGCGACCGGTTCCGTTCAAATCTGCAGAGAAGAGACGGGGAGCGATCATGAGCACAGACGTTGCCGCAGACATTTGCCGGGTCACCGTGGTCGGCCCGCGCAAGCGGGTTGACCTCGCTCTTCCCGCGAACGCGCCGTTCGCCGAGCTGTTCCCGGGGATCGCGCACTTCGCCGGGCTGGACGCCGCCGCGATCGCCGGGGCGCCGGAAGGCTGGTCCCTGCAGCGGCTGGGCGAGCCGCCGTTCGAGCCACCGGTGACTCCGGCTCAGGCGGGTGTGGCCGACGGCGAACTGCTCTACCTCCGGCCCTGGCTGACGGCCCTGCCGGCCGCCGAGTCCGACGACATCGCCGACGACATCGCCGGGGTGCATGACGGTCCCGGCCGGTGGGAGGCGCGGGACGGCCGCCGGGTTGCGCTCGGGGCGGGGGCGGCGGCCCTGGCCGCGGGGGTGGTGGTCCTGCTCCGGTCGGGACCGCCCTGGCCCGTACCCGCGATGGCGGCGGGGCTGCTCGCCCTCCTGCTGCTCGCGGCAGGCGCCGCGGTATCCCGGGCCGCGGGCGACGCCGGGGCCGGAGCGGTCCTCGGCTACGCCGCCCTTCCCTACGCGTTCGCGGCGGGGGTCCTCGCGCCGTTGCGGATACTGCCGCTGACCCACGTCAGCGCGCTGGCCATGCTGGCCGGCTTCGCCCTGGTCATGAGCGCTGCGCTGATCGCCGCCACGGCGATCGCACACGGCCTGGCGGTGTTCTTCGGTGTGGCGGTCGCCGCCGCGTTCGGTGCCGCGGCCGCCGCGCTGGCCTACCTCTGGCCGGGGCTGACCGCCGCGGGTGCGGCCGGGCTGGTGGTCGCCCCGGCCCTCGCGCTGACGCCGCTCATCCCGGCCGTCGCGTTCCGCCTGGCCCGGCTCCCGCTGCCGGCCGTCCCCGCCAGTGCGGAAGACCTGCGCGACGACACGTTCATGGCCGGCGCCGGGGTGGACGTGCGGAGCCGGGCGGTGGCCGCGGACCGGTTCGTGACCGGCGCCGTGTCCGGCCTCGGGCTGCTGGGGGCCGGCGCGGGGATCGCGCTGGGGCTGGGCCGCAGCGGGCTGGCCCCGGTGATGTGCGCCGCGCTGGCCTGCGCGTTGCTGCTGCGCTCCCGGATGTTCCGCGGCCGGGCCCAGCGGCTGTGGCTGATGATTCCCGGATACGGCAGCCTCGCCTGGCTGGCGGTGGCCCTGGCCGGCCGCTCGATGCACTCGGCGGGCCCGGACCTGCTAGCGCTCGTCGCGGGCACCGTGATCGTGGCCGGCACGGGCATCTGGCTGCCGGCCCACCGGCCATCGCCGTTCTGGGGCCGGGCGGCGGACGTCTGCGACACGGCCCTGATCATCAGCCTTGTGCCACTGGCGCTCGGGGTGACCGGGATCTTCGGCTACCTGCACGGGCTTGGTGGATGAGCCCGTGCAGAACCGCAAGGACCTGCTGCAGGCGCATCGGCTGATGACCCAGCGGTCGGCGCTGGCCCTGATCTGCGGGGAGCCGGACTCGCCGAACCAGCCGCTGCGCCGCGTCAACCTCGGCACCATCTCCGGCCTGCTGGTGGGCGTGATCGCCGCGGGCGTGTTCGGTGTGCTCGGGCTGATCTCCCCGGGCAGCGTGACCGGGCTGACCCGTCCCGGCACACTGGTCATCGACTCCGGCAGTGCCACCGCGTACGTCCCGTGCGACGGCGGAAAGCTGTGCCCGGCGCTGAACTACGCGTCGGCCCTGCTCGCACTGGACTCGGCCAGTCCCGACCGGGTGGATGTCAGCCCGGCGTCGCTGTCCCGCTACTCGATCGGCCCGACGATCGGCGTCGCGGGACTGCCGCAGGACCTGCCGGCCCCTGGTGGTCTGGTGCCGGGCCCGTGGTCGGTGTGCGCGGCATCGGGCGTTACCACGCTGGTCGGCGGCCACTCCGTGGGCGGGACCGCGCTCGGCCCGGCTTCCGCCGAACTGGCCACCACCAGCCAGGGCGGGGACTGGGTGCTGTGGAACGGTGAGCGGCTGTTCATCCAGCCCCAGGTCGCCCAGACCCTGTTCCCCGCGATGCAGTTGCAGACGGTCCCGCTGGCCTGGCTGAACGCGCTGCCTCAGGGCCCGGACTTCGCCGCCCCCCAGATCGACGGCCAGGGTACGCCGGTGACCGGCCCGGGCGGCGTCCCGGCCGCGGTCGGCCAGGTCTATGACCAGCCCGGTGGCGGCGGCGCGGCGGCCCAGTACTACGTGCTGGTGGCCAGCGGGAAGCTGGCGCAGATCTCCGCCACGCAGGCGCAACTGCTGGAACGGGAACCGGGAGCACCGGCCCAGCGCCCGATCTCCCCGTCGATGGCGACCGGCGACCTTTCCGGTACCCCCATCCCGGGCGACGGCCTGCCCGCCATCGTGCCGGCGCTGGCCCCGGTCAGCTCGGCGCTGTGCATGAGCTACGGGCCTGGGCTGCAGCGGCAGATCATCAGCGGCGGTACCGTCCCGGCCGGGGCCACCCCCACGGGGAACACCCCGGCGGTCTCGGTGAGCCAGGTGTGGCTACCGCCCGCGCACGGCGCCCTGGTGGGCGCCGTGCCGGGCCGGGATGCGTCCGGGGTCACGTCGTACTTCCTGGTCACCGGGGCCACCCGGTACGCGCTCTCGTCGCAGGCGGTGGCCGGGGTGCTCGGTTACAACCTGAAGAGCCAGGCCACCGTGCTCCCCGCCGCCATCCTCGACCTCCTCCCGTCCGGCCCCGCCCTCAACCCCAGCGCGGCCACGGCTGCGGCCGGCTAACACAAGATGCCCCTTTATCAACCATGCGGCCACTGTCGACGAGTCGTCTGCACGACCGCCCATCATTAGGTGGTAACGACTTACCTGTTGGCGACCCGGTCGAGCTGCACCTTATTGATTAGGCGATTCGAGGCCAAATTCCCAGTGTAATTAGCCGTTCATCGCGATAGTAATATCTTCCGGCCGGTAGTTGGTTACGGCATGGAAGGCTTAGCCGAATTCGATAGATCACCTAGCATGCTGGCGCCTCGATCTTGGCCTGCCGGCGGTTCGGCTTCTGGCTGGGTTTCTCGAATGTGTTCATCCGAAAACTGGAGGTGGCATCCTTCGGGCAGCGTCTAGTGGCCGGATTGCCGTCGGTAGCCTTACTCAAGCTTCCTTATATCTTCAGGGGTGGCTAGCCGGTAGCCTGCCAATCGTTCGTGTTCAATGCAGATTACGTATTCCTCTGGAATGTCGATTCCGCAGTTTGGGCAGTACTCGGGGGTGCCTAGCAGACGCACTATACTGTCACTTGGAACGCCAACATCATTACCACCCCAGATTATCTTATCGCCCATGGCATAAGAGTGCTGCTGGGTGTCTCCATAGGCGAATTGAACCGCGATTTCCCCAGAATCGCCACACCGGCGGCAAGGGGCAAGTCGTTTGATAGAAACCGTGTTGTATGCGCTCATCAGTAGCCTTCTACTGGATACCTGATTGCTCGCAAGAATCTAGCGAATCTCTCGTCATTGGTAATGATGGAAAGGCCGTCTCGCATGGCAGAGTCCGCTACGGCCGCATCCGCAGACCTCAGAACACGCCCTAGAGTTGTCGCCTGGGCCTGCAGATCGGCGACGCCCTGAGCCGTCGCTTCGGAGCCTATGCGCCCACCACGCGCAGTAAGCCAATCCATCACGTCTTTAACCGGGAAGCTCTTTATCTCTGACAGCGCCTGAGGCGACAGAACTGGGCTCCGGCCGGCCAGGGCGTTGTCGACTTTTGCGGCAAGCCCTGGATCCTTCAAAGCATCTATCACAGGGTTAGTATCCACGGCAGCTTCTTTGGGGTCATACGGCGCTAGTCCCAGGGGGTCAGTGAGGACCTGCGGGTTGGTGACGTAGGCGTGCGGGTTGGGGGCTGGGGTCAGGCCGAGGGGGTCGGGGGTGAGGTAACTGCTGGTGGCCGGGTCGTAGTAGCGGTGCTGGTTGTAGTGCAGGCCGGTTTCCGGGTCGGCGTACTGGCCGGGGAACCGGAGCGGGGTCTGCGCCCCGCCCGCCCGCCACACGGTGCTGCCCCACAAGGTGTGCTGCTGGCACCCGGCCAGCGTCCCGTCCGGGGCGGCCAGTTCGGCCGGGGTGCCGATGAGGTCGGTGATGATCGAGTAGAACCGCTGGTCGATCTGTTCCTGCGGGGCCTCGCTCAGCTCGCCCAGGGACGTGTGCTCGGCCTGCGTGAGCGGGGTGAAGCTGCCGGGCCGGTAGTCCCAGGTGACGATCTCGCGCCGGCCGGGCTGGCCGGACGTGCGGGCCTGCTCGGCCAGGACCGGGCCGTCCCAGGTGAAATCGGTCTGCTCGGCGATATCCCCGTTCGGGGTGAGCCGCTGCTTGGCGATCCGGCGGCCGAACGGGTCGTAGCGGTACCGCCAGGAGGTGCGGTCCGGGGTGGTGACGGCGGTTAGCCGGTTGTCGGCGTCCCAGCGGTAGTGCCAGACGTCCGGCTTGCGGGAGAGCCGCACGACCTGCCGCTGGATGACACGGCCCTGCCGGTCGTGGCGGTAGCGGACGTTCCCGGCCCGGGTGATCAGCGTCCCGGTGACCTCGCGCGGCCCTTGCGCGTCCGGGCCGGGCAAGGCGCCGTCCGCGGACGGGGCGGGCCAGGTGGCCGCGGACACGTTCCCGGCCGGGTCGTAGGTGTAGCGCTCGGCCCAGTCCGGGCCGGTCACCGCGGTGATCCGGCCGGCCGGGTCGAGGCCGACGGCGCGGGAACCGGCCAGCAGGTCGTCGATGCCGGTGACGAAGCCGTCGCCGTTGTAGGCGTAGGCGCGGCGCTGCAGCAACTGGCCGCCGGCCACTGGACCTTCCGGGAGACCGGCGCCTTCCGGGAGACCGGCCGGGCCCGCGGTCCCGGCGGTGAGGGCCTGGACGGTGAGCCGGCTCCGCTGGTCCCAGTCCTGGGCGAGGACGAGGCCGCCGGGCAGCTCGCGGCGGACCTCGCGCCCGGCCTTGTCGTAGCCGAACCGGATCTGCTGACCGCCCGCGGTCAGCAGCACCGGCTGCCCGGCCTGGTCGTAGTCCCACTCGGCGACCGAGCCGAACGGGGTCACCCGGCGGCGGCGCCGGCCGGCCGCGTCGTACTCCGAGGTGACCGTGCGGCCGTTGCAGGTCTCGGCGGTGACCCGGCCGACCTGGTCGCGGTCGAGCCAGATCTCGGCGTCGGGACTGCGGGCGTAGACCAGGCGCCCGGCCACGTCGTACCCGAACGTGGCGATGGCATCATCGGAGCATCGTTCGGTGACGTTTCCGAGCTGGTCATAACGGAAGGTGATCTGCTGGCCGCAGGCGTTCACCTGGCCGCTGAGCTGTCCGGCCGGGTCGTAGCGGTACCGGTTGGTGGCGCCGTTGAAGTCCGTTTCCGCGGCGAGGCGGCCCGCCGCGTCGTAGTCGTAACGCCAGGCCAGGCCGCCGTGGCGGACGCCGGTCAGGCGCAGCGCGTGGTCGTAGCCGAACGCGCTGCGGGAGCCGTCCGGCCCGGTCATCGCCACGAGCTGGTCGAAGGGCCCGTATTCGTACCGGGTCAGGTGCCCGTCCGGGCTGACGTGCCGGACCAGGTTGCCTTCCCCGTCATAGCTCCAGGACTCCGAGCTGCCGTCCGGGAACGTGCGGGAGGACAGCCGTCCCTCCGGCGTCCAGGTCAGGCCGGTGGTCCCGCCGTCCGGCCCGATAATCTTCGTGACCCGGCCGAACGGATCCCGCTCATAGCGGCTGCGGGCCCCATCCGGGCCGGTCACCTCCGCCGGTAGGCCGGCGCCGTCGCACGCGACCAGGGCCACGCCGCCGGCCGGGTCGGTGACGGTGGCCAGGTGCCCGCGGTCGTCGTAGCTGAACCCGGTGACGGCGCCGTCGGGTGCGGTGACCCGGGTGCGGTTGCCGCGCACGTCGAACTCCTGCTGCCAGGTGTGCCCGGCGGGATCGGCCAGCCGTACCGGCAGGCTCTGCTCGTCGTACTCGGCGATCGATCGGCCGCCGTCGGGGCGGGTGACGGCGGCGAGGTTGCCGCGGGAGTCGTAGCCGTACCGGGTGACCCGTCCCAACGGGTCCGTGCTGGCGGTGACCCTCCCGCGCTCGTCGTGCTCCCAGCTGGTCACGTGGCCCAGCGGGTCGGTGATCGCGGCGACCCGGGCGGCTTCGCTGAGCCGGTAGGTGGTGACCGCCCCGGACACATCGGTCCACGTCGTGACGTGGGCGTCCGGGTCATAGCTGAACGTGCCCGTCAGCATCCCGCCGGGGCCCTCGCCGCGCACGCAGCGGCCCCAGGCGTCGTAGCTGTACCCGTAGCAGTAGCCGTTGCGGTCGCGCCACCCGGTCAGCCGGCCTGCCTCGTCGTAGCGGAAGAGCAGCGGCTCGCCGGAGGAGTTGACCACGCCGGCCAGGTTGCCGTCCTCGTCGTAGGCGTACCGGACGAGCGGCATGGCGCCGCCGCCCTGGCCGAGGTCCAGGCTGGTCACATGACCGCCGGCCACGGTCACCCGGATGTGGTAGCCGCCCGAATGACTGACCCAGGCCGGTGCCCCGGTCTCGTCGTAGCCGAAGGTGATCTCGTGCCCGGCCCGGTCGCTCACCGCCACCAGCGGCAGCTCTCCCTGGCCTGCGGAGGAGAAGAAGTAGCCCGAGCGCCGCGCGAACCGCCACATCAGGCCGCGCTGCGGGTCGGTCACCGTCCAGGCCCCGTCCGGCTGCCGGCACAGTGGCCACGGCGCCCCGCTCACCGGTAGCAGCGGCGTCGTCGTCCCGCCGGCCNNACACCGGCACTGTCGGCGGCCCGTGGCCAGACCAGTACCCGCCCGTCGGCGAACACCCCGATGACCCGGCGGTTCTCGATCCGCAGCCGCTGGTCGAGGGTCGACGCCCACGAGCGGCCGAACCACCGCCCGGCCCGCCACGAAGACCGGTGCATCCGCTCGGCCACGAGCGGCAGCAGCCCCGGCAGCGTGAGGTCGGCCTGGGCGAGGATCACGTCGCCGGTGGCCACGTCCACCGGATCGCCCGCCGTCGGTATGTCCCCCGGCGGCCGGGCGGCGGCGGGATCGCTGGCCACGCCGTCCAGGCCGGTCACCGCGGCGTCCTCGCTGGACCCCAGCGCCGCGCGCTCGGCGATGCTGGTGCCCGCGTCCGCGGCGGTGCCGGTCCCGTCGGTGGCCACGGCCAGCGCGACGTTCGGCACGAGGCGGCCCAGCGCCTGCGCCGGGTCGCTGCCCCATCCGGTGCCGACCAGGCCCTTGACCAGGTCTTGCGGGTTGATCACGTCGTTGGCCAGGCCGGCGGCGGTGCCGGACAGCCCGGCGGCGTATTCGGCCGGGTGCTCCAGGTTCCACTGGTCCATCGGGTCGATGGACCGGCCGAACTTGATGATGTCGGCCGCGCCGTCGATGACCCCGCCGGTGAAGGAAATGTCAGCGAACTGCCCGGCCTGCAGCGTGTCGGACACGTCGTCACCGAGCTGGGACCACCACGACGGCTCGGCCGGCGCGAGGTCCGTGGCCGGCCTGATCGCGGCGGTCGCCGACGCGGCCGCGGCGTCCCGGGCCGACCGGGCCGTGCTGAGGATCTGCTGGGCCTGGGCCCGGATTGGCTCGCCGGGGTCGGTGAACGGCCCCGGCTCGGTGGGCGCCGGGCCCGGGTTCTGCCCGGCGGCCAGCTGCGTGTTGTAGGCCTGCGCCGCGCTGTTGTAGGCGGCGACCTGGGCGTTGTAGGCGGTCTGGGCCTGGCTGCCGGCCTGCTGCCCGGCCGCGTACAGGTCGGCGGCGCGGGCGGCCTGGCCCTGCGCCGATTCCACCGCCCCCGCGTACGATTCCAGCGCCCCGGACGCGGTCCCGGTCGCCGACGACGCGTCCTGCCATTGGGCCGGGTGCGGCGCGAACTTCGCCCGGAACGCATCCGCCGCCGACCCCGTCCACTGCGCGGGATCCAGCCCCCGCAGGCCGGCCGCCGTCTGCCCGAACGCCGACGAGAACGACCGCAGCTGGGTGGCCGACGAGCGGATCGCCGCCGGATCCCCGTGCACCAGCTCGGTCGGGTCCGAGGTCTGCCCAAGCTGAAGTTCCGGCACGTCCGCGCCCAGGTCATAACCCGCCTTATCACCCAGCGTGTCGACGGTCTGCGCCGCCCCGTGCAGCCCAACCGCGTTCAGGCCGTCGCCGAGCAGGCGCGCCCCACCGTTCAGTGCGCTGCCCGTGGCCTGCTTGGCCTCGTTCCAGATCGAATCGAGCGGATTTCCCATCGTGGCTCACCCCGCCCCGCCTGAGCTGCCGGGCAGCTGCCCGGCGGCGTCTTGCATCAGCTGCCCGGCCGGCCCGGTCAGCGTGGCGGCCACCGTTCCGGGGATGCCGCCCGGCTCGCCGGCCGCGGACTGCTCCACCGCGGTCCACTGCTGCTCCGCCGCGCTGCCGGCCTGGGCCCAGGTCATGTCGCCGCCCTGGGTCTGCGCCCCGGTGATGCCGGCCGCGTCCCGTGACCACGACGCCTGGGCCGCCTGCACGTCGGTCATGTGCGGGTCCCCGGCGAGCGCATCGGTCACGTTCTTGGCCACCCCGACCAGGTAATTCTCGGTGTCGGCGTAGACCCCCGCCGAGATCCCCAGCCGCGCCGCGAACTGGTTACCGTCCTGGACCAGCGATCGCACGCCCCACGACCAGCGATCGCAGAAACTGCCGAGCGTCTGCTGGAGCCCGGCGTCCCCGGCGTGCAGGCCTGACAGCGAGAGCCCGGAGAAACCGCGTCCCACCTCGGCTGTCTCGTCGAAGCCGAGGCCCTTCAGCGCCCCAATCGTGTTATTGATCCCCTGCGCCGTCTCGTTCAGCGCAGCCCGGTCGACCGAGAAGCCGTCCGCCATTGCGTCACCTTTCGCCGCGTCCGGTTCATATCGCTGATCACGGCCGCGGAACTGCCCCGGTTCACGCCGGATGTTTCTGAATTTTCTTAACGGACATGGTGAGCGCCCTCCGTCTCACCCGCCACAGAGCATTACCCGATGGCCCAAGTTTGTTCCGGAATGAACCGTGGCCCGGGCTGTCCCGTTTTTGTGCAATAGCGGGGAATATGAGCCGGCCGCCTCGCTCGGACAGGAACGGGCCGGCACGGGGAAGTGAGGTGGCCCGGATGGCAGCGGGCGAATCCGCCGTTGACAGAGCGGCGATGGCGACGGCGTCCAACCAGGTCGAGCAGGCGGTCTCGGTGATCCAGGGGCTGCAGTCGAGCATGAACGGCTACGTGAGCCAACTGCAGGGCGGCTGGCAGGGACAGGCCGCGACCGCGTTCTCGAACACCTACGAGGCGTTCACGGCCGACTTCGCGAAGGTGCTCAATGCACTGCAGTCGATCCAGGAAAAGCTGGTCTCCACGCACGGCACCTACCAGGCCACGGAAGAGACCAACACCAGCCAGGTGACCCGGGTCGCGGGCCTGCTGAACGGATAAGGGGAAAGCAGATGAGCGAATACACGATGGCGGTGTTCGGCACCCTCGAGCAGGGCGAGGCCGACTTCCAGCGGACCTACTCCTCGCTGCAGTCCGAGGTGTCGACGCTGGAGTCTCAGCTGAAATCCTCCCTGTCCCGGTGGGACGGCTCGGCGCAGCAGGCCTACTACCAGGCCCAGGCGCAGTGGAACGCGGCGATGGCGAACATGGCGCAGGTCCTGAGCCAGCTGGGCACCGTGATCGGGACGGCGAACTCCAACTACATGAACGCAGAGTCGCGCAACACCGCGCTGTGGAGCGGCTGATCGCATGGCCCAGAACAGCGTCGCCGCGGTGCCTACTGTGCTTGCCGCTGGGGCCGCCGCTGTGCCCGCCGCTGGGGCGGCCGGGACGCCGGCCCCGGTCCCGCAGATTTCGAGTAAGCCGGAGACCGTGCCGGCGGCCCTGCCGTGGACCGCGCCGCAACCGGCCGGCGGCGGTCAGGTCACGGTCAACCGCGACGTGCTCCGCAGTGCCGCGGCCACCATGCGATCCGAGCTCGCGGCGCTGGACGCAGCGGTCAGCCAGGTGCGGAGGGCCGGCGCAGGCGTCGGCTCCCTGCAGGGCTGGCCGACCGCCGACGGATTCAGCGGCAACGCGACCAATGCCCACAACGGCTGCCTTAACGCCAGCGTGCAGGCGGGGGACAGGCATCAGGCCACGGCGAGCAACCTGTCCGATTCGGCCGCGACCTACGACGTAGCCGAATCGGACAGCCGCGCTGCGGTGCACCGCGTCGCCGGCGCCCTGGGCGAGTAGGAGCGGAAACCAGATGACCGTAACCACCGTGAGCCCGGCCAACCGGGCCCCGGCCGCCCCCTCACCGGGCAGCGCGTACCCGGTCAAGTCGAACAACGTGCCGCCGTTCGACGGGGCCGGGATGACCACGGCACAGATCATGAACATCCTGCACAGTCTGGATTCCGGTGCGGTGGCCGAGGCCGGGGCCGCGTACACGAACCTGGGCCACGAGCTCGGCACCATGGCGGTCAAGCTGACCCAGCAGGCGCAGACGCTCGCGCAGAACTGGACCGGGTCGGCGGCGCGGGCGGCGATGACCAGCTTCCAGCAACTGCACGACCAGACCTCGGCGCTGGCTTCACAGGCGGCCCAAACCGGCTCGGCGCTGACCTGGCTCGGGACCCAGGTGCTGCCGAAGTTCCAGCAGCTCGGCGGGCTCGATACCGGCCTCAGCGGCAGCGCCGCCACCGCGGCGCAGGCCCAAGCTCAGCGGTACATCAGTGCCCTGAGCAACTACCTGGTCACGGCCAACGGCTACCTGCCCGACCAGATCGGCGGCGTGGCGTCCTCGACCGCCGGGGGTGACCCACTGGCCAAGAACAGCGCGGCCAAGAACAGCGCGGCCNNAGAACAGCGCGGCCAGCAGCAGCGGGGGCAGCAGCGGCACGGCGGCCCCGGGCGCCAGCGGCCTGAGCGTCGGCGTTGCGGGCGGCCCGGGCGCAGCCGGCGTGGCGAACAGTCGCCAGGCTGCCGGGGCGGACGGCGCGGCGAGCGGTCCGGGCGACAGCGA
>PLRW01000162.1:0-11356 GCA_003164955.1 Actinomycetota bacterium
CTAGGACATCGCGGTCGCTGAGGTTACCGGGGCGCCGTGGCGAGCCACCGCTCGACGCTGCGCACGTAGGCCGGGAGCAGTTCTGCCCCGGTCCGGTAGCGCAGCACCAGCGCCGCCGCCCCGGTGCTCTCGTGCCCGCGCAGCCGCAGCACCGCGTAGGCGAGCATGACCGAGCGGTGCCGGCCCGCGGTGCAGTGGATCAGCACTCCCGCCTGCGGCTGATCGTTCAGCACCCGCGCGGCGAAGCACGCGGCCGCCGCCCAGACCGCGGGCCGCTGCCGCAGGCCGTGATCCTGCATCGCCGCGTGCGCGACCCGCCCGGGGCCAAAGGCCGCCCGCTCGGCCGCCAGATCCCCGGCCCACCACACGTCCGCCCGCGGCCGGCAGTTGACGACGTGCGTCACGCCCTGTTCGGCCAGGCCTGCCACCCCGGCGGCCGGCGGCACGCCGCCGATCGCGATGCGCTCGTCCCCGATCCAGTCCAGCGCCGCACTGGCGGCAGCTGGCCCGCTCCCCCCGCGCAGGCGCGGTCGGCCTGCGCGCACGCTCCGCAGCACATCCATGCCAGCCTCCGGTATCACCGTAATACAGCCGCGCTGACCCACCCCCAGCACGAGCGGCAAGGGCACGTGCACCGGCCCCACCCGCCGGTAACACAGCGTGAGGAGACTTGAGAACCCGTGACTCGCGGTCGCCGAGTGCATGACTCGGTGCCCTCGCCGGATGGGGCCTTCGCCACTTCCGAACGTGCAGTTCTGGTCGGTGTTCTCAGGCGTGGGCCATGATCATGACCTGGGGGGCCCTGCCGCTCGGCGACCGGCTGACCGCGATGGCAGCCGCTATCGCCGAAACACTCAAGATCACGCCCACCTAGCCCGGCGCCGACCAGGCGCTGGGCGATGTCCCCGGGGATCTAGCCTGAGCTGCCTATCATCTGCCGCAACGGGATGAGGCGCGGGTCCGTCTGGTCCGTCTTCAGGTTGCCTGGCTGCCACAGCAGCGTCCCGGCCAGGCCGTGCTCCTCCACGTAGCGCACCTTGGCGGCGACGCGGGCTTGACTGGTGTCGTAGTAGCCGGGTGCGACGCCGATGCCCATCAGCAGCTTGCCGGCGGGTATCCCGGCCCCGGTGTAGGCGACGGCACTGCTCACGCCGTTGTCCTGGAAGGTCTCCATGTTGATCGTATTCACGTACGGGGCGATCTGGGCGGCGATGTCAGGCGGGATCTGCCCCACGTCCACATCGGCCGAAAGGAACACCGGATGGGGGAACTCCCTGTTGAACGTGGCCCGCAGGTTCCTGATCAGCGACACATAGCTCGCCTCGTTCTGCGGCACGTCCTCCTCCCAGTCGACATCGACCCCGTCGAACCCGTACTTCGCCAGGTAGTTGGTGATGCTGGTGATGAGCGTGGCCTGGTACCGCGGGCCGGCCGCGCTGGCGAAGACAGATCCCAGCCCCTGCTCACCGACCGCCATGATGATCTTTTTTCCGGCCTTGTGCGCGGCCGCCACCGCCGGGGAAATGTAGGACAGCGAATCCATGTCGCCGACGGCGATGCCCCCCGTCTTCGTCGGCCACAGGCCGAAATCGCTGATAACGGTCCACGGCGCGAAGTTGAATGTGCTGGGCGGAAGGCTGCGCTGGATCCAGCCGGGATACGAGGTGAACGATATGTACGACCGGCCCTGGGGCGCCGCGGTCGCGCCGGGCGAAGCGCCCGCGCTCTGCTGCGGTTGAGGCCCGCCGCTCGCGCACCCGCTCAGCAGCAGCAGGGTCACCGCCGCCAGGAGCGTAGCCGCCCGGCGGCCTGGCCATGATTTCCTGCGCCGCCGTGCCGGTCCCATATCTCTCAGAATCCTCATCCATCCTTAATTTTGGTGAAGCAAAGACGACTTCACCGGCGAGCAAGCCCGATCCGGCCCGCGTCTGCCATCATTCCGGCTTTTCGGGCATACCGCTGCCAACGGACGCGCCCGGGCCGGAGTTCCGCAGGCGCGGACCCGGACGGTGCAGCGCCGGCTGCGAGACCTGCCCGCACGCGCGGGGGTGTACTTCGTGTCTACCGATCTTGCTGG
This sequence comes from Actinomycetota bacterium, assembly GCA_003164955.1. Lineage (GTDB taxonomy): Bacteria > Actinomycetota > Actinomycetes > Streptosporangiales > Streptosporangiaceae > Bog-532. The sequence goes on from PLRW01000162.1 coordinate 2,078, forward strand.
CTGTCGGCAGCGCCTGCCTGACCGCAGGCCGGGTGACCGTCGTCCCCCGGCCTGCGCCGACGAGGTTCAGGCGGGGGTATGCGAAAGGACCCCGGCCAGGAAACGGCCGGGGTCCTTTCGGTCACCAGTAGCGCCGCGCCTGACCTGCGTCGTTCGTCCGGCTTGTTACCGGTGCGGTATGAACGACGTCGAGCAGCTGCCGCGGCTCCGGCCAGACGTGACCGTTACGCTCACATTCACCCGGTAGCCGGGCTTCGCGCCGCTGATGTAGTAGCCGATCTCCGCATTTCCCTTGGCGTTCGCCTTGCCAGTGTGCTTCGTATTGACCGTCTTGTAATGGGCGACTGTGGTGACGCCGGCGTACCTGACGGTGCCAATGTTCACGTCGATGGTGGTGTAGTCCTTCGGTCGGCTGTTGCTCATCGAGGCGTGACACCGCAGTGCAGCCGCCGGGGCCGCCGGGGCCGCCGTCGTGGCGACAGCCGCCGTCGCCGGGGATGCCATGTACATCGCCCCGGCCGCCGCTGGGGCCGCCAGCGCGACGAGTGTCCGTCTTAAGTAACGCTTCATATCCGCTCCGATCGCTACGAGTACGACAACTGTCATGCCGTAGCGCCGCGACGGCAAGAGTAGGCCGGCCTGTAACTTCAAGTCTCGGGTGTTCGCTTGGCTGACGCTTACGCGGCGACGGTATCGTCGGCGAGCAACCGTTGGTGCAGGGCTGGCCGGCTCGTCGCGATCACTGCCCCGCACCACCGCCCATCTGCGCCGAAGCTCGCATTCGCACGGTACGTTGACGGTCATGCCGACAGGCCCTGGCACCATCGAGGCAGGAGAAACCTACCCGCCGCGCGGCCGCCCCCGCGCACCGGCTGTTATGCGGGTCGGCCTTCTCGTCGTCGGCTGGCTGATCGTCGCTGTGCTCGGGCTGGTCGCGCTGCTGCGGCTGGTGGCCTGGGACTCGGTCGAGCCGCTGATCGTGCTTGACGCCCTTAATCTGATCGTCTACCTCCCGGCCTGGGTCGTAGCCGTCGGGGCGCTCATAGCGCGGCGCTGGTGGCTCGCCGCGGCAGCGGCCGTCATCGTCGCCGCCCAGCTGGCGTTCGCGGTACCGGAGCTACTCGCTGCGGCTCCCGTGCCTACTTGGGCCAGGCATGCCCCGGTGGTGCGGGTGTTCGACGCGAACATTGACAAGAGTCTCCACTTCGAGGCCGGTTACGTGCGAGCCATCGAGCAGGCCCGCCCCGACCTCATAAGCCTCGAAGAGTTCACGCCAGCGGCGCTGCAGGGCATGGCGGCCTCGGGCGTGCTGGCGAGCTACCCCTACCGTTGCTCGGCGCCGGCCTACGGCGCGACCGGCTTCCTGGTCGCCTCCAGGCTGCGCTTGACCGGTTGCCAGGTACAGAGTTTGACCGGTTGCCAGGTACCGCCCTGGTTCTGGGACGATCGGTGTGCGCCGTACATGGTGGAGGCCACCCTGTGGTCGCCAGGTGGGCCGGTGGCCCTGCGCGTCGTGCATACTCTGGCGCCGCTCCCCTCGTACTGGCGGGAGTGGTCGGCGGCGCTGGCCGCTGTCGGCCAGTCCGTGCGGAGCAGCGGCGACAGTCGCATGCTGATGGTCGGCGACTTCAACGCCACGTGGGGCAACAGCGGTTTCGCCGCGCTCCTGCACGACGGGCTGACCGACGGGGCCGCGGCGCGGGGGAAGGCGACCGACATGACGTGGCCGAACGGGGCTGTTGTGCCACCCTTCGTCCGCATCGATCACGTGCTGACGGGAGCACGCCTGGCCGTCACCGAGATCGCCGCCAAGCCAGGGTTCGGCAGCGACCACCGCTATCTGGTCGCCACGGTCGCCATCCGGACCTGAGCTTTGGCGACGAGCGGGACGGCCCGAGGGATGGCAGCCACGAGGAGGACGGGGAGGAGTAGCAGACAGGGGAGGATCGCAGGTCAGCGGTTCATCACCGACCTGCCGGAGACCCGAAAGTGCTCCAGGGCTCGGTGAACGGCAGAGAACCGCGGGGCAGGCTCAGGTGCGCCTCGATGCCTCCGGAAGCATCGCCGTCGCCTCGTCACCGTCCAGGAAGCCGCCGGACTGGTGCTGCCACAGCCTGGCGTAGGTCCCGTCGAGATGGAGCAGTCCCTCGTGCGTGCCCTTCTCGACGATCCGGCCGCGGTCGAGCACGACCAGCTGGTCCATGCGCGCGACCGTGCTCAGCCGATGCGCGACCACGAGCGCGGTCCGGCCTTCCATGAGTCGCCACAACGCCTGCTGGACCAGGATTTCACTCTCCGAGTCCAGCGCGCTGGTCGCCTCGTCGAGCAGCAGGATCGGCGCATCACGCAGGATCGCCCGGGCCAGCGCGACTCGCTGCTGCTGGCCGCCGGACAACTTCACGCCACGCTCGCCGACCATCGTGTCGAATCCGTCCGGCAGGGCGTCGGCGAACTCTGTCACGTGCGCCGCCAGCGCCGCCTGGCGGATTTCCGCGTCGGTCGCGTCCGGACGCGCGAACGCGATGTTGTCGCGCAGCGTCCGGTGGAACATCGCAGAGGTCTGGGGCACGTAGGCGATCAGGCTGCGCAGATCCGACTGGCGCAGCTTGCTGATGTCCTGGCCGCCGATCAGGATCCGGCCCTCGTCGATATCCATCATCCGCAGCAGAAGGCGAGCCAGCGTGCTCTTGCCACCGCCCGATCGGCCGACCAGGCCGAGCCTGGTCCCGCTCGGCACAGCGAGATCGAGCCCGGTGAACAACGGCAGCCCGCCCGCGTGCGCGAACGTCACGCGCTCGAAACGGACGTCGCTCGCCGCCGGCCGCAGCGGCTCGGGCGCGATCGGGTCGACCACGGCCGGCGGTGTCAGCAGCAACTCGGTGAACTGCGCGGCTTCCGTCAGCGAACTCTCCATAGAGCGGTAGATCTGGTTGAACTCGAACATGATCTGCGTCGCGTTGAAGTAGTAGGTGAAGGCCACGATGATCCCCGCGACCCCGTGCTTGCCGCCGAGCGCGACCGCGAGCAGCAGGCCGAACGCGTTGGTCAGCACGAACATCGGCGCGACCAGTGCGTCGATGCGCAGGTTCCCGTAGTCCCAGGACCGCAGCGACTTCCGCCGCTGGTCGGCGACGCGCGACCGGTGCTCGGCGGCCTCCCGGTCCTCGGCCGCGAACGCGCGGATCGTGTCCATGTTCATCAGGCTGTCGGCGACGTGCCCGGACACGCGCGCAATCGCTTCCTCGCGCTGGTCGACAAGCTTCTGACGACGGCGGATCAGCGGCGTGATACCGGCGCCGGTGATCACGATCAGGCCGATGAGCCCGGCGACGAGCAACGGGTCGTAGCGCCACAGCACCACCGACGCGAACACGAGCGGCACCAGGCTGCCGACAATGTTGAACACCAGATTGTCGGTGAAGTCCTCGAACCGGGAAGCGAAGCTCAGCGCCCGCTTGGTCAGCGAACCGGCGAAGTTGTCGTGGAAGAACGCCGCGTCCTTGGCCAGCAGCTCGTCCATGCCGATCACATAGAGGTGCTCGATTCCGCGGCTCTCGAGTCGGTTCAGGCAGTGGATGCCGATCCGCCACAAGATCTCGGCGAAAAGCAGTACGCCTACGACGCCGAGCACATACGGCATCGCCGTGCCAATGCCAACCGGCCCGTGACCGGCAAAGCGGCCGACCAGCTGAGCGACGATCAGCGGCGCGATGTAGAAGCTGCACGTATTTCCCAGCGCGGGCAGCAGCATCCCCGGTACCGCGAAGCGCCGGAGCCGGGCCATCTGGCGGCCGTAGTAGCGCAGCGCGAGCAGCACCGATCTTTTCCGGGCCGGTGAGCCGCGGCTATTTTCAGGTGCCATCATTTGTTCCCATTCCGAGCAGCCAGCCTGGCTATGCTGCCTGAAAGGGGGCCTCCGCCGCGACCGGTTTTCCGGCCGCGTACCGCCGGGGGCGGGCTGGTTCCTTCGGTCCTCAGGAGGACGCTGCCGCGTCTTCGAGCAGCCCGGCAATCTGATGCCTGGGGAGGTCGATGAGACGCGCGGAGAGGATGTCCGGGCGCCTGGCCCGCGCTTCCACGATGGCGCGCGCCTCGCGCTTGGTGAGCGTGTGCCCGCTCGTCTCCTGGGTCTCTTGCGCCGCGGCCAGCAACGCGTCCCGCCATACGTTGCCGATCTTCCCGTGTGCCCGGCGCAGCATCCACGACGCCACGCTCGCGCCCGGGGACGGCGGGTTTCCCGCCACCGCGGTGGCCTGGACGATCGTGTTGCCAGCGGCAGGCTGCCCGGTCAAGAAGCGGAGCGTGCATTTCGCTTCCACCAGCGCGGCGAGGGCCCGCTGGCCCGCCTCGTCCCTGACGTCCTGGTGACCGGACGGGACCACCGCGGCGACCCGGTCAGCGTTGGCGGCGAGCAGGACCCGGAGCAGCCAAGCGCCAGGATCAGCACGGAGATCGGCGGCCACGGCGAACGGGGTCCGGATCATCATGCCGACCGGGATTCCGGTCGAGAACAAGGTTCCCAGCCGGACCCGCGCGGGCGCGGCGGCGGCATGATCGGTCTGGCCGACGCCATGATCGGCCTGACCGGTCCATGCGCCGGCGATCACCACCCGCAGCGGGAAACCAGCGTCCGCGGTGACCCGGAGCACGGCCGGCGGAACCGCGCTCCAGCCGCTGTGACCGTTCCGCGGCGGCCCTTCGAGCGACTGCCCGCCTCGCGTATAGATGTTCGTCTGAACGTCGGAAAGGACGCCGTCGAGCAGACGCCAGGACCGGCTCGTCGGCCGCCAGACGTAGAGATCGCTCGCGCTGCCGACCGCCTGGGCGCCCTCATACCTGCTAAACGCCCGCAACTGCTCCTCGGCGGCCAGGCCGAGGCGATTGGCGGCCGACTGGCCCTGCAGGCCGAGGCTCGGATGGCGGTCGCTGTAGCCGTAGGCGACGACAATGCGGCCGTGGTCCCGGTTGGCCAGGCCCTGCAAGGCCCTGGCCGTGAAGAGCGTCATGCCTTCCGGTGTGTAGGGCGGGTCGGTGAAGACCAAATCGGCGCAGCTGGTCGCCGAGTCAGCCAGCCAGAAACGGAAGTCGCTGACGAAGCAGCGGATGTCGAGGCGCAGGCGCGTCGCCCAGTCGTCGATGTACTCCAGGGTCCGTTCGTCGATGTCCGCCACGACGATTCTCGCGCCCGGCGTGACCTGCCCGACCGCCAGGGATGTCAGATCATGGTCGCCCACGCACAGCAAGACGGCGTCGCGCAGGTCATAAGTGCCGTCAAGCCACAGCGCCCGGCGTACCGCTGTCTCCGGCGTCGCCTGAACGTGATCGAGCTCGGACACGGCCGCCGGCGCCCCGGCGATGACCTGTTCCATGATGCGGCGGGCGGCGAACGCGTCCGCCAGCCGCTGCCGGAGCGGATCCGCGAGCCTGGTCGCGCCGAGCTGCTCGAAACCGAATCGCTTCCGGTAGGCGTCCGCCCGGCCGGCCGTTATCGCTACGGTTCCGCCCTCGCGGGCCAGGTCACCGCCCGCCGCGGCCAGCATCTCCTCCACGGTCTTGCGCGGCAACGCGGACCGCCGCACCAGCTCCGCGAGATCCGCCGGCCGGTCGGCAAGCAGGCAGAGCAGCTCGCGCAGCCGCCTGCCGTCCGGCCGGTAGGCATGGATCAGGGCGGCAACCGCGGCGATCGGCTCCGCTGACTCTTCCGGTTCCACGGCGCAAGTCTCGCACCTCACGGCGAGAGCCCGGCGATCGTCAGCAGCCACGCGGACATCTCACTGGCGGCCCTTCCCGATCCCCGCAATCTCGCCGCCGCCCTGCGAAGCAGGGCCGCTAGCTGGCTGACGTGCTTGTGATCGGGTTCGGCGGATTGCGGCTACGTAAATTGCTGCCGGGTTGCCGGGTTGCCAGCCGGGTAGCGCTGCCCAGGGCGGACGAGGTGATCGGTGCGATCCCGGTCAGACGAACAGCGGGTCGGCCGCCGTCCGCTCGGCCAGTGCGGCCATCGCCGCGTCGTCCGGCGCCCCGGTGAACCGGCTGGCCGCGTCGAGCACCTTCGGGAGCAGGTCCACGTCCCCCACGCTGTCGAGGAACACCCCGGGGCGGCCCATCGCCCACCACACGGACAGATCGATGTCGTCCTGCTGCTCAAGCGGCTCGTACCAGGTCGCCCGGGTGTGCGGCCGGCCCGCCCAGGGGCGCAGCGCGATCGACTTGATCGTCTGCACCGCGATCCGCCGCTCGCGGCAGGTCTCGTGCAGGGCGTTGAAGTGCCCGGCGTAGTACGGCTGCTGCATGGTGACGAAGTTGTACGGGAGCAGCACCGAGTCGAAGTCGAACCGCTCGAGGCTGCGCCGGTGCGTCGCGGCGATCTGGCTGCCGTGGCCGGTCACCCCGATCCAGCGGATGAGGCCCTGCTCCCGGGCTTCAATGGCGGCCTCGATCGCCCCGCCAGGGCTCAGCGCGGTGTCCCACTCGATCGGATCGGCCAGGGCGTGCAACTGCCAGAGGTCGACGTGGTCGACGCCCAGCCGGTCCAGGGACCGGTGCAGTTCCTCACGGGCCCCGGCCGCGGTCCGCTCGTCGCCCTTGGTGGCCAGGAAGAACCGGCCCGGTTCGCGCTGCAGCCATGGCCGGATGCGCAGCTCCGCCTCGCCGTAGGACGAGGCCACGTCCAGATGGTTCACCCCGTGAGCGAGCAGGACGTCCAGGGTCTCGTCCGCGACCCGCTGGGAGACCTGCGCGAGCGCCGCCCCTCCGAAGATCACCCGGCTGCTCTGATGGCCGGTACGGCCGAACTCTGCCTGTTCGATGGGCACGAGACCTCCCTGGGTGCCAAGAGCTGAATCTGAGAGTACAGCGGACCGCGGCGGGCAGGTCGGCGCCACCGCGCCGAAGCGTACCGCCCGGATCATATGATCAGCTGCGGTACGACGGGCGATCGGCCGGGCATGGGATTGGCTGCCCGGCGATGGGTAAACCGGCAGTGGGCATTGGCGCGCCATGCGCCCGACATGCGAGCGGCGCGGGCCCGGGTGACATGGGAAGGAACGGCGTGCCTGACGAGCTTGACGCGCTGGCCGGCCAGCTGACCGAGGGCCTGGCCGGATTGGGCAGCGCCCTGATCGCGTTCTCCGGCGGGGTGGACTCCTCTCTGGTCGCCGCGCTGGCCGCCCGGGCGCTCGGGGAACAAGCCCTCGCCGTCACCGCCGTCTCACCGGCCCTCGCGTCCGGCGAACTGGACGGCGCCCGGTCGGTGGCCCGGGCCGTAGGCATCCGGCACGAGCTGATCAGCACGGCCGAACTCGAGCGCGACGACTACCGGCGCAACGACCGCTTCCGCTGCTACTACTGCAAATCCGAGTTGTACGAGCGGCTGGCCGCGCTGGCCCGGCGCCGCGGGTTCGCCGCCGTGCTGTCCGGGGCCAACGCCGACGACACCGGTGACTGGCGGCCCGGGCTGCGCGCGGCGGCCGAGCACGGTGTCCGGCATCCCCTGCTGGCGGCGTCCGTGCGGAAGGACCAGGTGCGGGCGCTGGCGCAGCGCCTGGGAGTTCCCAATGCGGATAAGCCCGCGTCGCCCTGCCTGGCCTCGCGGCTGCCGTACGGTACCCCGGTCAGCGCCGACGTGCTGTCCCAGGTGGACCGGGCCGAGCTGAGCCTGAAGCAGCGCGGCTACCGCGAACTGCGGGTGCGGCATTTCGGTGATCTCGGCCGGGTGCAGCTCGGCGCGGCGGAGCTGCCGCGGGCGGCGGACCCGGACGAGCATGCGGCCGTGCTGGCCTGCGTCCGGGCGGCTGGATATCAGCGCGCGGAGATCGACGAGCGGCCGTTGCGGTCCGGTTCGCTGAACCTCGACATCACTCCGGTCAGCCATGCCGGCTGAGGGTGTCCCGCTGGGCGAGTTCGCGCTGCTGGACGTGGATCGCCGGCGGCGGACCGGCGTCCCGGAGGTGGTTTTCGGCGAAGGCAAGGTGCCCGAGCAGATCTTCGCGCTGCTGGCCGCGCTGCGGGCCCGTGATCCGGAGGCACCGGCCCTGGCGACGCGCTGCCCCGCGGACGTCCTGGACGGGGCGGCCGCCCGTTTCCCCGGCGACGCCGTGCACACCGATCAATTGGCCGGAACGGTCGCCGTCGGGGCCCTCCCGCCCGCGCGCGGGCACGTGCTGGTCGTGACGGCCGGCACCACGGACCTGAAGGTGGCCAGGGAATGTGCGGCGACGCTGGCCGTGCTGGGCGTCCGCGCGGACGTCCTGGCCGACGTGGGCGTGGCCGGGCTCGGGCGGCTGCTGTCCCGGCTAGACGACCTGCGCGCCGCCGAGTGCGTGGTGGTCGTGGCCGGGATGGACGGTGCCCTGCCGAGTGTGGTCGCCGGGCTGATCAGCGCGCCGGTGATCGGCGTGCCGACCAGTGTCGGCTACGGCGTCGCGGCGGGCGGCCTGGCCGCGGCGGCCAGCATGCTCGCCTCGTGCAGTCCGGGTCTGGTCGTCGTCAACATCGACAATGGGTTCGGGGCCGCCGCGCACGCCGCCAAGATCATCCACGCGGTTCACCGATGACCGACCGGCCGGGTGCCGCCTACATCGACGCGACCGCGGGCGTGGCCGGCGACATGCTGCTGGCCGCCCTGCTCGACGCGGGCGCCGACGTGGAGCGGGTGCGCGGCGCCATTGCCTCACTCGGCGTGCCCGGTCTCGGGCTGCGGACCGAGGCCGCCCGGCGGGGCGGCCTCGCGTGCCTGCGGGCCGTGATCACCACGCCGGCCGTGACGGACCGCGAACGGCGTCTCGCCGACGTGCTCGGGCACGTCGGCGCCAGTGATCTGCGCCCGGCCGGGAAGGATCTCGCGGCACGGGTCTTCCGGCTGCTGGCCGAGGCGGAGGGGGCGGTGCACGGCGAGCCGCCCGAAGACGTGCACTTCCACGAGGTGGGTGCGTTCGACTCACTGGCCGACGTGGTGGGATCGGCGGCCGCATTGGAAGATCTCGGACTGCTGCGGCCGGGCGCCGTGGTTTGCTGCTCGGCGCTGGCCGCCGGAAGCGGATTCGTCACCAGCCGGCACGGCCGCCTCCCGGTGCCGGCTCCCGCCGTCCTCCGCATCGCCGCCGCGGCCGGCCTGGACCTGGCCGGCGGCGACCTGACCGGCGAGCGCAGCACCCCGACCGGGGCGGCCCTGCTCGCGGCGGCGGCCACACCGGGTGGCTTTCCGGCCATGACGGTACGCGCAGTGGGCACCGGCGGCGGTGGCCGGGACACCCCGGACCGGCCCAACATCACCCGGGT
>PLRW01000162.1:11390-25898 GCA_003164955.1 Actinomycetota bacterium
CGATCTTCACCCACACCGGGACGCTCGGCGTCCGCTGGTCCCGGATGAGCCGGCTGACCGCCTCCCGGACGTCGGTGCAGGTGGAAGTGGGACCGCCGGGCCGCAGCCAGGTCGTTACGGTCAAGGTGTCCGGCACCACGGAGGGCCCCGTGGGCTTCGGAACGGCCACGGCGGAGCTGGCCGAGGCGGAAGCCGCCGCCCGGGTCCTGGGCTGGCCGGTGCGGGCCGTCTGCGAGGCCGCCGTCGCGCAGTACCGCGCCCAGGCCGGCTCCCCCCGCCCGGGCGAATCGTAGCTCCAGGGCCGGGTCAGCCCCACCCAGAACGGCCCTATGGATGCGGATAGGTTGCCATCCGGCGAATCGTTTAGGGCCGCCAGGTCAGGGAAGTGCTCGCGCATTCTTCTGACCGTTACCGGGCAGATCCGGATGGTCGCATAGGACGGGATAAAGCGGCAAAACATCTGACTGCCGGGGTGACGCCGGACCGGGACCGGTCCGGAAAGACAGCATTCACGGACACAGAGGATGCATGCACGTATCTTTACCGGAAATAAAGTGCACCGGTTCACAACAACGAGATTAAGCCTGAGCATGAACGCGCAACCGGGGTAGCGTATACGGCACTTACCCCCCCATAGCTGGGGACGTTTCTATCCAATATGGTAATTAGCGTAGGTAAAGCAGATTATGGCGGGGGAAACACATTCGCCGCGCAGCCACCTTCGCCCCCAGCCACCGAGCAAAGGCGTGCCCCCGATGACCGACGCCCCACCCGTTCGCCGCCGGGTTCTCGGCGCAGCGCTGCGCCGCTTCCGTGAGCAGGCCGGCTGCACGCTCGACGATGCCGCCCGGATCCTCGACTGCGACCGCTCCAAGATCAGCCGTATCGAGAATGGCCAGCGAGGTATCCGTGCCACAGAGCTAGAGGATCTGCTGGCCGAGTACGGCGTCGATGAGCCACGGCGCGGCGCGCTGCTGACCGTCGCTCGTCAGCCCCGGCAAGGTGGCTGGTGGCAGTCCCACAGCCACGTCCGTGATGATACGCACCACGGCTTCATCGGCCTGGGCGGCGCCGATACCACCATCTGCGCGTACGAGGCGCATCTCCTGCCCGGGCTGCTCCAGACCGGGGGCTACGCGCGGGCTATCGCCGCGGCCAGCCTGGTCAATGAGGGCCACGGGGAGCACGAGCAGTTCGTCCAGGCCCGCCTCGCCCAGCAGCACGTGCTCACCCGTGCTCACCACCCACTCCAGTTCTGGGCGGTCCTCAGCGAGGGAGCGCTGCGGCAGATGGTCGGCGGCCGGGACGTCATGCGGGCCCAGCTGCGCCATCTCATCGATATCAGCGACAGGCAGCGCAACGTCAGCCTTCAGGTCCTGCCCTTCTCCGCCGGTGCGCACGCCGCGACCAGCGGGCCGTTCGTCATCATCAAGTTCCCCGACGCGCCCGATCTCGCCGTGGTCTACCTGGAGGGCCAAACCGGCGGCATCTACCTGCACGGCGGTGACGAGGTGGCGCGGTATACCCGGGCCTTTGAACACCTGCGCGCAACAGCCCTGTCCACCGGGGCAACGATGCGCCTGATCGAGGAGATAGCCGCGGACACGTAGCTAGCCGGCCGGCTCATCCCGCAGCTGCCGGCGCCCAGGCCGTGGGCGCCCGGCAGGACGCGGGGTCCGGGCCCGACCTGGTACCAGGTTTCGCACGCCGGACCGGTCCGCCCCCGCTGGGCCCGGCTGGGCCGTCTGCGCCGGTTCTCTCCTGCCGCGGGAATACCCGGGCGGCCGCATTGTTCCAGATAAATGCAAACGCATATATCTGGGTTTCTGTTCGCCCGGAGCGCGGGCGACGCGCGGGCGACGGCGAGCGTAGGAGGCACGCCATGCAGTTCGGGATCTTCTCGGTGAGTGACATCACCCGGGATCCGGTGTCGGGAGAGGCGCCGAGTGAGGCTGAGCGGATCGACGCGATCGTGCGGATCGCGCAGAAGACCGAAGAGGTGGGCCTGGACGTGTTCGCGATCGGCGAGCATCACAACCCCCCGTTCTTCTCGTCCACGCCGACCACGCTGCTGGCGTATGTCGCGGCGACCACGAAGAAGCTGATCGTTACGACGTCGACGACGCTGATCACCACGAACGACCCGGTGCGCATCGCGGAGGAGTACGCGATGCTGCAGCACCTGTCGAAGGGGCGGATGGACCTGATGCTCGGGCGCGGCAACACGGCCCCGGTCTATCCGTGGTTCGGCCAGGACATCCGGCAGGGCCTGCCGCTGGCGCTGGAGAACTACAACCTGCTGCACCGGCTGTGGCGCGAAGACGTCGTGGACTGGCAGGGGAAGTACCGCACTCCGCTGCAGGGCTTCACGTCGGTCCCGCGGCCCCTGGACGACGTGCCGCCGTTCGTGTGGCACGGCTCGATCCGCACCCCCGAGATCGCGGAGCAGGCCGCGTACTACGGGGACGGCTTCTTCGCCAACAACATCTTCTGGCCCAAGGAGCACTACATGCGCCTGATCCGGTTCTACCGGCAGCGCTTCGCCCACTACGGTCACGGTACCGAGAAGCAGGCCATCGTCGGCCTGGGCGGCCAGGCCTACATCGCCAGGAGGTCACAGGAGGCCAAGCGGGAGTTCGGGCCCTACTTCGACGAGGCGCCGGTCTACGGGCACGGGCCATCGATGGAGGAATTCACGGACCTGACGCCGCTGTCGGTCGGCAGCCCGCAGGAAGTCATCGACAAGACGCTGACCTTCCGCGAGCATTTCGGCGACTACCAGCGCCAGCTGTTCCTGATGGACCACGCCGGCCTGCCCCTGAAGACCGTCCTGGACCAGCTCGATCTCCTCGGCGAGGAGGTCGTGCCCGTGCTGCGCAAGGAAATCGCCGCCCGGCAGGACCCGGAGACTCCGGACGCTCCCACCCACGCCAGCCTGGTCCGGGCCAAGTACGGCGACCAGGCCCCGCGCCAGCCGCGCCCGAACGCGAACCGCGGCGACAACGTGACGGGCGCGTCCCCCTACCAGGACACCAGCCCGGAGTTCGCGGCGGGGCAGCCGGAACGATGATGCCCGGCCCGGGAGTGCTCGCCAACAAGACATGGGAGGCGCTGCTGTCCGCCCACGCCGCGCTGATGAAGCAGTTCGCGGCCGAGGACATCTGGGGGGACATCTCCATGCGCGAGTACGACGTGCTCTACACCCTCTCCAAGGGCCGCGCGCCGCTTCGCATGAGTGAGCTCAACCGTCACGTCCTGCTCAGCCAGCCGGCCCTGTCCCGCCTGGTGGACCGGCTGGCCGAACGCGGGCTCCTGCAGCGCCAGCCCGACCCTGCCGACGGCCGTAGTGTCCGCCTCGCACTGACCGAGGCCGGCCGGGCGCGGCAGCGCCAGATCGGGCGCCAGCACGCCCGCCACGTCGCCGGCGCCCTGACCGCCAGGCTCGACCCCGGCGAACTCCGGCAACTCGAAACGATCTGCCTGAAACTAAGCTGCCCGCCCGCCGCCGCGGATGCGGCCACCGGCAACACGAAAGAGGACATGCACCGATGAGCACCGCCGGCGATCAGGAACCATTCAGGCTCGCGGTGGTCAGCGCCGGAACCGGGGACCCGTCGGCGTCCAGGCTGCTGGCCGACCGCGCGGCCGAACGCGCCGTCGCGGTGGCGGCCCGGCACGGGATGACGGTGACGGTCAGCGTCATCGAACTGCGCGAGATCTCCGCCGACATCTCCACGGCCGTGGTATCCCGGCTGTTCACGCCCAAGCTGCAGAGGGCGATCACGGTCCTCGGTGAAGCCGACGGCATCATCGCCAGCACCCCCGTCTACAAGGCCGGCCCCAGCGGCCTGTTCACCTCGTTCTTCCACGTTCTGGACAACGACCTGCTCATCGGCAAGCCTGTTGTGCTCGCCGCGACCGCGGGGACGGCCCGGCACGCCCTGGTGGCGGACGACCAGATGCGCCCCCTGTTCGCCTACCTGCGCACCATGACCGCGCCGACCTCGCTGTTCGCCGCCCCCGAAGACTGGAGCGACCCGGCGCTGAACAAGCGCATCGACCGGGCCGCCCTTGAGCTCGTGCTCCTCATGGAAAGCGGCTTCGCCCGCAAGATCCGGGACGAGTCCTGGGACAGCTACCAGCACGAGTACGGCAGCGCGGGCGGGACCGAGACCTCCATCGACCTCGGCTCCGACCTGATGCGGCTCGCGACCGGTGGGTCGGCAAGCTAACGACCCGAAGCGCCGCCTGACCATGAGGACCGCCCGGCCGGCATGTCCACGAAGCGCCAGCACCGATATCACCGCCAGGCACGCCAATCCGGCCACGACGTAGAGGTTGCCGACGAGCAACTGCAGGCCGTGCCAGTGGTACTCGCGGAACCACGGGTGATCTCCGATGGAGAAGTAGGTCGCCGGCGCGTACCAGATCAGGCCATTCGGGATGAGGCTCGCGCGCGGGAGCCAGAAGCTGGGCCAGGCCCCGAACGTGAGGAGGATCGCCGCGGCGCCGGCCCACGCGGCAACGCGGCGGCCACCGCGGGAGCTGGCCGCGTAATGGAGGAGAACCGCGAGCCCCGGCCCAATCCACACCCAGTGGTGGTCCCAGCTGATCGGGGAGACCAGGAGCCCGGTCAGTGCGCAGGTCAGCAGGCCTTCCATGGGCCGGCCCGACCGGTGCAGCGCGGCGGCGGCCGCGAGACCCAGCACCGTGACGAGCGCGGCCGCGAGCACCCACCACGGGACCCCGGCCGCCACGGTCCCGGACAACCGGGTGATCGTTCCGCGCAGGGACTGGTTCTCCAGGTCCCCGACGAATCCCGTTCTCCCCGCGTCGAGGAAAAGGCCGTGAAACCACCACCGGGCCGAGTCCCGCGGCAGCACGGCAAAGCCAATGGCAACCGTGGCGGCGAACGAGCCCGCCGCCACGGCGGCCTGCCGCAGCCGTCCGGTAAGGGCCAGATACGGAATAAAGATCAGCGGAACGAGTTTGACGCCGGCCGCGATGCCCACGCCCGCGCCGATCCATTTGCGCTTCCCCGGCTGGCCCAGGTCCCAGATGATCAGGGCCATCAGCAGCAGGTTCACCTGGCCGAGCTGAAGAGTGCGCACGACCGGCTGGGTCCACAGCACCGTGGCGGCCAGCAGCAGGGTCGCGCCGAGCCGGGTGCGGTCCCTCGGGTAGCCCAGGCCCCCGAAGGTCATCCAGATAGCGCCGGCCAGCGCGGACACGCTGGTGACCCAGATCAGTCCGCGCAGCACCGAAAACGGCAGCAGCGCCACCGAGGCGAACAGGATCGCGGCGAAGGGCGTGTAGGTGAACTGCATCCCCGGAACTAGCTGCCAGGAGTACAGATCCGCCGGGTGGGGCACCCCCGCGTCATGATGCAGCGTCAGGAGACCGCCATCGCGGTAGACCTCCAGATCAAGCATCGGCAATACCTGATGGACCGAATAGATGTGCACGTCGGCGGCATACGCGGCCAGCGAGAGGAACAGCGCGACGACGCCGAGCGGGAGCAGCCATCGGCCCAGCCGGCCGTGCGGGTCCGGCCGGTCAGCCTGAGCCGCAGAGAACCGGGATGGGTGAACGACAGGTTCAGTCCCGGCCACTACGGCCCCCCTAACTAGCCCCGCTCTTCGTCATGGCTCCGCGTCCCTACGGTGGCTCCCGAAGGATAGCGACCGGAAGACGTAAGAATGTCTGGTTCGTGGCCATCATCGCAACTGCGAGCCCGATGGCGTTTTCTATGAGGCTACGTGCCCACCTGACCGGCTGATGCTTCGCTAGCATCTGGCAGGACTTATTTCCGGTTTCTTACGGCGCCGGCGAACTATCCGGAGGCCGTGTGACGGCGGCCCGACGAGCGGCGGGGGCAGGTGGGTACGTGAGTAGTGATGCCCCGGCCACCTGGTGGGCGGCGCGGCATCCCGTGCTACGGCATGCCGTCATCCTCGTCGGCTACCTGGCGCTGGGCATCGCGGTCACCTGGCCGCGGGTCACCTACCTGGCGGGCAAGCTTCCCAACGCGCGGGATTCGGCCGAATACACCTGGGACATGTGGTGGATGGCCCGGCAATTGCTGCACCTGGGCAACCCCTTCACCACCCGCTACATGATCGCCCCCGTCGGCACGCCGCTGGCGTATCACGCGCTCATGCCGCTGGCCGGCGTGCTCATGGCGCCGGTCACGATCGCCGCAGGGCCGGCGTTCTCGGCCAACCTGCTCACCGTGCTGCTGCCGGGCCTGCTCTGCTACGTCATGTACCGCGCCGCCCGGCTCTGGCTGGCTGGCCCCGGCGCCTACGCGGCCGGGCTGTTCTTCGGCCTGTCATCCATCATGACGTGGCGCTCCTGGTACGAGCTCAACATCGCCGCCGGGACCGTGTTCCTGCCCCTCACGCTGGAGGCGGCGGTCCGGCTGCGCCGCAATCCCGCCTGGTGGCGCGCGGTCGTGCTGGGCGCGGTCCTCGGATTGTGCCTGCTCGCCGACTCCGAATCGACCATCCTGGCCCTCATCGTGCTGGCCGCAGCCCTGATGACGTGGATCGTGCGGCAGCCGGCCGTCCGCAAGATCGGTCTGCTGGCCCTGGCCGCCGCGGTCGGCGTGCTGGTGGCGCTCCCGCAGATCATCGCCATGCTGCAGCAGACGTCGGCGCTGGCGGTGAGCCCCCATGAGCTCGCCTACGACTACGTCACGTACGGCGTGGCGCTGCCGCAGATGTTCGCACCGTCACCCCGGCTGGCCTCCTTCGGTCTCACCGGGCTGAGCTCGATCTTCTACCACGGCATCGAGACCGAGGGAGTGCCGACCTTCGGGGTGACGCTGACCGCCATGGCTCTGCTCGGCGTGCTGATCGGCGTCCGGCGGCGCCGCACCTGGATGTGGCTCGTGGCCTGGCTGGCCGTGTGCGTCGTCAGCCTCGGCCCGGTGATCTACCTCGGCAGCCGCGCCTACGTGCCGATGCCAATTAACGATCACGGATACAAGCTGTCCGAGCTGATGCCGTACACCTGGATCGTGCACCTGCCCGGCATGTCCGGGTTCCGCGAGTCCAACCGGTTCAACGCGCTGGGCCTCATGCCCGCGGCCATGCTCGCCGGGCTGGCGGTGGAGTGGATCTGGGCCCGGTCCAGGGCCGCGCTGCTGGTGGTGGCCTGCGTGTGCGCGCTGGAGTTCGGCTGGTCCTCGGCGGGCACGCCCGGCACCATGCCGACCGGGCTGCCGGCCGTGGACGCGCCGATCGCGGCCGACCATTCCGGATCGGTCGTGGTGGACGTGCCGCTCGCGATCCGCGGCGGAACCGTTCAGGTCGGCGCCGCCTTCCCCGGGGAGGCGCTGGTCCTGGCCACGCTCGACAATCATCCTCGTGCGATCGGTCATGTCGCCCGGGTTCCACCGGCGACGGTCGCGGCCTGGCAGGCGCACCCGTTCTACGGCGATCTCCTGCGGATCGAGCAGGGCTGGCCCACGTCGGAGTCGGCCGCGACCATGAAAGCGGCGGCGGCCGACGCCCGGCGGATCAACGTGGGCTGGGTGCTCGTGTGGGTACCCGTGACGCCCGAGCTGAACCACTTCCTCACGCAGTCCGGTTTCCGGTTCGGCTACCGGGCAGACGGCGTGTCCGTCTACCGGCCAGCGCCGCACTGAACAGCCTGTGAATCGGATTACTTATACCATTCGGGCTGGGTATCAACCAGCTACTGGACGCGATGCCCGACGTCCGGCTGGCCGACGGGTCCCGGCCGGCCGAGCAGGGCGTGTTCACCCGCGGCCCGGCCGCCCTCCCGGTCGTCTTCACCCCCGTCCCCTAACCATCCCCCCGGGCCAACACTGCTGACACTGACTACCGGGCGGAACGTGACGGGCAACGCGAACAGGCCGCGCATCCACAACGACGGGCGCCATTCGAGCGCTGAGGCGGGTACCCCCAGCTGCACGTCCGGGATGCGGTCCAGCAGCACCTCGACCGCGGCTTTGGCGATCACCTCGGCCAGCTCCGGGGCCGGGAACGGGCAGCCGTGCTCGCCGTGACCGAAGGACATGTGCGCCCGGTTGGCGCCCGAGTCCGCGAAAGACCGGGGGTGGACCTGCGGATCCACGTTGGCCGCGGCCAAGCCGAGGACCAGCAGGTCGCCCCGGCGAATGCGGTGCCCGCCGAGTTCGCAGTCCTGCACGGCCCACCGGCCGATGAAGTTCTGGGTCGGGGTGTCTTTCCAGAGGACTTCGTTCAGCGCCTGGTCGGCACTGCTGCGGCCGCCCTGGAGGGCCAGCGAGAACTGGTCGTCGATGAGCATGAGACGGAGCGTGTTGCCGATCCAGTTGGCGGTCGGCTGCTGGGCCGCCGCCATCACGACGAGCAGGTCGATAATGATCTCGTCGTCGGTCAGCCGGCTCGGGTGGGCGATCAGCCGGGACGGCACGTCCGGACCTGGCTGGGCGTGCTTGGCCTTGACCAGGTCCTGCGTCCGGGCGAAATTGCGCTGGTGGGCGGCATTGGCCTTCTCCGCGACGTCAAGCGAGTCGGCGATGTCGCGGACCAGTTCGGGGGTCTGGGAGTCCGGGATGCCGAACAGGCGCGCGACGACCCGCATCGGGATCTGCTGGGCGTAGTCGGCGACCAGGTCGGCCTCGCCGATGCCGGCGAACTGATCGATCAGCGTGTCCGCGACCTGCTCGCAGATCGCCCTCAGCGCGGTGCGGTCCACGGCATCCAGCGCGTCCCCGATGGCGCCGGCCCGGCGCTGGTGATCGCCTCCCTCCGCGAACATCACCGATGGTGCCCAGCCGACGAAGGGCATCAGCGGCCAGTCGGCGGGAATGTGGTCCCACTGGTTCCAGCGGCGGCAGTCACGCGCGAACAACTGCGGATTGCTGGTCACGACGTACAGTTCGCGATAGCCGAGGACGAACCAGGCGGGGACGTCACCGTCGAGCAGGATCGGGGCGACGCCACCGAACTGGGCGCGCATGGAACGGTACAGCTCGGCCCGGTCCCCGGCCAGCTGAGCGCCGTACAGCCGGATGGCCCGGGCAGCGGAGGGGGGACGCGCGGGCAGCACCGGCGCGGTCACCGCGGAGCCCGCGGGCTCCGACGGCGGGGGAAATTCGGTCACAGCACGGTCTCCTCGGCGGAAGACGAGTAGTCGGGGACGGAGGCGGAGCCGGGAAACGAGGAAGGCCCCCCGGCGGGCGGGAAGGTGGTCTTGCCCACGCCAAACCCGCCCACGACGACGATCTTCAGCCCGTGACTGGCCGTCTTCCGCAGCGGGCGGCCGGCCGCCAGACCGGCCCCGTCGGCCCGATCAGAGTTTCTGGAGCCCAACGAGCACCTGCTTCAGCATGTCGTGGTCGGATAGCGGCGCCCGCCCGACGGCCGCCGGGCGGCGGACGGCGATGCTGCCCGTGTCCAGGAGATCGCGCAGCAGGATCTTCACCACGCTGACCGGGAGCCCGAGCTCGGACGAGATCTCCACGACGGCCATCGGGCTCCGGCAGCCGCGCAGTATCTTGACGTGCTCCGACTGCATGCCCGGGGCCGGTTCCCGTTCGCTGACGATCAGCGACACCAGGTCGAAAGGATCATCACCGCCGAAGGTGCGGCCGCCGGTGACCGTATACAACCGGTCCGGGCTCTCCCGGTCGATGGAGCGAGGGCTCATGGCGCTGGGCTGCGGCGACCGTGCCGCGGCGGAGCGATGAGATGGCCGCCGATCTGCTCCACCAGTTCGTTCATGTTGTGGCCGACGAGGCCGACGTCCGCAACATCGTCCGCGACCACCGTCAGGTGGGCGCCTTCGCCGGCCGGGATGGTCAGCAGCAGGCCACCGGGGAACTCGATCATGGACTGCCCCGTCCCCAGCGCGGACCCGAACTCGGCTGACACGCTGATCGTCAGGCTCTGGATGCCTGACGCGATCGCCGCCAGGTGATCGGCCTGGTCGACCGTGAGCCCGGAGGTATAGGCCAGCCGCAGGCCGTCCTTGGACAGGACCAGGGCGTGCCGTACGGCCGGCGTCCTGTCCCGCAGGCTCTCCAGCAGCCAATCCAGGTCGCGATCTTTGATGCTCATCGAATCTGCGCTGCTCATGGACTTTGCGGCTCAGGCTCCAGGCGGGTACCGGAATCGCTGGCCGCTGCCTCCTCACTGCTGCTCTGCAGCGCCGTCCGGTCGCGGGCCCGGGGAGAAAGCGGCTGCCCGTGCCGGGAGGCGCATGTGCTCACGTGGTCTCGTCGTCTTGCGATCCGGGCGGCGTGCCCCGGCTCCGTTCCCCCGCCTCCCGGAAAGCGGCAAATCGGGCTCCCGTGTCACGCGGCGGCGGCGGGGCGGCCACGGCCGGATCCGGCTGGGTGCGGGAGGCAGCCGCGAGAGTGATGCCCCGGGGCCGCTTCGGAAGGTCCGGCTCCAACCCGGCGGCGGGCTGCCCCCCGGAGGGCTCGCTGACGGAAGGCTGGTCGAAGGAGGGCGGTCCCGCGGAAGGCTGGCCCGCGGAAGGCTGGCCCCCGGAAGGGTAAGCGGCCCGTTCCGGCTCGCTGGCCGGAGAATAGGAGCCGGCCTCCAGCCGGGGCTGGGCGATCAGCTGACGCGGGACCATGACGACCACCCCGGTGCCTCCCCGGGACGACGGACGGAAGTTCACGCTCAGGCCGTACCGGCTGGCCAGGCGGCCGACAACGGCCAGGCCCATCCGGGTGCCGGCCAGGGTGGCCAGGTCGCGGGACCGGGAGACCAATCCCTCGGCCCGCTGCCGTTCCCGCTTGCGCATCCCCAGGCCGCTGTCCTCGATGGTGATCACGACGCCGACGTCCTCGTCCTCCACGTACACGTGCACCTCGGAGCCATGCGCGGAGAAGGCGGCAGCGTTGTCCATGAGCTCGGCCAGCGCGTGCATCACGCCCTCGGCCGCGTAGCCGACGACCGCAGCCGAGCTGGCCGAATGCACCCGGACGCGCTGGTAGGCGTCGATGCGGCCCATCGCCCCGCGCAGGATGCTCTCCATCGGGATGGGCTTCGTCCATCGGCGGCCGGACCGCCTGCCGGCCAGCAGCGCGATGCTGTCGGCCAGCCGGCCCAGCTGGGAAACGCGATGATCCAGCTCCATCAGGTCGGCGAAAACCTTGTCGTCGCCGTACCGGTTCTCCATCTCGCGCAGTTCGGCGAGCATCCGCGTGGTCTGGGCCTGGAACCGGGCCGCCGCGCTGGCGCACGCGGCCATCGCGGCCGCACCCCGCCCCTCAGCCGCGGCCACTTCTTCGACGACGCCGGCGAGCAGTCCCCGCACGGCTTCCTGGCCCGGATCAGGCATCCCGGCCAGGACCACGTCCGCCGCGGCGCCGTCCCTGAGCCGCCCGAGTACCGCGGGCATCGTCTCGTCAGACAGGCGCGCGACCTCTGCCTCCAGGGCGGCACGCGCGGCCAGAGCCCCGCTGGCCCGTTGCTCAGCGGTGGCGACCTCGTGCGTCACAGCGCCCAGGAGGAGACGGACCGTGCCGCTGTCCGGCCGGGGGATCTCGGGAGCGAGCGCTTCCGGCGGGACGCCCTCCCGCAGGAGGCGCACCAGCAGCGGCACCGTCTCCTCGGCCAGCTGGGTCAGGCCGAGTTTCATCTCGTCCGCTTCGGCTCCGGCCGCGGCGATCAGCCCGCGTGAGCGATGCAGCGTCTCGGCGTAGTAGACCGCGGCCGTCACGGCGACGACGAGCACGACCGCGGTCGCGCCACCGCCCCAGGCCAGCGGTCCGCGGACGGCCGCAGGCGCGGCCAGCACGGCCCACGCGCAGCCAGCTCCGGTGACCACCAGTGCGGTCAGGAAGGCGAGAACGGCGTGCTTGGCGGCTGGCGCTAGTGCCATCCGCCTTTCGCCGGCGGATGCGTGTACTGACATCGGTGCAGGTCCTCGCGGGCAGGTGCGGGCGGGCGAACGAGGCCGGGCCAGGGAATACGGCCGACCCTGTCAACGACAGCAGGAAAGACACGCGCAGCAGGTCGTACGGTCAACGCAGTTGTACCGGGAAATGCACGGCAATGGCGGGCTAAATAGCGGGCGGTTGCCTTCCCTTAAGGTCTTGGCGTAAACGAAGCAAGCAGGATCTTGAGGACCATACCGGACATCGCTTTGCGCGGCAAGGATAAAGTAGGCTCCCGGCCACGGCGATACCAGCCGTAATGCGCTGACCGGCAAATTTTCGGCAGCGGACCGGCAAACTGGCGTGATCGGGCTCCCGGCGGCAGCCGCGCGTCACCGTGACCGATTGCTACTGTCTGGTAACATAACGCTCTAAACCCCTGGGTAAATGGTCTTAAAACCGACAAATTATCCTAATTTACCCAGGGGGCTGGCGGCTGAGCGCCAGGGAGAGGCAGTCGCCGTGCGCCTGGCGAACCGGGCGCCGGGCGAGTAACGGACGCCCCCGGCCGCCATCCGGGTATTAGCCGTTGAGACGGCAGAAAATTAAATCCAGAGAGCTTGCCCCGATACAAATGCGGCACAGGTTTATCTGTGATATATGCTGACTGCCGCCGGCGAATCCAGACGAGATCGCGCGTTTAGCGAGCCGCCCGTTATCCACCGCTGAACGTGAACGTGTTGACGTTGACGAAGTTGCCTGGCGGGTCACTGGGCGGCGACGATTTCTTCGAGCCGGTTGAGCAGTTCTTTCAGGGACAGGGCCGCGACCACGTGGCAGTTAGGGCCGTCGTCTTTCTCGGCCAGGTACCGGCTGGCCCCGCCCTGGGCATGGATCGACCATTCCGGGTGTGCCTGGGTGAAGCGCTGCTGTCTGAGGACCTGATCGAACGGCGCCGCCATCAGAACGTTCCTTTGCTCGACCCGTAGCTGACCCGTGGGGCCGTGCCCGGTACGGGTCGCCGCCGGGCACGGCCTGAGGCCAGCATAGGAGAGAAGTCTACCCCTGTCTACCAACGCCTATAGTCGAGGGTGACTGTTAGTCATCGTCGCTGGTCAGCTACCTTGATCGTTTGTGAAACTAGATCGTCCCGATGTGCCCAAGCATGTCCAGCTCGCGGACTACCTGCGGGCGCGCATCGACGACGGCACATACCCGCCCCGCGCCAAGCTGCCCAGCGAGGCCACGCTGGTGCAGGAGACCGGCTTCGCCCGCGACACCGTCCGCAAAGGCATCGCCGTGCTGCTGGACGAGGGCCGGGTCTACGTCGTCCGCGGCCTGGGCACGTTCGTCAGCCCAGCGGACTAGATCCGCACTGCCAGCCAGCCAACACCTGCCCGCCTGGCCATGCGCGCGGACGTGGCCTGCTGAACGGCAACCGTCCTGCACCCGACCGGTAACGCATTCCGGTACGGAAGGCACGGAATGTTAGCGGCATGAACACAACAGACTCAGACCGATCGCGCCGGCGCATCCTGGTGGTCGAGGACGATGCCGACGCCGCCTTCTTCGCTCTCCACGTCCTCGCCACGATGGGCCAGTTTGACGTCACCCACACCTTTGACCCCGCCGTCGCGCTTCGGCTCGCCAGCTCCGAGCCGTGGGACCTGGTCCTGACCGACATGGAGATGCCCGGCATGGACGGCCTTCAGTTGCTTGAGGCGCTGCGGCTGGCGGCTCCGGTGCTGCCGGTCGCCGTTCTCACGGCCCATGCCGTCGCCAGCACGGTCGCCGGGACCCTGCGCAAGAACGCCGACGAATTCCTGGAGAAACCCGTATCACCCCATCGGCTGATCGCCGTCGCCACCACGCTGATCAACAAGGCCCGCGACGAGCAGGCCAGGCGCCCCGGGCAGGATCCGGCGCCGCTCTAGTTCACCTTCTGCTCCCCACATCCGGCGGCGGCAGCGCC
Organism: Actinomycetota bacterium; assembly: GCA_003164955.1. Taxonomy (GTDB): domain Bacteria; phylum Actinomycetota; class Actinomycetes; order Streptosporangiales; family Streptosporangiaceae; genus Bog-532. The sequence goes on from PLRW01000162.1 coordinate 25,208, forward strand.
TCCGCCACCTCCGCCACCTCCGCCACTTTCGGTATATTCGCCACTTCTGGCATCTACGCCACCTTGGACGCCTCTGGCACTTTAGGAATCTCTAGCACCTTAGACACCTCGAGTACCTCCGCCACTTTCGATATTTCGGGCACCTAGGGCACCTCGGACACCTCCGGCACCGACTGAACCTGCCGTTAACGGGTGATCATGACGGGGCTTCCCAGCGGGATACGGGATAGGGCCAGCAGTGCGGTGGGGGGAACCCGGACGCAACCGTGGCTGACGGCGTGGCCGAATACGGCTGGATCTGGCCAGCCGTGCAGGCCGACGGTGCCGGGGCCGCCACCGTAGGTGGTCAGGGTGTTGGAATGCGCGCCGAGCGGGAGGATCAGCGGGCTGTAGGTCGGGTGCGACGGGGCCAGCGAGGCGAGCAGAAACGTCCGCCCGACCGGGGTGGGAGTGCCGGCGGCGCCCTCGGCCACCGTCCAGGTGCCCAGGCTGCGGCCGGCGTCGAGAATGGTCAGCCGGTAGGCGGCGAGGTTGATTTCCACCCGGTAAGCGGTGTCGGCAGTGCGCAGCCCTCCGCCGCCGAGGTAGATCCAGCCCGTGGACCGGTTCGGCCGGCTCGGCAGCAGGATCCGGTCCCAGCCCGGCCGGGACTGTACGACCGGGACCCAGGTCGGGCCGCCGAGTTCGGTGG
>PLRW01000171.1 GCA_003164955.1 Actinomycetota bacterium
CAGCCTCGTCCAGCCGAGCGGAAGCGGCGGCGGTGGCGGTGGCGGTGGCAGCGGTTACGGCGGCTTCCCGTCATCGTTCTGGGGCAACACCAGCAGTATCCCGAGCGCGTCGGGCGCCATCGAGTTCGACTTCCTCAACGCCACCAACGGCCAGTACCCGGACAGCGAGGTCTACTGGGACGTCAACGGGGTCGAGGAGTCGATTGCGCAATCGCCCTACTACACGATGACCTCGTGCAGCGCCTGCCGGGTCTACTTCTACCTCGGGTCGCCCAACAGCTCGTACAGCGACTTCGTCGAGCTGAACTCCAGCGGTACGACGATCAACGCCGACACTTCCCGTGTCGACGCGTTCGGGTTGCCGCTCGCGGTCCACCTGCACAACTCCGATGGCAGCGACGTCGTGGTCGGCGAGGACGACCAGGTGTTCTCCGAGAGCAGGTCGGCCCTGTTCCAGCAGTTCGAAAACTCGGTGCCTGCGCCGTTCCAGCAGCTCGCCACCGTCAATGCGCCCTACGGCATCCCGGCGCCCAGTGATGTCGCGGCCTTCCAGCCGGGCGGGGCGGACGCCAATTACATGGTGCCGTACGCGGCGTCCGTGGGGGCCACCGAGACCACCCAGCAGGTGTTCGGGTGCTCGGGCGGCGGCAGCCCGGCTCTCAACGGCGACGCGACCCTGTGCGCGGCCCTGAACCGCTGCGTGGCGCAGTTCTCGGCCACGGAGCAGAACACGCCGTCCGACTACTACCAGAACCCGCCGTGTAACTACTACTCAGCGTTCTGGCACTCGGTCGCCGTGAACAACCTGCAGTACGGCTTCGCCTACGACGATGTCAACGGCCAGTCCTCCGATTTCAACAGCACCGACGCCCAGTACGTTCAGGTCGCCATCGGCTGGTGACGCGGGTCTGCTAGGCCCTGGCCGGGCCGGCCTGATTGACCCGGCCAGGGCACCAGCCCGGGGACGTCACCGCAGCTGGCCTACGGCACTGCCGATGGCTGTTCCTCCAGCTGGGCGGGCTCCGGAACTGATTGCCGGTACAGCTTGCTCGGCCACCACATCCAGCGCCCCAGGTCCAGGCTGAGGGAGGTGACCAGCACGGACCTGACGACAAGGGTGTCGAGCAGTACGCCGAACGCGACCGCGAAGCCCAGCTCGGCCAGGAAGGTGACCGGCAGCGTACCGAGCGCGGCGAAGGTGCCGGCCAGCACCAGGCCCGCCGAGGTGATGACCCCGCCGGTCGCCGCCAGTCCGGTCAGCGCGCCGCGGCGCGGCCCGTATTTTCCTGCCTCCTCCCGCACCCGGGTCATCAGGAAGATGTTGTAGTCGATGCCCAGGGCGACCAGGAAGACGAACACGAACAGCGGGAACGAGTTGTCCGCGTTGCCGTAGTTGAACACGTTATTGAAAAACAGCGAGCTCACGCCCAGCGCCGCGGAGAACGACAGCACCACGGTGGCGATGAGCACGATCGGTGCTATCACCGCGCGCAGCAGTAGCCCCAGGATCAGGAATACCAGCACCAGGATGATGGGGATGATCAGGTTCCGGTCATGGTCCGCGGCGCGGGCGATGTCCAGCGTGACCGCGGTATTGCCGCCGACCATCGCGTCCGCCCCGGGAACGGCGTGCACGGCGGTCCGGACCCTGTCGATCGCGGTGAACGCCGCCTGGCTGTCCGGTGCCGAGGTGAGTGTGCCCTGCAGCCAGGCGTGGCCGTCCCTGGTCACCGGGGGCGTTACGGCGGTGATCCCGGGCGTGGCCTTGAAGGCCGCCAGCACCTGGGCGGCCCGCGGCTCATTAGCGACCACGACCACCGGCTGCCCGGCGCCGGCCGGGAAGTTCTGGTCGACGACCGACTGGCCGGCCACGGAGTCCGGGTGGTGCCCGGCGAAGGACTCGGCGGCGGTCAGGCCGCTGGCCTTCAGCCCGGTGAGGCCAAGCGCCATTGCGCCGAGCACCACGGCGGTCGTCACCCAGACCATCCGTGGCCTGGCCGCGATACGCCGGCCCACCCCGGCCCAGATACCCCTGGCGGTGGGCTCGGCCGAGCCGTACGCCGGCTTGACCGGCCAGAATATCCAGCGTCCGCAGATCACCAGCAGGGCCGGCAGCAGCGTAAGCATGGAAAGCAGCGCCACCCCGACGCCGATGGCCAGCACCGGTCCCAGGCTCTTGGTGGAGTTCAGCTCGGCGACCGACAGCGTCAGCAGGGCGAGGATCACGGTGCCCGCGCTGGCGATAATGGCCGGCCCGGCCCGGCGCAGTGCGAGGGCCATCGCCTCATGCCGGTCGGAGTGCCGGCGCAGTTCCTCGCGGTACCGGGCGGTCAGCAGCAGCGCGTAGTCGGTTCCGGCGCCAAACACCAGCACGTAGAGGATGCCGGCGCTCTGTGCGTTGACGGTCAGGCCCGCGTGCGCCGCCAGCAGGTAGATGAGCGCGTCCGCGCTGGTCAGCGCGATGCCCGCGGAGATCACCGGCAAGAGCCACAGCACCGGGCTGCGGTAGGTGATCAGCAGCAGCACGATCACGATCAGCAAGGTGGCGGCCAGCAGGGTGCCGTCGATGCCCTTGAACGAGTTAGCCGAGTCCGCGGCGCTGCCCAGCGGGCCGGTGATGTGCACGGACAAACCGCCGGCGTTCGCCTGCGCGATGTCGCGCAGCGTGGTCGCCGCGGCCGAGGCGCCATTCCAGCCCTTTGAGCCCAGATTGACCGGCACGATCGTCTCGATCGCCCGGCCATCCCGGGCAAAGACCGGCCCCGCCACCTGTCCGGGCACTACGCCGGTCACGCCGGCGAACCGGTGAGCGTCGGCGGCCGCCTTCGCGCGGTCCGCGCTGGTCAGGCCGGAGGCGCGGGCATAGACCACGACGCCGGCAAAGACATTCGGCGACTGAAAGCGTGACTGCAGGTCCAGTACCTGGGTCGACTCCGCCTTGGCCGGAAGCCAGGACGACGAGTCGTTCTTCTCTGCCCCGGTCAGCTTGCCGGACAGCGGCGCGGCCACGGCCGCGAGGATCAGCCAGAAGACCAGCACGGCCCATTTGGTCCGGCGTCCGCTGGCAATGGCGACGATCGTTCGGGCCCAGCTCATGGTGATCCCCCGTTGAGTCGCTGGCCTGGTTGCCCCGCTGGCTGCACTATCCGACATGACCGGATGCAAAGTCAAGACATATCTCATTTAACGGACCTTGCGCGGCGCGTACCCCCGTGATAATGCGGCCATCGGGATGGCCCCGTCAAGCGATATAAACCGGTGGCCGATGCTCTCGTTCATCCGGCGATGAGGCCCGCGGCCCGGGCAACCTTGTTTGCCCGGGGGGCCGGGCGTAGCTTCAAAAAGGGAGTGCTGCTCGTTTATCTGCGTGTCAACGAGATCAATATTCCGGCCGCTCCGGACCTCGGTGGCGCTGAGCGCACAGTCAACCGAGGAAATTATGGAGACGGGATGCGACATCGAACCCTGGTTGACGTGGACCGGCATCAGCCGCCGATTCCTGTCCCTGCGGGTAGCGCGGGCCGGGCCCGGCAGCGGGTGCTGGCCCTGTTCCTCCCCGTCGCCGCCGTGCTGTATATCGGTGGCGAGGCGGTAAGCCCCAAAGGCACCGACCAGCCGATAACGACGGTGGCCACGGCGCTCAAGGAGCTGCCCATTGCCGCGCGGCACTCCGCGCAGCTCTACCTGGCCAGCTTCCTTGTCCTGTTCGGGCTCGGCGCCCTGGCGGTCTCGTATGCCGCGATCGCCACGCTGGCCAGGGACCGTGGTTCTGCGCTGGCCATCGTCGCCGCGCTGCTCGGGGGAATCGGTGCCTTCTGCGGAGCCATCGTCAACGTGCTGGCCTACCCCAGCCTCGCCGCCGCGGCCACCGCCCACGTGTCATCCGGCGCCGCCGCGAAGCTGCTGACGACAACCTTCAATTCCGGGTTCGGGCACGGCTTCACTTACCTTTACTTTGCGAGCGAATTTCTTGCGCCCCTGCTCATGGCGATTGCGCTATGGCGAAGCCGGAACGTTCCGCGCTGGCTGGTGGCCCTGTTCTTCGTCGGCTTGGTAGTCGCCCAGCTGATGGGCTCGTACGGGCCCATCGTTGTCCTGCCCATGCTGCCGTTCGCGGCAGCGATGTTCTTGCTGGCCGCCCGGATCTGGCCGGCCGCTGCCCGGCCCGCCGGCCACCGCCAGGAACCGGCCACCGTGCCCGTGAGCAGCCCCTGACCATGCCCGGCCACAGATCCCCCTCGTGCACCTCCATAACCATGAGTTATCACGCTGGGTCCCGGACAGGCGAACGGCCCGAGCGGCACGGCCGCTACTGCAGGTCGCCGAGGAGCAGGTCCACGATCGCTTCCTCGTGCACCGCGACATCAGCCGCCGCCATGGCGCTGCCCAGCTCCTCATCCCACGGCGTAGCTTCCGCCCGCCCGCTCAGCCCCAGCCGGCTGCCCGCCGGAAGCCGCTCCACCGCGTCGGTGTAGTCGTCCCGCCCGAACCGCCACGGCACGGCGCCCCGCTCGAACACCCGCCGGGCGATCGCGATCCCGGGCCAGTCGAAGTCCCCGTGATACCGCACAGCGGCCCGTCCGAGCAGCGCCATCCCCGCCGCCGAAGGATTCCCGGACAGGCACGCGACCGGCCGCTCCACCCCCGCCGCCGCGAGCCGCTGCAGCACCTGAGGGTTCTCGCACGCGAAGACGATCTCCCCGGCCCGGGTCAGGTCCGCCGCGCGCTGAAGCTCATGCACGGTCAGGTGCGTAACCAGCCCCAGCTCAGCGCGTTCCCGCAGCATGGCCGACCAGCGGTCGGCACCCGGTGGCCGCAGCCCCCAGGTGATCACGGTGCCGGAGATCTCGTCCGTGCTGACCCCGACGCGCTGCCACAGCAGCCGGCGCTCCGCGGCCGACGCCGCCGGCGGGACATCCAGCGCGAACGCGAGCGCCCGCAGCACCAGGGCGGCCGCGACGCCGTCGTCCAGGCCATGCGCGTCGCCCGTGATCTCGCTGGCCAGCTCGGCCAGGCCGATCGGCCGGTGAGCGTCGACCAGAATCCGCGCGAGCACCTGGACCGTGGCCGCCACGGCGGCCGCCGCCGTCCCGGCGGGCAGCCGGGTCAGCAGGCCGCCCCGGCGCAGCCATTCCGTCCACGCCGCCACCCAGTCCCGGCCGGCCGGGCCGCGCCCAGCCAGCTCACCCCCGGCCAGCTCACCCCCGGCCAGCTCACCCCCGGCCAGGTCGTACTTCACCACCAGCTCATCGAGCTGAGCCCACAGCTCCTCCCGCCCCGCCCGAACGGCGTCACGCTCCGCGGGCCGGTTCCGCAGCGGCCCCCCGGTCAGCTCCGCGACCACGGCGACCAGTCCGCGCCCCGCCGCGCTGACGCGCAGAGCAGAATCAAGCTCCGCCAGCCGCGCCCGAGCCGTACCAGCCCCGACCGCCCGCCCGAGCAGCCCACTCAGCCGGTCCGCCCCGTCGTCGTCCAGCGCCACGGCGACGGACCCTCGCACTGCGTGCCCGTTCCGTTCCAGCCGTTCGCGCAGCGCCGACCACAAGGCCTGCAGNNCCCGGCGGTCCCGCCGGGATCAGGGCGCTCATGCCGTGCTGCGCAAATGCCGGTTCCGCCCGTCCCAGTGCACATGAGTCGTGACGGCCGAGCTGCCGTCGCTGCGCCGGACCTCGTACACATCGAGCCGCGGAACCTCCGGGAAACACCCCCACAGCGCGTGCCCGGTCATCACGAAATCGAGATCGAGCGACACCAGCAGTCCCATCAGCTCCGCCACGGTCCCGTCGTCCACCTTGGCGAACGCGTCGTCCAGCAGGATCAGCCGCAGCGCCCGCCCATCGTCCCCGAGGCTGGTCAGATAGCCGTCCGCGGCCGCGAACAGGGTCACGTAGGACACGAACCGGGTCTCGCCCTGCGACAGCTTCGCCCGCCGGGACAGCCGCCGCTGCTGCCCTTCCTCCGGGCCGAGGATGGTCACGGTGACCTCGTGCCATTGCCGGTAGTCGAGCGCGGCCGCGAGATGGGCGGCGTAGCCGCTGCTCGGGTCGGCGCCGTAGAACTGCTCGACCCGCTGCCGCAGCAGCTCGGTCAGCTCGGCGTTCTGCTCCTCCGAGCGCACCGCATCCGACGTGGCCACGAGTTCGAGGATGCGGCCCAGCGTGACGTAGTCCTCGCGCAGCTTCCAGCCGAGCCGGACCCCGATCCCGTTGCTGGTCCGGATCCCGCGCAGGCTGGTGTTCATCGCCCCGATGAGCTGGTCCGCCTGGTTGACCCGGCGGCGCAGTTCCTCGGCGACGCCGCCGAGCACGAACCGGGTGAACACGGCGCGCTCCCGCTCGCTCAGCGCCGCGCGGCCGGTCTCCACCCGGGCCGCGAGCGTGCGGGCCGCCCCGGCCAGGGTGTGCTCGTCACCGACGCCGGCGACCTCGACGACGAGCACGTTGTCGTCGCCGATGGTGTGCCGCGCGTCGAGCTGACCGGAGACCTCCCGGTCGAACTCGCGGAACGCGTTGAGGACCGTGGTCAGCGACGGTGGCTGGCGCGGCGCCGCGACCGCGGTCAGCACCGCCTCCGCCGCGGACCGGACCTCCGCGACCTGCTCCGGGTGAACGATCCCGGCCAGCGCCCCGGCGGTGGCCGCAGCGGCCAGGCCCGGCAGCGCGATGCACCGGGTGAGCCGGTGCCCGGCGGCGGCCATCTGGGCGGTCTGACGGTGGACGTCCTCGGCGGCGTCCAGGCTGAGCCTCCGCGCGTCGCCGAGCCGCGGGCCCAGCTCGGTCGCGGCCTTGTAAGCCGCCCGCTGATCACGGTCGGCTCGCTCGCGGGCCGCCTTGGTCTGGGCCAGCTCCGCCGTGGCCTGCTCGAGCGGGAGGTCGACCGCTTCGTGCTGCGCGGCTAGCTCGCTGGCGGCGGCGTGCCACTGCGACCAGCGTTCGCCGGCCATCTTTTCCGCGCTGTCCCGGACGGCCGAAACCTCCTCGGTACGGCGAAGCTGCTCGTCGTGCCGCCGCACGCGCTCGGCCAGGCGCACGAACTCACGGCCCAGCTGAGTGCTCCTCTCCTGCGCCCGCCGGGCCGCGGCCACGACGTCCTCCAGCGCCTTCGCCCCGGCGGGCAGGCCATGGTGGGAGCACGTCGCCTGATGGGTGCTCATCTCCGCCGCCCACGTACGGCGCAGCTCGCGGGCGCGTCCGGCCTCCCGGGCGGCCCGGCTGGCGCTGGCGTCGGCCCGGGTGCGCGCTCCGGCGGCGACCCTGCGCGCCGCGAACAGGTCGGCCGTGCGGGGAGCGGCCCGGACCAGCGTGTCGATCCGGCCCGCGCGAGCGTCGAGCTCGGCTCGCCGTTGTTGCCGCTGCGCGGCTTCCTGGGCCAGTTCGGCCAGCTCGGCGTCGATCTGCGCGATCCGCTCCTGGCGGTGCGCGGCCCGGGCGGCCGCCCCGATGTGCCGGGCCCGGTCCGTGATGTGCCGTCCGCGCAACGGCCCGTTCCGCCAACTGCCGTCCGCGGAGACGGTCGCGGCGGCCGTGCGGTCGTCGAAGCCGATGCTGCCCAGCACGGTCGCGATGGTTTCCGCAGGCAGCCGGGCGGCCAGGTCCGGGCGGAGGGCGACCGACAGGGGCCGGCTAGGCTGCGGGCCCGCTACGCTGGCCGGGCTGAGCAGCAGCTCGCCATTGGCGGCGCGCAGCGTGCCGTCGGACTGGATGACGGCGCTGAGCAGGCCGGCGGCCAGCAACGCCCCTTCCAGCCCGGCGCGGTCCTCGCCGGTCAGCTGATCGGTGAAATCGACGCAGCGCCACAGCGGCTCGCCCAGGCGTCCCGGGGCCAGCCAGGGCGGGTCGGCTGGCTTCGGGTCCCGTTCGGCGGACAGGTCCGCACGTTCGGCGCGCAGCGCCGCTTCCCTCTCCCCGGCACTGCGGTCGGCCAGGCCGAGCGAGGCACGTTCGGTCTCGATCGCGGCCCGGGGCGGGCGCGCGGCCTCCCCGGCCGCTTCGTCCAGGCCGGCCAGCGAGCCGTGCTGCACGCCGGCCACCGGGCGACCGTCCCCGCCGGTCACCGCCCCGGGTTCGCCGGTCAGGGTCCCGGCGTCGAGGATCAGCGGGCCGACGGCCGGATGGGCGGCCCAGTCCAGCTCGCCGAGCAGCTCGCGGGTCTCCCCGTCCTCCGCCCAGGTGCGCCACGCCTGAGCCAGGGCGACACCCGCAGCGTCCCGTTCGGCCGCCAGTTCATCGGCCGCCTGAGCGTCGTCGTCCGCCGCGCCCCGCAGGTGTTCGGCGTCCGCCTCCACCCGCAGGACCTGCTGCTGCGACTCGGCGAGCCGGCGGCCTTCGGCCAGCCGCCGTTCCGCCAGGGTGAGCCGCTCGCCCGCGCCGCCGGCGGCGGCCGCGGCCATCGTCCGTGCCGCGTCGACGTCGGCCGGAACGATCTCGGCCACGGCCGCGGCCGGGCGGATGACGGGCTCCGGGTCGCTGTGGCGGGAGATGCGCAGCAGTACCCACGCGGGAGTCGGGTCCTGTTCGGTCGTTCGTATCTCTGCGGGCAGGCCACCGGCGGGCAGACCGGCTTCGTGCAGGCATTCCCGGGCGACGGACAGCACCGCGGCCGCGTCGCCGGCCGTCTGCCGGAGCTCATCGAGCGCACGCCCGGCATCCTGCACGGTGCGCGCGTGGTTGGCCCGCTCCCGTTCGGCCCCGGCCAGCGCCTGGTCCGCCGCCGCGGCGAGCGCGGCTTCGGCCCGGTCGCGCTGAACCAGGTCGTCGGCGGTCTTGAAGATCTCCCGGGACTCGATCGCCTTCAGTACGTCGTCGATCTCGCCGAGTTCCTCCGCGAGCTGCTGAGCCTGCGCCTCCAGCCGGCTGGACTCCGCCTCCAGCCCGGCCAGCTCGGCGGCCCGGCGCGAAGCAGTGCCTTCAGCCTCGGTAACGGCCTCGGCGGCGCCCACGGTGTCCCGGGCCACCGAACGCAGCGTCTCGGCGGAATACCGCTGGTACACGGCCAGGAACGTGGCCACCTGCCGGGCGGAATGCTCCAGCCGTTCCTGCGCGGCGCGGGTCTCGGTCAGGCCGTCGAGCTGCTCGCCCGCCCGGGCCAGGGCCTCCTCGTGCAGCGGCGGCAGTGACTCCAGCAGGATCTGCGGCAGCCGGCCCTCGTCGATGCGGTTACCGACGTCGGGCGCGCGCAGCGTATGCAGCAACTGCAGCAGGCCGTCGTAGCGGTCACGGCCGGCCTCACCGCCCAGCCCGAACACCTCGGTGCGGATGCGTTCCTTGTGCACGTTGGGGGAGTCGGTGATGCGCTCGGCGCCGATCAGCTCGGTCAGCGCGTCACGCGACAGCGGCTCGCGGGCCCCGGACATCAGCGCCAGGTCGCCGCCGCCGGCGCTCCCGCCGCCCACCCGCAGCGGAGTGGTGAAGTACCAGACCTTGGTGCTGCTGGCCGACTGGCTGTGCCGGATCAGCGCCCCCACCGTCAGGTACTCACCGGGCCGGGCGAGCTCGACCCACAGGTACCCGATGCGGTTGGCCTGGCCCTGCGCGCCGGTGCGCATCAGCTCGTCGAGGCTGACCCGCGCCGCGCCGGTGGCGTCCATCCGGCGGCGGTCGGCGTCGAGCAGGAACGGCAGCAGCATCTCCAGCGCCCGGGATTTCCCCGACCCGTTCGTGCCCCGCAGGATCATCCGGCCGCCGCTGAGGTCGAACTCGTTGTCCAGGTAGTGCCAGACGTTGACGATGCCGGCCCGGGACAGCCGCCAGCGCTCGTCGAAGCGGCGCGGGGGCCGTGGCTGGCTCATCGGTAGATCTCCTGATGCGTGGCTGACTGGGTTCTCACCTGCGGCTGGTAGCGCGCCGCGAACGGGAACACGGCCAGGCCGTCATCGACCGGACGCCCCAGGCAGAGCGCCTCCAGCACGTCGACGACGTCTCCCCGCAGCGCCTCCGGGGACTCCCCGTACGCTCCCTTCCAGACGGTACGGTAACGGGCCGCCAGGGCGCCGAGCACCGCGTCGACCTGGGCCCACGGTGCGAGCGCGCCCGGCAGCCGGATGCCGTCCACCAGGACGGCGGAGTCCGCGGACGGCTGCAGGGCCGTGGCCAGCTCGTCGAGCAGCAGCAGGGCCGCCTGCTTGGCGCTGCCGCTGCCGGGAAATTCCAGGTCGGTGAGCGCGCCGGACGGGTCGTAGGCCAGCGCGCCCTCGGCGCGGACCTCCAGCACCAGGCCGAAGTTCTCGTCCAGATGCCGGGCCAGATCGTTCCGCTCCCGGGACAGCACGTCGAGTTCGTCGTCGGGAAGCTCGGCCCGGAAGACCGCCGGGTTCTCCACCAGCCGCTGCCGCAGCCGGCGGCGGGGCGGCTCGGGCTGGAGCCGTGACCAGGTGTCCTCGGCCGTCCCGAACTGATGCAGCGGGCTCGGCAGCAGGTGGATGAGCAGCGCGCGGTTGATGCTGAGCAGCGCCTCGTCCTCGCGCCGCTCGCCCCAGGCGGCGACCGAACCGTCCGTCTCGGCCACCACCCCCCACGTCACGAGCAGCTTGAGGGCGGTCACGAGCTGCCGCCGGTCGCTGATGCCGTCGGTGATCGTGATGGATTGTTCGGCGGCGTCGGCCCGGATCTGGTCGACCAGCGCCGAGATGAGGATCTGCTCACTGACCCCCGGCGCGAGCAGCGCGGCGCAGACCAGGGCCAGATGGACGTAGGTGGCGGCGGTGAAGGGACTGTCGTCCGTCGCCCGGCGCGCGGGGCGCAGCGGCGCGGAAACCGGCAGCGGGGCCTTGACCAGGCGGGCGAAGGAGGACTCGACGATCAGCGGGTACCCGAGCTGACTGGCGAACATGGCCTTCAGCGCCGTGGCGTGGCGCCGCACCAGATCCAGCTCGGCGGGCTGGCGCGCGGCGGTCAGGATGGGGGAGGACAGCAGGTACCGGGTGGCGATCCGCCGCTCGCCCGCGTCCAGGCCGGCCGTCGAGACCCGCGGCCCGGTCACGAGGGGGTCTCCCGTCGGTCGGTCTGCAGGCCGGTTGTCGAGACCTGCGGCCCGGTCATATCGCCGCCTCCTGCCCGGCGATCTCCTCGCCCGGGACCCACGCCGCGGCCTCCGGCCCGCCCGATACCCGGATGTCAGCCGGCGCCCACTCCGCGGTGCCCGACACCGTGAGGCTGAGGCCGTCGAACGTCGTGGTCCCGTCCGGGCTGGTGATGACCGTGTCCGGGCCGGGAACCGCGCGCAGGAGCAGGCCTACGTCATGATCGACGGTTTCGCCGCGATGCCGGGCCAGCAGCTCGGCCACCAGATCCAGGAGCAGGGTACGCGCGGCCGGTGAGATCGTCGCGCCGTGCAGCGAGCCGGTCAGCGCGAGCTCCGCCGCGGCGGCCTGGCGCTGCTCGGCCTCCCGTCGCGCCTCGGCGGTCAGCCGGAGCCGGTCGGCGGCCGGGTCGGGAACCCGGGAACTGCGCCCCCGCATCGCGCGGTCGCCGCGTTCCCGTAGTGAGACCGGGACCTGTACCGGGTCGGAATCCCACCACGACGTCATCGGCCCGGCGCGCGGATCGGGTTCCTCCGGGCCGAAGAGCAGATGCCGCGACGGATACGCGCCGAACGCCGCCGCGTAGAGCCGGTGCGCGCTCGCGTCGTCCGCCGCGGAGAACCAGCGGGCCAGCCGCAGGAAGTCGGCCCGCCGGGAGAACCCGGTCCCGGAGGAGTCCAGCAGGCGCTTGGCGTTGGTGATGAGCTGGCCGAGGGCCTGGCCGGCGGCCGCGCGGAGCTGCTCCGGGCCGGACGCGCCGTGCGCGTCGTACCAGTAGGCCAGCTCCTCCCAGTCCGAGCGGGCCCGTCCCCGTGCCCGCTCCACGGGCGTGCCGTCCGGCAGGGTGAGCCCGGGCAGCCCGGCCAGCGTCTCCAGCAGCGGATCGATCAGCTTCAGGACCAGGCCGACCCGGTGCGCGACCGCGGGGGCGTGCCGGTTGACGTCGGCGGTGATCAGGTCGATGTAGACCAGCAGCAGCTCCTTGAAGTGCGCGTACTCCTCGCCGCCGAGGTCGTAGCGGCTGAGGATGCCGGCCAGGTAGGCGTAGAAATCCCGGATGCTGTCGGTGAACAGGCGCTGGTTGCCGAAGACCGTCGTGACCTCGCCGGCCAGGCTGTCGGCGTCGATCTCGTCGCGTTCCAGCACGGCCAGGATGCGGTCGAGGGACTGCACGATCTGGCCGAGCAGTTCCCGCGCCACCTCGCGCGCCCCGTCGCTGGCGTGCAGGATGGCGACCGCCTCCCGGTGCAGGCGGCCCCCGAGCTTGGACACCTGGTAGCGGGAGCGCGACCGGATGTACTCGGCGACCGTGCTTACTTTCGCGTCGCGAAGGGACGGCATGAGGTTGCCCCAGGTGACCAGCTGGCGGCAGCGAGCCTCAGCGACGTCGTGGGCGATCGCCAGGCCCCGCTCGGCCAGTTGGGTGGTCACCTCGGCGGCGGACAGGTCGGTGAGCAGGGTCGCCGAGAACAGGTCCATGATCGCCAGGTAGTCGGCGGTCTCATCCACGGTCAGGTAACGGAACAGGGCATGGCGGGAGCCATCCACCGGCGGTGGCGGGACTGGCTCCGAAGGCTCCACAGCGGCAAGGCTAGAGGAGCCCGCCGACATTTCTCGGCATGCTCGCCGGATCGGTACCAGTCCCGCTGCGCTGCGCAGCATCCGTCACGGCTTCATTGCGCCGCCCGCAGATGCCAGAATGGAACGGCAGGGAGGTGACGCAGGTGAGTGTTGCACTGGTCGAGCACACCGGACCGTGGACGCCCGACGATGTGGAGGCGTTGCCGGACGCCACTGCATTCCGGCGCCGCCGGCGAGGGGAGAAGACCATGCCTACCGTGCTGGAACGCCTCGACAGCCACCGTAGCCAGGTGCATGCCCGGTCAGGTTCCGTCAGCTACATCGACACCGGCGGCCCGGGTCGCGCGGCGCTGTTCGTCCACGGCGCTGGCACTAGCAGCTACCTGTGGCGGCACGTGATCGGCCAGCTCGACGGCCAGCGCCGCTGCGTGGCCGTGGACCTGCCACTGCACGGGCAGACCCCCGCGGCCGCCGATCAGGACTTCTCGCTGCCGGGCCTGGCCCGCTTCGTCGCCGGCTTCTGCGACGCGCTCGAACTGACCGACGTCGACCTCGTCGCGAATGACACCGGCGGCGCGATCGCCCAGGTGTTCGCGGCCGGAAACGCCGACCGGCTGCACACCCTGACCCTGACCAACTGCGAGGCACACGACAACCTCCCGCCCAAGGCGCTGCTGCCCGGGGTCCTGCTCGCCCGCATGGGCCTGTTCGCCCGCCTCGCGCCGCGGATGGTGCGCGACATCCCCCGGGCCCGCAAGCGCGTCTACGGCAGTGGCTACCAGGACGTCGCCAGCCTGCCCGACGACGTGGTGCGCGCCTGGCTGGAACCGCTGTTCGGCACGGCGGAATCGGCGCGCCAGTTCCAGCGCTTGATCACGTCCCTGCGTGCCCGCGACCTGCTCGCGATCGAGCCTGCCCTCGCCCGCCTGCAGGTCCCGACGCTCATCGTCTGGGGCACCGGCGACAAGTTCTTCCGCCGCAAGTGGGCCTACTGGCTGCGCGAGACCATCCCGGGCGCCACCGACGTCGTCGAGATCGACGGTGCGCGCCTGTTCTTCCCCGACGAGCGGGCCACCGAACTCACCGCAGCGCTGCGCCACCACTGGGACACCCACCCCTGACATCCGGCTGAGCCGGGATCACGCCCGCTCGTCAGGACGCCGATCGTGGTCAGGCCGGCTCCGCTTAGGGACGGCTGTGACTA
>PLRW01000078.1 GCA_003164955.1 Actinomycetota bacterium
CAGGAACTTCGCCACGATCGGCCCGCACGTCGGCCCGCCGTCACCGGGCGAGTCCACCACCAGGCACGCGAACGTCATGTTCCCCTTGAACCCCATGAGCCAGGCGTCGATCTTCAGCGGGTTGGTGGTCCCGTACTCGGCGGTCCCCGTCTTGCCGAACGTCCCCGCCGGCAGCCCCTGGCCCGCTGCGGTGCCGGAGGCGACGACCTGCGCCATCATCTGGTGCAGGTCGGTGACCACCGTGGCCGGCAGTTGCTGGGTGGCCGCCGTGTCGTCCGGCGCGCCCACCACCAGGCGCGGCGTGCGCACGGTCCCGGTGTCGACCGCGGCGGCCACCATCGCCATGTTCAGCGGCGACGCCAGCACCCGGCCCTGCCCGATCGACGTGGCGGCCAGATCGGCCTCGTCCGAGGGCAGCGGCACCGATCCGGCGTACGCGAGCAGCCCCATCTGCGGGGTCTTGCCCAGCCCGAACAGCGCCGCGATGGACGGGTAGTCCGACGGCGCGAGGTTCTTGGTGGCCAGCCCGATGAAGGCGGTGTTGCACGACTCGGCGAACGCGTGCAGCAGGTCGCTCACCTGCCCTTCGCCCTCGGCGTTGTGGAACACCTCGCCGTCGACGGTCGCCGTCGCCGGGCAGCTGGCCGCCGACGAGGGCGAGAGCCCGTGCTTGATCAGGGCGGCCGACGTGAGCACCTTGAACGTGGAGCCCGGGGGGTAGGCGCCGTCGAGGGCCCCGTCGAACTCCCCGGAGTTGGCGTTGGCCGCGGCCAGCAGCGCGCCGGTCTGCGCGTTGACGGCCACGATGGCGGCGGTCTTCTTCTCACCGGACAGGGCCGCCTCCGCCGCCCGCTGCACGGTCGGGTCGATCGTGGTCTGCACCGGCGTGCCGGCGTGCCCCGGCAGGGTGGCGAGCGTCGCCACGTGCGCGCCCTTGGCCGAGACCACCGACACGGTCACGTCGGGCGAGCCGGCCAGCTGGCGTTCGTTCGCCGCCTCCAGCCCGCTCTGGCCCACGATGCTCTGCGCGCTGTAGGCGCCCCCCAGCGACTGCATTTCCTGAGCGGTGATCGGTCCGACCGTGCCGACCACCCCCGCGGTGAGCCCCGGCGTGATCGCCTGCGGGGTCGTGGACGACTGGAACACGGTGCCCGGGAGCGGGTAGATGGTCGGCTTGAGCTGCTCGTAACGCGCCTCCGGCACCGTGAAGACCGGCTCGAAGAACGTCGGGTGAGCCTTGGCCGCGGTGAGCGCGGTGCTGGCCTCCTGCGCGGTCGCGCCTGCGGCGACCAGGGCTGACGTCAGCGACGTGGGGTCCTTGACCATGCTGCCCTCGACGCCGATCGTCACCTGCTGGCCCTCGCTGGTCAGCGGTACGCCGCCCGCGCCCTCGATCGCCGCCCGCGCCAGCCAGGTCGTGATTACCGCGAGCTTGTCGCCGGCCCGCATCGGCGGGGCGATCGTGGCCGGGGACCACGCGACCCGCCAGTGCCCCGAGCTCTGCACCAGGTGCAGCGTCGGGCTGATCGTGATGCTGCCGAGGCCGGCGAGATCGAGGTGTTCGGTGACCGGTTCGGTGGCCGTGGACCCGCTGGTCTTCAGCGTGCCCGCGGTGAAGGTGGCCCGGCCGACCCCCAGGTCGGTGAACGCGGCCTTGTTGACATCGGTGAAATCGGCCGGCGGGCTGGCCACGAGCTGCTGCATGGCCGTCCAGTCCTGCTTGCTCCAGGCGGCCAGGTAGGCCGTGGCCGTGGTCTGCGGCACAGGCCCGGAACTGCACGCGCTGAGCAGCGCCCCGGCCAGAACCGTGACGACCCCGGCGGTGACAAACCGGCCTGGTCCCCTGAAACTGCCCATGCCCAGAGAGATTACGCAACTCGGACCGGTGCTACGTTGCCCTCGTGCGGATCGGGGTGTACGTCGACGGCTTCCCCGCCTCACCCGCGTGCTGACCGCGATGCTCACAGGACTGGACCGCGTGCGCGGCGCGTAATGCGGCTGTGGGGGGTTCAGCTGGTGAGAGTCCCGGCAGGCCCGTTACAGCTGGCCGACGTCGGTGATCCGCAGCACGGCCGCGCCGGCCTCGTCCGAGGCGGCCAGGTCGACCTCCGCGCTGATGCCCCAGTCGTGGTCGCCGGCCGGATCGTCGAAGATCTGCCGGAGGGTCCATCGCCCCGGCTCTTCCTTGATGATCAGCAGGGCCGGCCCGCGCGCCTCCGGCCCGGTGCCGATCTCGTCGTGCTGGCCGAAGTACTCGTCGAGCACGTCGCCCCAGGCGTCGGCGTCCCAGCCACAGTCCGCGTCGAGCTCCCCGAGCTCCTCGTAATGCCCCAGCGCGGCCAGCGTCACCCGGCGGAAGAGCGCGTTGCGGACCAGCACCCGGAACGCCCGCACGTTCGTGGTCACCGAGACCGGCCGGGCCGCGGCCGCCACGACCTCCGCGGGGTCGGGGTTGCGCAGCCGTTCCCATTCGTCGATGAGGCTGGAGTCGACCTGGCGGACCAGTTCGCCGAGCCACTCGATCAGGTCGATGAGCTCCTCGGTCTTGCCGTCCTCCGGCACCGTCTGCCGCAGCGCCTTGAACGCGTCGGCCAGGTACCGCAGCACGAGCCCCTCCGAGCGGGTCAGCCCGTAGAACCCGACGTACTCGGTGAACGTCATGGACCGCTCGTACATGTCGCGGACCACCGACTTGGGCGCGAGCTCGTGGTCGGAGACCCACGGGTGGCCGCGCCGGTAGATGTCGTACGCGCCCTGGAGCAGGTCCTCCAGCGGCTTGGGGTACGTCACCGAATCCAGCAGCTCCATCCGGGTCTCGTATTCGACCCCGTCCGCCTTCATCTGCGCGACCGCCTCGCCGCGTGCCCGGAACTGCTGCGCGGACAGCACCTGGCGCGGGTTGTCCAGCGTGGACTCGATGACCGAGAGCACGTCCAGCGGGTAGCCGGGCGATTCCGAGTCCAGCAGCTCCAGCGCGGCCAGCGCGAACGGCGACAGCGGCTGGTTGAGCGCGAAGTCGAACTGCAGGTCCACGGTGAGCCGCGCCCGCCGGCCCCGCTCGTCCGGCTCGTCCAGCTGCTCGACCACACCGCCGGCCAGCAGCGCCCGGTAGATCTGGATCGCCCGGTGGATGTGCGCCCGCTGGGCCGCGCGGTCCTCGTGGTTGTCGGTCAGCAGGTGCCGCATGGCCGCGAACGCGTCGCCCGGCCTGGTCAGGACGTTCAGCAGCATGGCGTGGCTGACCGCGAACCGGGACCGCAGCGGCTCCGGGTCGGCGGCGACCAGCCGCTCGAAGGTGGGCTGGCCCCACGAGACGAATCCCTCGGGCGGCTTCTTGCGCACGATCTTGCGCCGCTTCTTCGGGTCGTCGCCCGCCTTGGCCAGGGCCTGCTCGTTCTCGACCACGTGCTCGGGGGCCTGCACCACGACGGTCCCGACCGTGTCGTACCCGGCCCGCCCGGCGCGCCCGGCGATCTGGTGGAACTCCCGCGCCTGCAGCAGCCGGGTCCTCGTCCCGTCGTACTTGGACAGCGCGGTGAACAGCACCGTCCGGATGGGCACGTTGATGCCCACCCCGAGCGTGTCGGTCCCGCAGATCACCTTGAGCTGGCCGGCCTGGGCCAGCATCTCGACCAGCCGCCGGTACTTGGGCAGCATGCCCGCGTGGTGCACCCCGATGCCGTGCCGGACCAGCCGGGACAGCGTCTTGCCGAAGCCGGACGTGAACCGGAAGTGGCCGATCGTCTCGGCGATGGCGTCCTTTTCCGCACGGGTGCAGACGTTGACGCTCATCAGCGCCTGGGCCTGCTCCAGCGCGGCGGCCTGGGTGAAGTGCACGACGTAGACCGGTGCCTCGTGGGTCTCCAGCAGTTCCCGGAGCGTCTCGTGCAGCGGCGTGATCACGTAGCGGAAGTTCAGCGGCACCGGCCGCGCGTCCGAACGGACGACCGCGGTGTTCCGGCCGGTCCGGCGGGTCAGGTCCTTCTCGAAGAAGCTGACGTCGCCCAGGGTCGCCGACATCAGCAGGAACTGCGCGCGCGGCAGCTCGATCAGCGGCACCTGCCAGGCCCAGCCCCGGTCCGGGTCGGCGTAGTAGTGGAACTCGTCCATCACGACCTGGCCGACATCCGCGTCCGCCCCGTCCCGCAGCGCGATGTTGGCCAGGATCTCCGCGGTGCAGCAGATGATCGGCGCCGACGCGTTCACGCTCGCGTCCCCGGTCATCATGCCCACGCTGGCCGGCCCGAACGTCTCGCACAGCGCGAAGAACTTCTCCGACACCAGCGCCTTGATCGGGGCCGTATAGAAGGTGCGCTGCCCGGCCGCGAGCGCGGCGAAGTGCGCGCCGGCGGCGACGAGGCTCTTACCGGAGCCGGTCGGGGTACTGAGGATCACGTTCGACCCCGACACGACCTCGATGAGCGCCTCTTCCTGGTGCGGGTAGAGGCTCAGCCCCTCCCGCTTGGCCCAGTCCGCGAAGGCGCCGAACACGGCATCCGGATCCGGCGTCGCGGGCAGCGCGTCAAGCAGCGTCATCCGCTCCTCCCTCCGGCCCGCGTTCCTGTCCGCGTTCCTGTCGTCACGTCCCGGCGACCTTAGCAGCGGGTCACCGGGCCCAGCCTCGCTAAAACATCGAGCGGGCCCGCGGAATTCCTAAGCCCCGCTAAGCAATCCGCCGCGGGGGCTCCTCCCCACCTCTGGCTATCACTCGTGCGGGATGACCAGGTCGAGCCGCCCGATCTGCTTGTCCAGGTTCCGGACCTGGGTCGAGTTGGCGCCGAAGCTCTCGGCCAGAAGCGGGCGGATCGCCCGAAGTTCCGTCAGCGCGCCGCCCGGATGCCCGGTGGTGGCGAGCATCTGGGCGATGATGAAACGGGACTCCAGCACCTTGTCTGCCTCGTCCGCCTCTCCCGTGGAGCCGGCGTTCTGTGCGTAGAACCGCAGGTGCGGAAGGGCCTTGTCCGGGTTGCCGATCTCGGCGTAGGCGTGGCCCGCGTAATAGGAGCAGTCGAGGACGTCCGGGTCGGTCGCCGGGAAATACCTGCGGTAATCGCTTCCGGCGGCATCGAGCAGTGCCGCGGCCCGCGTGTACTCCCCGGCGTAGAAAAGTGTCGCCCCAAGGACGTGGCGCAACCGCAACTCCAGGGCAGAGTCATCCCCGGCCCGTTCAATGCCGTCTTCGAGGAGGCTGATCGCTTCGGACGGCCGCTCGTTGTCCAGAAGTACCCGGACGTTGGCCCTCAACTGGCTGGCGTCGGTGTCGGTGAGCCGTGGACCGCCGGCGGCCCGTTCGCGGCGCCTGGCCGGGGCCAGCAGCGGCCGGCGGAACGGCCTGGTTGGGTCGCGATTCTCGTCTCCATGCGATGGCGCAGGTGCCGCCGCGAGCGGAAGGAGCGTTTCGTAGACCAGCTCGGCCGACGGGCGTGCTTGCGGGTCCTTGGCCAGCATCGACCCCACCAGCCCGTCAACCGTCGCCGGGACGTCGGCGCGCCGCGACCGTACCGAAGGTGCGGCGGACTGCAGATGATGGGCTCGCAGCGGCATGTCCTTCGTCCCGTGGAACGGTGCGTCACCGGTCAGCAGCTCACACAGCAGGCAGCCGAGGGAGTAGACATCCGACGCCGACGTCACCACCTGCCCGAGACACTGTTCCGGTGACATGTACGCGGGGGTACCGACGGTCCGGTCGACCTGGGTCAGCCGGGGCATAGCACTGGCACCGCGCAGGATCGCGATACCGAAGTCCAGGATCTTCACTAGTCCGCCGTCGACGAGCATCACGTTGGCGGCCTTGATGTCGCGATGAACGATGTCGACCCGGTGCACGTCGGCCAGCACCGCCGCGATCTGCGCGGCGATCGCCGCCGCCCACGCCACGCTGGGCGGCTTCGCGGCGTAATCCGTGTGGTCGAGGATCGCCTCCAGGGTCGAGCCGTGCAGCAGCTGCATGACCAGCCACAGCTGTGTGCTGTCGGCGGGACTCGTCCCGGCGCCGGTGTCATAGACGGCGGGGATACCCGGGTGTTCCAGCTTGGCTGTGGTGCGGATCTCGCGCAGGAATCGCTTCCGGTCCCGGTCCAGGGCATCGAGGATCTCGACGGCCTCGGGGCTGTCCGGTGCGGCCGGGATCGTTCCCGGTGACGGTGGCCGCAGCATTTTGATGGCCACGCGCCGGTCCAGGCGCTCGTCGTAGCCATGAAAGACCTCGCTCATGCCGCCGCGGCCGAGTGAGCCGTCCACCCGGTAGCGCCCGGCCAGCAGCCGGGTCGCGGCCGCCTGCTCCGGTCCGTCCTGCACCTCTCTACCCCTGCCTGGAGATCACCCAGATGCCGCCCCAGTCCCGGCAGACTGGCCGGCGGACGGAACGGTCATGTCCCGGAAGGCTGCCCGCCGGTCTCCCGCTGCATCTCGGCGCGCAGCCGGGCCAGCGCCTCGTCACGAGCAGGCTCGGTGATGATCTGGTACGCGCGCTTGCGGGCGGCTTCCTTGATCGCCTTCTGGAACTCGTTGTTGTCGAAGTACAGCTTCATGAACTCGGTGTTGTGCTCGGCGTTCTCGGCGACGATGTTGTCGAGCCGGTCGTCGGCGACCTGACCGAACCGGGCCTCGTCGTTCATCAGCGCGATCTTCTGCATTCCGGTGTCCTCTACCAGCCCGAGGACCTGCTGGTAGACGAGGATTTCGTCGGAACTGCCGAGATCCAGCCCGAACCGTTCGTTCAGCTCCTCGATCACCTCGGCGAGCGGCCGTATCTCCGGCTCGCGATAGCCGCCACCATCGGCGGCGTGGCCACGGACGACGCCATCACCGGCGCCGGACAGGGACACGTTGTGCTGACCGGTGAATTCCAGCCGGAAGTGACTCAGATCGGCGTCGCCGATGTCGACCGATGTTGACGGCCGCCCCGGCAGCCGGATGAGCAAGAGCCGGCCGTACTGGTAGAGACGCTCCAGGTCCTTGTCGCCCCAGTCGACGATCTGGGCGATCAGACTGTAGGCCCGCGTGTAGCCCTGCAGCGCGCCCCGGAATCCTTCCCGCTCGTCATCGGTCTCCAGGGCGCTGAACCGGTCGAGGGCCGGTTTGAGGTATTCGTGCAGTTCGGCGTGCAGCTTGCGCTCAGCGGCGTCCGGCATCCGTCCCGGCCCGGCCGTGGCCAGGACCCGGATGAACGCCTCCATCTCGGACGCGGCCAGCAGCCCGTAGCCCATGACCTCCCGCTGTTTGGTGTACAGCAGGTTGGGATCGCTCGGCTCGGTGATCGTCGTCTCGAACCACGGCTCGAACGCGGCCTGGATATCGCTGGCCTCGTTGACGAAATCGAGGATGTGGACGTCGTCCTGCGACTTCAGCGGATGGGCCCGGTTGAGCCGGGACAAGGTCTGCACGGCCGCCACGCCGGTCAGCGGTTTGTCGACATACATCGCGCACAGCAGCGGCTGGTCGAAGCCGGTCTGGTACTTCTCCGCGGCGACGAGCAGCCGGTACTCGTCCTGGTCCCGCGCGGCCGCCTGCGGGTCGTCGGCCTTCGTGTAGCCGAACCTGTCCGGCAACTGCTTCTCGGGAAATCCGTTGAGCTGTGCCTCGGTGAATTCCAGGCCGTCGTCCTCGAGCTGGCCGGAGAAGGCAGCTAGGGTGCCGCAATCGGTGAAGCCGCGCAGCTCGACGTAGTTGCGGATNNCGGGCGATGTTGTCACGGAAGTCGTCGACGACGAGCTTGGCCTTCTGCGCCAGCGACGTCGGGTGCTGCTCCGCGTAACGGACCAGCCTGGCCCGGGCCTTGGCCTCGTCCACCTCCGGGTTGGCGATGGCCGATCCGGCCTGCTCGACGGCGGCGTTGCGCAGCCGCCACTTGGTCTCGTAGGTGAGGTAGTTGGCCAGCACGTCGAGGATGTAGCCCTCGTCGATCGCCTGCCGCATCGAGTAGACGTGAAAGGGCACGTACATGCCCTGCTCGCCGGTGCGCACGTTC
>PLRW01000246.1 GCA_003164955.1 Actinomycetota bacterium
CGCTTCCCAACCTGCTCCCGGTCGGCCGTCCCGTCGGCGACACCGGCGCGCGCGCCGAGGTGGCCCGGGCCTGGGGCGTGGCGTCGCTGCCGTCCGGGCCGGGCCGGGACACGGCCGGCATCCTCGCGGCGGCCGCCGCCGGTGAGCTCGGCGCCCTCGTGATCGCCGGGGTCGACCCCGCGGACCTGCCCGATCCGGCCGCCGCGCTCGCGGCACTGGAGATGACCCCCTTCATCGTCAGCCTCGAACTGCGGGTCAGCGCGGTCACCGACCGCGCCGACGTGGTGCTGCCGGTCGCAGCGGTGGCCGAGAAGGCGGGGACGTTCGTCAACTGGGAAGGCCGCGGCGGCACGTTCGCGGCGGCCCTGCCGGTGCCGGACGTCCGGCCGGACCTGTACGTGCTCGGCGAGATCGCCGACGAGATGGACGTGCACTTCGGCCTGCCCGACGCCGGGGCGGCCCGCGCCGAGATCGCCCGGATCGGTACCTGGCGGGGGGACCGGGAAACCGCCCCGGCCGTCCCGGCCACCGAGCCGGTGACCGCCGGGCCCGGTGAGGCGGTGCTGGCCACCTGGCACCTGCTGCTGGACGACGGGCGCATGCAGGACGGCGAGCCGTACCTCGCCGGGACGGCCCGGCCGGCCACGGCGCGGATGTCGCCGGGGACCGCGGCCGAAGCCGGTGTGTCCGACGGCGATAAGGTCACCGTGGCCACTGAACGCGGATCGTGCACGCTTCCCGCCGAGGTGACCGACATGCCCGACCGGGTGGTATGGCTGCCCGCCAACTCCGCCGGCTGCGCCGTCCGCGCGCAGCTGGGCGCCGGCCACGGTAGCCGGGTCACGCTGAGGAGCCCAGAATGACCAACCTGGCTGCGGGCGCGGTGTCCGCGGCGGACCCCACGCTGGCGAGTTTCAGCCCCCTGGTCTGGTGGATCATCGCCATCAAGGTGGTTGTCATCTTCCTGTTCCTGCTGCTGTTCCAGATCTTGATGATCTGGGCCGAGCGCCGGGTCATCGGCCGCATGCAGAACCGCCCGGGTCCCAACCGCTGGGGCCCGTTCGGGCTGCTCCAGCCGGTCGCGGACGCGCTCAAGCTGCCGCTGAAGGAAGACATCGTGCCGCGGCAGGTGGACAAGCTCCTGTTTTTCCTGGCCCCGATCCTGTCCGCGGTGCCCGCGCTGATCAGCTTCGCGATCATCCCCGTCGGCCCCGAGGTGTCCATCTTCGGCGTGCACACGCCGCTGCAGCTCACCGACTTTCCCGTGGCGGTGCTGCTGGTCCTGGCCATGAGCTCGATCGCCGTCTACGGCATCGTGCTGGCCGGCTGGTCGTCGACGGGGCCGTACTCGCTGCTTGGCGGCCTGCGGTCCTCCGCGCAGGTGATCAGCTACGAGATCGCGATGGGCCTGTCCTTCGTGGCGGTCTTCCTGTATGCGGGCACGCTCTCGACCACCGGCATCGTCAACGCGCAGGCGCACGGCTGGTACGTCTGGGAGCTGCTCCCGTCGTTCCTGATCTACGTGCTCACCATGGTCGGGGAGACCAACCGGCTGCCGTTCGACCTGCCCGAGGGCGAGGGGGAGCTGGTCGGCGGGTACAACACTGAGTTCTCCTCGATGCGGTTCGTGCTGTTCTACCTGGCCGAGTACGTCAACATGCTGACCGTCTCCGCGCTCGCCACCACGCTCTTCCTGGGTGGCTGGCGAGCGCCATGGCCGCTTTCGCTGTGGTCCGGCGCCAACAGCGGCTGGTACCCGATCATCTGGTTCCTGATCAAGGTCGCGCTGTTCGAGTTCGGCTTCATCTGGCTGCGCGGATCGCTGCCCCGGGTCCGCTACGACCAGCTCATGGCGCTCGGCTGGAAGATCCTGATCCCCGTCTCCATCATCTGGCTGCTGCTGATCGCCACGGTCCGCGCCTGGCGGTACGACACCCACAGCACCGCCGTGTACGTCGTCGGCGGCGTCGTCCTGGCCATCATCATCGTCATCGCCGTGTCGTGGGACATCGCGGCGGAGCGGCGCGCCTCCCGGGCGGCCGGGGCGGAATCGGCGGCGCAGGAAGCCGGGCCCGAACCGGGCACCCCCGCTGCGGCCCCCCGCGGCGGCCGGGTGACCTACCGGGTCCCGCCGCTCGACCTGCCGCACTACCACGGCGTCGGGGTCACCGACCCGTCCCGCCCCGTTCCGCCCCCCGCGGGCGCCGCGGTCGGCGCGGGTGACAGCAACGGCACCAAGGAGGTCACCGGTGCTTGACTTCCTCGACCCCATCAAGGGGTTCGGGGTCACCTTCCACGAGATGTTCCGGAAGGTCGACACCGTCCAGTACCCAGAGGACAAGCGGCCGACCGCGCCGCGCTATCACGGTCATCATCAGCTCAACCGATGGCCGGACGGGCTGGAGAAGTGCATCGGCTGTGAGCTGTGCGCCTGGGCCTGCCCAGCCGACGCGATCTACGTCGAGGGCCGCGACAACACGGCCGGGGAACGTTACTCGCCCGGCGAGCGGTACGGGCACGTGTACCAGATCAACTACCTGCGCTGCATTCTGTGCGGGCTGTGCATCGAAGCGTGCCCGACCCGCGCGCTGACGATGACGAACGAGTACGAGATCGCCGACGACAGCCGGGAAAACCTGATCTGGACCAAGGAGCAGCTGCTCGCGCCGCTCCGGACCGGGATGGAGGCCCCGCCGCACCCCATGCGGCTCGGCCACAACGAGAAGGACTACTACCTGCTCGGTGCGGCCGGTATCGCCGCCGCCGGGGACCCGCTGCCCGCATCCGCGGGGCCGCTCACCGCCCCCGCCGACCCGGGCGGCCAGGCGGCCGGTGAGGCGGCGGAGGTTGGCGGGGAATCCCCTTATCCCGGTTCCTCCTGGGCCCCCGCCGAGAACGGGACCGGCGCCGAG
>PLRW01000187.1 GCA_003164955.1 Actinomycetota bacterium
CATGGCTTCGGGTATCGCATCTCAGTCGCTGGCCTGGTCATCGGCCCGCCTGCGGATGCCCCTGAGATCGCTTTTTAGTACGCTGGCAATGATGTCCCTGATCTCTTCTATCCCGGCGCGGGTCTCGGTGTCCCCGCTGTACTCCCATGTCAGGCATCCGTCGTATCCGACGCTCACCCGTCCGCGATTCAGGTCGCCAGGGTTCGTTACCGCTATTTCGACCAGTTCTGCGCTGTGATGGTGTTCACGGATGTCCAGGCCGCGAACGGCTAGTTCCCGGGCGATGGTTTCAAGCAGAGCGCCCGACCTGTAATCGCCGGCCCGCATTGCGTCTGGCGGGCAGTTCATTGCGCACCTGCCCGCACTGGTCCCGGAGAGGCATAACCCGGCACGAACCGGTAACCCTCACCCGAACGCAGGGAACCGAAGCCGCTTCGCAGTTTTTCCGCTGTCCGGGACACGGCCCAGCAGTGCGCGTCACGCCGGGCCGGTAGCATCATGATTGCCCCAGCTGGACGTGCCATAAGGCGGGAGCAAGACCCGCCCTTGCGGGCAGGCCCGGCGTGTACTGTCATCCTCGTGTTTCCTCCGATCACTTCGATCTGAGGTCCCAGGATGCGGCGCGCCGGGACACGGCAAAAGAGACCGGAAGGGCACCCACCATGGCACCCCGACGGAGTAAACTCACCGGTAACCTGAACAGCCCCTCACCAGACAGTCCAACGCGAGGTAGTGCATCATGACCAGATACCGCCCGCCCGACTATCTGCCCCGTGAAATACCCGCCCGCCCGGACTTCGCGGAAGCATGCGACAACCGCGATCTCGGGGCTATTTTCCGGATCTCCGTCAAATGGGGCGCTAGTTTAGGTTTCACCAAGAGCCATATAGCGCGGCGCTGTGAAATGAGCGTCGGCCGCGTGCGGGACTATATGGAAGACATCAAACAGGCGCAGGCCATCGACGTATGGGAACGTGTCAGCGATGGGCTACATATCCCCGGTGCTATGCTGGGAATTGAGCGCCGCCCGTGGGAGGCGGCCGACGATATAACCGCGCTCCCAGAGGATCACCGGTCTGTGACCAGCCAGCGTGACTGGATACGCACACGTCAGCTCCTCAACCGGCACCGCGCCGAACTCACACAGGTAGCACTGGACCTTTATCCCGAATCGGTGCGGGTAGGCCGGACCGGGTTCCTGATGCCCGATTCCTGGCGGCTCGGCAACCCGGTAGACCTCAGCTCAGTTGACGCCGAACTCGTGCACCCCCCGGCCCCCATCGTGACGGGCCGGCACACGGAAACGCTGCCGTTGCGGCCGCTCATGTCTCCCGGCAAGCACTACGACAGTTACCACCGGGCCATGCGGGACCTCGACCGGCCGCGACTGTTCGACAACCGGATCTGCTACCGGCTGCAAGACGTGGACTGGTCCAGCGAACCGGGACGGCTCGCGCTGGGGTACATGCGCTACTTCGACATGATCGACGTCGGTGAAGCGCTCGCCCATGAACTGGCCCTCGCGGCCATCGATGACCAAGGCAACGTCAGCGGAGACAGCTCACTCTGGGACCGGCTCCCGTTCCGGAAGCTGATCTCCGACCCCTTCGATCTGCGGACCTACCCGCTGATGCTGTCCATCAGCACGCTCACCATCCGCCGCAGCCGGGCCGGCTCCACCTTTCTCCTGCTAAGGCGGGGAACGGGAAAGGTGGCAATCGCCGGCGGAATGCTCAGCGTCATGCCCACCGGCGTATTCCAGCCCGCATCGATTCTGCCCACCCACGACACGCCAGACTTCGACATGTGGCACAACATGATGCGCGAATACAGTGAAGAATTCCTCGGCAACCCGGAACACGACGGCGACGGCGACCCCATCGACTACGAACGCCAGGAACCCTTCCGCTCCCTCAACGCCGCCCGGAACGCCGGCAAAATCCGTATCTTCTGCCTAGGCGTTGGAATGGACGCCCTGAACTTCGTAAGCGACGTCCTAACCGTGGCCGTCTTCGACGCCGACATCTACGACGACATATTCAATGACCTCGTTGAATCCAACGAAGAAGGTACTATCGCCAGCGACGGCAAGGCAGCCATATGCTACCCGTTCGATAATGCGACGATTGAACGCCTGCTCGCGACTGAGCCTATGGCACCGAGCGGTGCAGCGTGCCTCTCGCTCGCCTTGCTTCATCGTGAGTCGATCTTGAGTAAATGACATTCCTCTTAAGGGCTGCGCGCGGCTCGCTACCCGGTTGTCGCGCCGAGGGTGGGCGTGGGGCTTCATGGGTCGGCCCTTCGAGCCGCGTCGATGAGGTGGCGGACAAGGCTGCCACCGCCGTCGGCACTTAGTGGCCGGTGAAGACTCTCGATACCTGGGCAAACGCGTTACGCTAACCACATGACGAGATCTAAGAGCCACATGACGAGATCTAAGACGGATCTTGACAAACGAGAAAAGGTTTGGCAGCACCTCCTTAGCGCATCTGCTCCTTTTGAGGTTAGCTCTTGAAAAGTCAATCGAGTCGGCCGAGCTTCGACCTTCCGGTCACGGCGATCACTGCAAGAGCAACCCTGGTCGAACGCGCCGAGCGCTTCAGCGTCCGCGAACGTTCCCTCCGGTGGTGATTTGTGACACAGATCACGATACAAAAGTCATACCGATGCTGTACACGGCTCATGCAGTCGGAGCGTTGAGCAACGTGAGGACCTCGACCGCGCGGTCCTCGATCGCCGGCGTCCGGTGCCCAACGGGCATGGCGGCCAGCGGCGGCCGCCCCAGGTTGGCGCGCAGGTCCGCGCGGATCGGGCCGAATAGCCGACCTCCAGGCGGGTGACAGCGCTGATCCGGACCAGCCCCCGCTGGATCCGCGCCGCCCACTCCGCGGCATCGCTGCTGGCGCCCAGACGGACGAGCGCTGACTTGTCAGCCAGCCAGTTCGTCACCGCCACGCCTGCGACATCACGCCCGGATCGGCATAGCGCGCGAGGGCGAGGCACAAGTGCCGTCAGACGGCTCATGATCGTCCGACCCCGGCGGTCCAAGCGGTTGCGAGGCTGATGACTGCGGCTGAGGGCCAGATTGTCCAGGCTATTGGGCTGTGCCGCAGCAGGGCGCTCGCCGCTAGGGCGGCGAGGATGAGGCTGACCGCACTGATATATCTGCCAGGCCGGCGCTGGCGCGCGGAGTTCCGCTCCTCGAGCAGTTCGTCTACGATCTCGGCGATCCGGTCGTCGATCGCATCGCCGAAGCCGGCCAGGATTTCCTCGTCCGGCGGCAGGTGCGCGTCGAGCCCGGCCGGGTCGCGGGCTGACGGTGATTGCTGGTGCTGGGCCGGCCGGGGGACGCCGGCCCGGTGCTCTGGAGTCCGGGCGGCGTGCGTCGGGGTGCGGTCCTTCCGTTCCACGGTGGAGCCAATCCAGTTGACAACTCAGCGGGCTGGTCAGGCAAAGGTGGAGCGTTGCTGACGGCGCGTCCTCATCAGCTGGATCGGCGGCAGCAAGTGAGCAGCGAGACCGACGACGACCAGCAGGATGGCGACTCCGAGCGGGAGAGCGAACCCCTTGGCTGTGCAGCCAGCCGCCGCGTGCAGGGCGGGAACGTGCCCAGGACAGCCAGCTGCCGCGCGCAATACGGCCACGAGGCCGAAGAAAAGAGCCGCCAGGCCGGCGAGCGGCGCGAAGGTGGCGATCAGCTGGTCGCGCCGGCTCCATGTCGGGGAGGTCCACAGGATCAGCATCCCGGCGATCCAGCCCAGCCCGCTCGCGACTGGGCCGAAGATGATCAGCCACGGCGCCCACGCGTCCCAGCGGCGGCTGCCCGGGGGCGGTGCGCCTGCCTCGGCGGCGATGGCAGCGGGGTCGCCGACCCTGTCGAGGAGGGTCCGGACACTGGCTGTGTCGCCGGGATCGAGCCCGGTTCGCTCCTCGTCGATGTGCTCGTGCACTTCAGCGAGGATCTCCTGCCTCCGGGAGGCGTCGACGCCATGCAGCGCTGCGTCCAGCTGCGCCAGATAGCGCCGGACGAGCTTGTCGGCCTCGCCGACCGATTGCTGGAAAGTCATTCCGGGCTCCCTTCGTTGAGGATCTCGTCGACGGCGTCGCGAAAAACCCGCCACTGTTTCGTGAAGCTGGCGAGGGCTTGTTCTCCGTCGCTGGTGAGGTGGTAGTAGCGGCGCGGCGGGCCGGAGTTTGACTCCTGCCACGACGTCTCGACCAGGCCGTTGCGTCGCAGGCGGGCGAGCAGCGGGTAGAGCGTCCCTTCGCTGCCGATGATCCGCCCCCGTGCCGTGAGCTCGCGCGCCAGCTCGACTCCGTACTTTTCCCCGCTGGTGAGCAGGGCCAGGACGCACTGCTCGGCTACGCCCTTGCGAACCTGGCCCAGCCAGTTAACTTCATTGCCAGGTTCCATGTAATGCATGGTACCCGGCATCGATAGGAAGGGCAAGAAGGGCCAGTACGGGACCTGACGAGGCTCGTCAGCGAGACCGCCGGCGTGACTCGCAAAGAGGTTGTCCGCGACAAGCGAGTGACTCCCCAACCGCTTTGGCGCAGCACCCGTCGCCTCCGCGTTAGTGCCGGGTAGCGGTGCACAAAACGACGGCAGGCGGCTGATCGCCGCCCGGATGCTGCCCGGCCGGGACGGCCAGCCCGTCCACGTCCAGGTCCACGTCGACCTGGCCACCCTGCGCGGCCTGCCCGCCAGCCCGGGAGGCCCGGGAGGCCCAGGGGCCCCCGGGCCTGGAGGCGGGCTGGAGCCCGGCCCGCGCCGCCGCCGGCCCCGGATCGGTGTACCTATCGGGCACCGACGCCGAGGCCGCCGCCTGTGATGCCACGATCACCCCGGTGGTGTCCGGGCAGATCGACTGGACCGTCCTGGACCAGCTCACCACCCTGTTCCTCAAGGCTCACGGCCGTAGCCTGGACCACCACCGCCACCAGCCCCGACGGGCGCATCCTGCTCAGCCACGGACCACCCAGCCACGCGGCGTGAGTACACGCGTGATGCGCGGCCAGGCCCGCGTTGCCCAGCCTCACGTAAGCCGGGCCGGTGCTCACTCCCCCGCTGGGGCGCTGCTCGTCTCGAGGACGGGGCTGTCGAAGTAGTAGCGGCTCACCGTGTCGGCCACACAGGCGGGCTTGTCGCTGCCCTCGACCTCGATCGTGACCCGGGTGACCATATGCACCGCGTCACCGCCGATCTTGTCGAGGCTGGTGACGGTGGCCCGGGCCCGGATGCGCCGGCCGACCGGCACGGGAGACGGGAAGCGAACGCGGTCCAGGCCGTAGTTGACGCCCATCCGAACGCCTTCGACCCGGCGCAACTGCCCCATCAGGTACGGGATCAGCGACAGCGTGAGGAAGCCGTGGGCTACCGGCCCGCCGAACGGTCCCGCCGCGGCGCGTTCGGGATCAACGTGGATCCACTGGTGATCCTCGGTGTCGTCGGCGAAGCCGTTGACCCGGGCCTGGTCGATCGGGAACCACTCCGTCGGGCCGACTTCCTTCCCGACTGTCGCTTCGAGCTCGGCCAGGCCATGAACGGTCTCCATGTGCTCCTCCGTAACGCGTCCGCCGACGTTGGCGAGTACCTGAACGTTAAATCGAGCGATCGAGGCCGAGGCTAGCGATCAAGGACGCAGCCGCGGCGGCGTGCGCCACGTGCGCAACGCCGCCGCGACCGGGCCGGCCCGGATGGCCGAGTCGCCGGAGCCCTTGGGCCAGGCGTACTGACCTAGGAGGGCCGGTCGTGCTTGACGATGGTGACGGGAGACTGTGCGTGCTCGGCTACCTGCGTACTGACCGAGCCCAGGAGCAGCCGGGCGAAGCCGCCGCTGCCCCGGGAGCCCACGACCAGAAGGTCGGCATCCTTGGATGCCTCAATGAGCAGCGGAGCCGGCTGGCCGATCAGGGCCCGCACGGTGATCTCCGGCGGCGCGACGTCGCCTAGCTGGGCCACGACCTTGTTCACCAGCTCGTGAACGGCCTTCTTTTCCTCCTCGCGGAGTACCTCATCGACGGGGAACTCCAGGGAGCCGCCCCAGCCGCTGGCCGCGACCTCGTGAACGGTGATGACGGTCAGCGGTGCACGGCGGATTCCGGCCTCTCGCATGGCCCAGTCCAGCGCGGTCTGTGAATGGGTCGAACCGTCGACGCCAACGAAGATTCCGGACATTTTCTCTCTCCTCGTGAGGGAGTGTTTATTGATCAATATTGACGCTACAGACCCCGCAGAGCGAGTATCAGGGGCATATTTCTCCTGGCCTACTGATCTTTGGCCCCTTGCCCCGGGACCTTCATCCCGAACTCAGGTCGCCGGTGAGGTAGCGCTGGATGGTGGGGCCGATCGCCGCGACGAGTTCAGCCGCGCTGGCCGACGTGACGGGCGCGAGCTGCAGCACGTACCGGGTGAATGCGAGGCCGATGACCTGGCTGGCGACCAGCGACGCCCGGTACCGCCGCGTTGCCGGATCCGGCTCGCCGGCATCAGGGCCGACGGCTTGCGACAGGGCCGTCATGATCGTGGTGGTGACGAACTCCCGCAGCATCCGGGCGGCCTGCTCGTTCGTGGCCGCCGAGCGCAGCATCCCGACGAAGCTGGCTCGCGCGTCCTCCTTCTCCCAGACCGTGAGCACGCTCCGCACGACGATCTCACCGAGATGGCCGGTGAACTCTTCTCCGAGACGGCGGCGTTCGGCGGCGAGCACGGACGTGATGAGTTCCCCGGGCACCACCGTCAGCTGCAGGGACGCGGCGAACAGCCGCTCCTTGGTTCCGTGGAAATGAAGGACCAGCGCGGGATCCACACCGGCGTCGGCGGCGATCCCGCGGATCGTCGCCCCGTCGTATCCGTTCTCGGCGAACCTGCGTCTCGCCGCGGTGACGATCGCCTCCCGGGTACCGCTGTCGCCGGCCCGCCGTCCGCTGCGCGCGCCGGTCATACCGGCCCGGTCATGACGGTACCGCGGCCAGTTCGAAGAAGCGTTCTTCCAGCGTGGCCGCCTCCTCGTGCACACGGGCCGGGACGGACTCCGCCCCGTTTCCCGGGACGGCGGCGTCTCCCGGGACGGCGGCCAAGGCCCGCTGGACCGCGGCCGCAGTGGCGGTGGGCACCCGAAGGGTGGTCCCGGTCAGGGTGGCGCGCAGGCCGGCCGCCTCGATCAGCCGGAGCGCCGCGGCCCAGTCCGCGCTGTCCACGACCACGGTCCGCCGCTCCCCCACGATGCCGGCGGACGTGCCCTCGGCCACCACCTTCCCGGCGGCCATCACCACCAGCCGGGTGCACTCCTCCGCCTCCTCCATGTAATGCGTGGTCACGATCACCCCGGCCCCCGCCTCCGCCGTGTCCTGGATCGTTTCCCACAGCCGGGCCCGCGCCAGCGGATCCACGCCCGACGTGGGCTCGTCCAGGATCAGCAGGTCAGGATGGTGCGCGAGGGCCTGCGTGAAGGCGACCCGGCGGGCGATGCCCAGCGGTAGCTCGCCCACCGCCGTGTCCGCGAACGGCCGGAGGGGGGCGGGCAGCCCGGCCGGGGCCCCACCGGAGCCAGCAGGACCGGAGCCAGCAGGACCGAACACGGCGCGGGTGAACTCCAGGTTCTGCGCGACGGTCAGATCGTCGTACAGGCCCAGGCCCTGCGGGACGTAGCCGATGCGCTGCCGGGTGAGCCGGGACGGTGGCTGCCCGAACAGCCGGACCTTTCCCGCCGACACGCGCAGCAGACCGAGCAGCATCCGGATAACGGTCGTCTTGCCGGCCCCGTTGGCGCCGAGCAGACCCACCACCTCACCCGGGCTAACCTGCAGGTCAACGTGATCGACGGCCACGAGTGGCCCGAACGTGCGGGTTACGGACACGCATTCGGCCAGCGGCGGGTTCATGGGCGGGCCTCCTCGCGAGCCAGCGCCGCGACAACGACGGCGTCCTGTAGATCCGGGGACAGCGCCGGGGACGCGCCCGGCGTACCAGCCGGGTCCCAGACGCGCCACTGTCCGGCCCGCCGCCAGGCCAGCGGCCGCTGGCCCGTGGGCCGCGCGGCCAGCGGGCGGATCACGCCCGGCATCGCCGCGACGATCTCGGCGGCCGTTCCGGACGCCAGCGGCCGGCCCGCGTCCAGCACCAGCACCTGGCCGGCGCGCTGGGCCTCATCCAGGTAGGTCGTGGCGAACAGTACGGCCGCACCGCCCGCCGCCGCCTGCGCGATGAGCCACCAGAGGTCCGCGCGGCTGACCGGATCGACGCCGGTCGTCGGCTCGTCGAGCACCAGCAGCGCCGGACCGGGCAGCAGGGCCGATCCGGATAGCAGGGCCGCGATGACCCCGAGCTTCTTCCGCATGCCGCCGGACAGGTTTCCCGCCAGCCGCGCGTGCGCCGCAGCCAGCCCGGTCCGGTCGAGGTGCTCGGCCACTCGGGCCCGGGCCTGGGCGGGTGGCAGCCCGAAGGCCGCGGCGCGAAAGCTCAGGTTCTCCTCGACGGTCAGGTCGGGGTAGATGCCGCCGCTCGGGGACAGATAACCGATCTGGCGGATTCCGGGCACGCTCACCTGGCCGTCGCTGGGCGGGAGCGCCCCGGCCGCGCAGCGGAGCAGCGTGGTCTTGCCCGCGCCGTCGCCGCCGACCACGGCCGTGATCTGCCCTGGTACGGCGCGGAGGGTGGCGCCGTCGAGGGCCAGGTGGTGGCCGTAGCGCACGGAGACGCCGGACAGGCCCCACGCGCTCCGCGGCGGATGGCCGTCGGACGGGCGCGAGATACCGGCGGCGCGGGCCGCGCGGGCGGCCTTCATGACGGCTCGCCGGTCCCGGCCAGAACCGGCTCCGTGTCCGGTCCCGTGCCCGGCCCCGCGTCCGGCTCCGGTGCGGCGGCGGAAGGCGCGAGGAACGAACGGAACCGCAGCATCGCCAGCGTCATGACCGCCGCGCCGAGCAGGGCCAGATAGAGGAACGGCTGCCACAGCGCGGTCAGCGGCTCGGCGCGGAGCATCACACCGCGGGCGATCTCGTTGAAGTAGGTCAGTGGCAGCAGATAGGCAATCCAGCGGACGCCGGCCACGATCGATGACAGCGGGAAGATCAGGCCGGACAGCAGCACCTGCGGCAGCAGCGTCATGATGGCCAGCTGAATGGCCTGACCCTGGTTCTGCGACACGCTGGAGATCAGCACCCCGATGCCGAGCGTGACGAACACGAACAGCAGGGCACCCAGGGCAAACACGGCCGGCGAGCCGCGGAACGGGACGCCGAAGACGGCTACGCCCACGGCGAGCACGACGGCCAGGTCCACGGCCGCGACCGCGAAATACGGCGTGATCTTGCCGAGGAACACGTCCCGCGGCCGCAACGGCATCACCGCCAGCTGTTCCAGCGTGCCGGACTGCCGCTCGCGGACCACCCCGAGGCTGGTGATCACGGTGCCGATGAACACGAGGATCACGCCGGCAATGCCGGGAATCATGATGTCGGAGGTCTTCAGCTCGGGGTTGTAGAGCACCCGGACCGAGAGGCGGGCGGGCATGGTGGCCAGCGCCTGTTCCGCGGCGCGCGCGGTGAAGAGCTGGCTGCCGTCGATGAGCACGACCGGCCGGGCGCCTCCGGTGACGATGGCCACGGCCGCGTGACCGTCGCGCAACTGGGACTGGGCCTGCGCGGCCGGGACGGTGCCGACGACCTCAAACGGGGGGCGCCGGAGGGCGGCGACCTGGCGGGCGGACGGCCCGGCCAGCACGGTGGGGATCCGGGAGACGTCGAAGCTGGCCGCGTAGCCGAGGATGACGAGCAGGATGACCGGCATCACGATCATCATGGCGAGCGTCCGGCGGTCCCGCCGCAACTGGCGGAACTCCTTGATGATCATCGCCTTCATCGGGTCCTCCTCCGCTGTCGCCCGGGACCTCTGATGTCATCGCGTGATGAATTCTACGTGCGTTGAATTCAGCTGGCAATGGGAGCGCCCGGGAGGGACGTGCGCGGGGAGAGCCCGGCTGAACTCACCCGGCCGCGGCGGCCGGTGCGCCCGGGGTGAGCTCGGTCAGCAGCCGCTCGGACAGCACGGCGACCGCCTCACGGACCGGCAGCGAGAGGCTCGCCCCCGTGGAGAAGCAACTGCCCTCGATGCCGTAGCTGACCAGCCGGCGCGGAAGCCGGCCCAGGGCCCGGGCCAGCTCGATGGTGTCCGCGACGCCGAGCGTGTGGGTGCCGTACGGGCTCAGCCGGGCCGCCAGCGGTTCGGCGGTGACGTCGAACCGGTAGATGCTGCCCGGCTGGCCACCGGAGGACACCGCATCGACCAGGTACACGTCGCGGGCCTCGTCCCACGTCTCCAGCAGCGAGATCGGCTCGCCCTCGTGCCGCAGCACGGTGACGTCCGGCGGGGCGGCGGCGCGAATCCATTCCGCCACGGCAAGACCGGCGGCGTCGTCGCCGCGGTAGGTGCTGCCGACCCCGATCACGAGCGCGCCGTGCGCGGGGCCGCCGACCGGGCCGCCGACCGGCCCGCTGGCTCCGTCGCCGACCGGGCTCATGACCGGTCGACCTTCAGGTCGAGGAAGTGCGCCGCGCAGGAGATGCACGGGTCGTAGCTGCGGACGGCCTGCTCACACTCCCAGGTCAGACGGTCGTGCGGCAGGTCGAGCCGGTCGGCGACGAACGCGCGCAGGTCGGACTCGATGACGCGCTGGTTCTGCGACGTGGGCGGGATGATCGTCGCGGCCGCGACGGTACCGTCCGCGTTGATCTGGTAGCGGTGGTAGAGCAGGCCGCGGGGCGCCTCGGTGGCCCCGTATCCGGTCCCGGCGCGCGGGGGAACCTCGGCCCAGGACGGCTGGGGCGGCTGGTAGGCGTCGAGCAGCCGGATGGCCTCTTCGCACGCGTACAGGGTCTCGACGGCGCGGACGATGATGCTGCGGAACGGGTTGGTGCACGTGCTCCCGAGCCCCGCCGCGCGCGCCGCGTCCATCACCGTGACGGGCAGCAGGCCGGCGTTCAGGCTGTACCGGGCCATCGGCCCGACCAGGTAGGTCCCGCCCCCGTCCAACTCCGAATCGTGCAGCACCGAATCGTCCGGCACCGAATCGTCCGGCAGCGAATCGTGCAGCACCGAATGCAGGGCCGTCGAGTGCGGGACCTGCATCTCGGTGAAGTGCTGGTCATATTCGCGGACGGCGATGTCGAGGCCCCGGTTGGACACCACGCGGCCGGCGGTGATCGGGTAATCGGCCGGGTGGCGCAGCGAGACGAACTGGTAGTCCTGGCTGAAGTCCGGGAACGGGAAGCCGGCCACCCAGCGGACGGTCTCCAGCGCATCCTGGCGGGCCTGGTCCAGCCCGGCGCGCACGCCGTCGAGGTCGCGCCGGGCCGGGGCGCGGTAGAAGCCGCCGACGCGGACGTTGACCGGATGCACGGCGCGGCCCCCGATGACCTCCATCAGCCGGTTCCCGGCCTTCTTGAGCCGCAGGCCGCGCGCCAGCAGGTCCGGGCGGTCCTGCGCCATGTGCAGGCCGCTGGAGTAGCCGAGGAAATCCGGCGCGTGCAGCAGGTAGATGTGCAGGGCGTGGCTCTCGATCCACTCGCCGCAGTAGATGAGCCGCCGCAGGTCCAGGATCGGCGCGGGGATGGCGGCACCGCAGGCGTCCTCGATGGCCTGGCACGCGCTCATCTGGTAGGCGATGGGGCAGATCCCGCAGATCCGCGAGGTGATGTCCGGCACCTCGGTGTACCGGCGCCCGCGCAGCAGGGCCTCGAAGAACCGTGGCGGCTCGTAGATGTTGAGCCGGGCGTCGGTGACGCGGCCGTCCCGGACGGTGACCTGCAGGCCGCCCTCACCCTCCACCCGCGTCAGCGCATCGACCTTGATGGACAAGGCCTGAACCGAACCCGCCTTTAGGCGGACCTGGATCGACTCGTCCTGGCCCGGGCGGTCGCTATGGTGCGTCATTCGCCTCGGCCTCCTCGCGGAACGGGCCGGAATTGGCGTTGAACGTGCGGAACGCGCGGCCCACATCGGGGCGGGAAACACCGAGCTCACGCCACCGGGCGGACAGGGCGGCGGTGTTCGGGGTCTCCATGGGCCCGAAACAGCCGTAGCAGCCGCGCGCACACGACGGGCAGAGTGCCCGGCACCCGGCCTGCGTCACCGGGCCCAGGCACGGGGTGCCGTGCGCCACCATCACGCAGGTGATCCCGGCTCGCTTACATTCGAGGCAGACGCTGTACCCGGGGACGCTGGGCTTGCGCCCGTGCAGGAACGCGCTGATCACATCCAGCAGCTGATGGCGGTCGATCGGGCAGCCGCGCAGCTCGAAGTCGACCCCGACGTGATCGGCGATCGGGGTCGATGTCCGCAGGGTGTCGATGTAGTCCGGGCGCGCGTACACGACCGGGAGGTACTCGTCGGCCTCGCGGAAGTTCCGCAGGGCCTGGATGCCTCCGGCGGAGGCGCAGGCGCCGATGGTGACCAGGAACCGGGACGCGTCACGAACCGCGCGGATGCGCTCGGCGTCGGCCGGGGTGGTAATGGACCCCTCGACCAGCGACAGGTCGTAGGGCCCGGCGATCACCTCCCGTGAGGCCTCGGGGAAGTTCGCGACCTGCACCGACGCGGCGATGTCGGCCAGTTCGTCCTCGCAGTTCAGCAGGGTCAGCTGGCAGCCGTCGCAGGAGGCGAACTTCCACACCGCGAGCGTGGGGCGTGGCGGGCCGGTCATCATGCCTCCCGCCGTGCGAACCACGGGGCCAGCGCCTGATAGCAGAACACCGGCCCATCGCGGCACACCAGGAACGGGCCGAGCTGGCAGTGCCCGCACATGGCCGTGGCGCACTGCATGTTCCGTTCGGCCGACAGGAAGATCTGGTCACGGGACAGGCCCGCCCGGGTCAGCGCGCGGATCGTGAACCGCATCATGACCTCGGGCCCGACCACGAACGCGGTCGTGGCCGGCGGATCGAACGGCACCCGGCCGACGAGCTCGGGCACCACCCCGACGTCGCCGCGCCAGTCACCCGATGCCGCGTCCACGATGACCTCGACCTCCACGTCAAACCGGCCGCGCCAGCAGGCCAGCTCTTCCGGGAACAGCAGGTCGGCCGGGGTGCGCGCGCCGTACAGGAGCGCGATCCGCCGGTAGCGGTCCCGGTGGGCGAGCAGGTGGTAGAGGGCGGGGCGCAGCGGCGGCAGCCCGACGCCCCCCGCCACGACCACCACGTCGCCCCCCTCGGCCTCGGCCAGCGGCCAGTGCGTGCCGTAGGGCCCGCGCACGCCGACCTCCTGCCCGGGCTGCCGGGTGCACAGCGCGTGCGTGACCGCGCCGATGTCGCGGATCGTGTGCCGGACCGGGCCGTCCGCGGCGGGATCGCCGCTGACCGAGATCGGCACCTCGCCGATCCCGAACACGTACAGCATGTTGAACTGGCCCGGCCGGAAGGAGAAGGCCCGGCCGGGCGGTGGCTCGAGCTCCAGCGTGACCGTATCGTGCGATTCGGGCCGGGTGGCGGCCACCCGCCACGGCTCCCGGTCAAGCCAGGGCGCCCGGACGGGCCCAGCAATGGGCCCAGCAATGGGCCCAGCAATGGGCTCAGTAACGGGCTCAGTGACGGGGTGCATGAGGAGTCCCGTAGACGTCGAGGAGCCGGAGCCTTGTGGACTGGAGCCGCTCGGCCGCCAGGTGGGCGAAGCGGCGCATGAGCTCGAACCCGAGCCGCGGGTCCTGCTCACATCGCGCGCGCAACTCGTCCCCGTCCAGGGCGACGGCCCGGACCGGCTCGATGGCCCGCCCGTCGAACTGGTACATGTGCGGTTCCAGCAGCCAGGAGAACCCGGCCACCTGCCCCGCGCCCACGGTCTCGATGACGATGGGCCCCCGGCCCAGGGTCGCGATCTCCAGCCCGACCTTGCCCTCGCGGATCAGGAAGCACCCGCTGGCGTGCATTCCCTCACGGAACAGGAACCGGTGCGCCGGGAACTCGACGTTCGTGGCGCAACTGGCCAGCACGGTCAGGTACGCGGGCTCCAGGTCGCCGACGAACGGGTGGCTGCGCAGTTCGTGCTCAAGCGTCTCCATGGCCCTCTTCTCCCGTGGCCCCGTCGCTAGCCCGGATGGCGGCGGCCTCTTCGGTGATGTCGATGCCGACCGGGCACCAGGTGATGCACCGGCCGCAGCCGACGCAGCCGGACGTGCCGAACTGGTCGATCCAGGTGGCCAGCTTGTGCGTCATCCACTGCCGGTAACGCGAGCGGCTGGATGCCCGCACCGAACCGCCGTGGATGTAGGAGTGATCCATGGTGAAGCAGGAATCCCAGGACCGCTGCTGCTCCGCCTCCGTGCCGGCGAGGTCGGTGACGTCCGTGATACTGAAGCAGAAGCAGGTCGGGCAGACCATCGTACAGTTCCCGCAGGTCAGGCAGCGTCCCGCCACATCGTCCCAGCGGGGGTTCTCGAAGTTGCCGTACAGCAGGTC
Organism: Actinomycetota bacterium; assembly: GCA_003164955.1. GTDB lineage: Bacteria > Actinomycetota > Actinomycetes > Streptosporangiales > Streptosporangiaceae > Bog-532. Next base: position 14,452 of record PLRW01000187.1, read on the forward strand.
CTTGATCCCGCCGGTGTCCAGGTGCCGCCCCATCGACGCGGCGGTCTGCTCCGTGACCCGGTCGGCGGCCTGCGTCTCCGTGCGGCCCGCGGGCCGGCCGGCGACCTCACTCATGACGTCCGCGCCCCGGCCGGTGCCGATCTCGACCAGGAACTCGTGCCGCTCGCCGTCCAGCAGTTCGGTCAGGGCCAGGTCGAAGCCGGATTCCGCCTTCGGGCCCGCGTCCATCGACACGCAGAAGCACGTCGCGGCCGCCTGGCCGCAGTTCACGGCGACCAGGAACACCCCCTCACGCCGGCCCGCGTAGACCGGATCGGTGTGCTGGCCGCCCAGGAACACCCGGTCCTGAATGGCGATCGCGCGCAGCTCACACGAGCGTACGCCGATGAACGCCATCGGCGCCCCAGCGCCTGCGGCCCCGTCTGGAGCACCGTTCGCGTCCCCGTCTGCAGCACCGCCCGGGTCCTGGCCCGCGTCCTTGTCCCTGGCGCTCCGCCACACCACGCTGGTGGGCGGGAACAGGTAGCGCTTCCACGACTGCGGGCCGACGGCGTACCCGAACAGCGCGTCGTCGTCCCGGCGGCGCAGGCGGTAATGCCCGCCGTCCTGCTCGTCGGTCCACCCGGCGGGCAGGTCGGCCGATGAGGAGATGTCGTCGTAAACGATGACGCCGTCCCGCACGGCCGGCCCGATGAGCCGGAACCCCCGCCGCGCGATCGCCGCCAGTAGCTGATCCAGGCCGGCGCGGTCGATCACCCGCTGAAGCGTGGCTGGCTCCATAACCCCTCCTCACGGAACCTCTCCTCACGGACCGTGATCACCATATCTTCGCGCAGCCAGCTGGGTGCGTTAGGGGAAAAAGTCCCGGGCGGGCCCGGCCGACTGCGGACCAAGGTCACCGCGCGGGGGGTCCTTGTGACCTAGGCGGCCCGGTGAGGCCGGGCTGAAGTGACGAGTGACGGGAAGGACCACTACGAAGACGCGGGGAAACGGTCCAGGTAAACCAGCCGCGCACCGCGCAATCCAGATCCGCGAGAAGCGGGCAAAGATCCTTCCCGTCCTTAATCTTTTCTGGAACAATTTTTCTGGAACGGTGGCCTGGGGAGCCAGGAGGCGACGTCATGGGGCGCCGGCGCCGTGCCATCGTCATCGCCGTCTCAGCCATGCTCGCCGCGGTCGCCCTGGTGACCGGGGGCCTGCTCCTGTTCTCCCGCCGCCATGTTCCGCCGGTACCGCCTGCCGGGCCGCCCGCCGCCAAGCCGCTGACCTCGCCGTTCACCGGGGAACCGGTCAGCCAGCTCGGGCCGGTCCTGGCGATCAAGGTCGACAATATCGCGCAGGCCCGCCCGCAGACCGGGCTCACCGGCGCCGACATCGTGTACGTGCTGCCCGTCGAGGGCGGCCTGAGCCGGTTCCTGGCCGTCTTCTCCTCCCATCTCCCGCCGGTCGTCGGGCCGGTGCGGAGCGCCCGGGAGGACGACCTCGGCACCACGTTCACGACGACCGCCGGGCAGCCGATGACGTTCGCCCGCGGCCCGGTGTGGGTGGTGCTCGCACTCCGCCCGTGAGGCGCGTGCGGCCGGTTATGCCGTGCGGCCTTAGAGGGTGCGCCGGCGGGACCTCTGGCGGGACCTTTGGCCTCTGGCATGGGTGAGCTACGTCTCTGGAGACATGTCGCGTCGGAGACGATCCTAAGGACATGACGCCACGATTTCCCCACCACAGCGAGGCCCCGACGGTCGCGCCGGATACCGTGACCGCACCCGCGGCCGAGCGGATCCCGCGATCTGAGCCGGAGTTCCGAGCTTGCTGCTGCCCCGGGCGCCCCGTGGTGCGGGTTATCATGCCCGCCTCGGCGGCCCGGCCCCACCCCGTCGACCTGCTGCTGTGCGGCCACCACTACCGGGTGTCGCAGGCGGGCATCACGGCGGCACACGGCACGATTGAGGTGCTACCCGAGCGGTCGGCCGACGCGGCCGCCGCGTTGTTCACCAAGCCCGCCGTGGCCTGACCCCCCGGCGGCTACCGCTCCTGCCGCTGAAGGTGATCACTATGGGCACCGCCGCAGGTGACCCGGGCCGCTGGACGCGGTGCGCCCGCTGGCTGGCCCTGGACCATAACCCGCTGCGCCGTCCCGGCGACCGGCTCGAGGTCGTCCTGCGCCTCCTGATCCTGATCATGATCCTGGCCGGGGTGCCGCTGGCGTCGATCGGTGTGGGCCGGGCCGTCGATCACGCGGGCATCCGCCAGGTCCAGGCCGAGCGGGCGGCGGATTATCAGGTCCGCGCCGTGCTGACGCAGGCGGCTCCCGCGCACGGCAGCCCCGACCCCTACTCGGGCGTCCATACCGCATGGGTCGCCGCCCGGTGGGTGGCGCCCGACGGCACGATCCAGTACGGGCCGGTACTGGCCGACGCCGGCGCCAAGAAAGGCAGCACCGTCGGCATCTGGACGAACGCCGCCGGGACCGCGACGGACCCGCCCGATACCCACAGCGACGTCCTCAGCAACGTGTTTATCGCGTCGGCCGCCACCGGGCTCCTGCTCATCGTCGCGCTCGTGGGCCTGCAGGCGCTGGGCCGCAGCCTCCTCTACCGGCGGCGGATGAGGACCTGGGACGCCGAATGGCGGACGACCGGCCCGAAGTGGACCGGGCACTACAGCGCCTAGGCGCCCCCGTCGGGAACCCAGTCGGGGGACACAGTCGGGGAACACACGGGCCGGGAGCACAGGCCGGGAGCACGGAAAGCCCCGCAGGAAGTACGCCGCTGCTTCCTGCGGGGCCGTTTGCGGGCGGCGGCCGGGCCTGGCCGCCGCCATGCTTACTGTGGGCTGTCACTCCGTTCACCAGTCGCGTCGGTCGCGTTCGCGGTGACGTGCTCCCGGTCGGCGCCGGTGGCCTGGTTGACCCGGTTGGTGACGTCGACGACCCCGTCGACGTCCCAGATCAGCCGCGTCGCGACCGCGGCCAGTTCGTCTTCCTCGGCCCCGCTGGTGGTGCCGATGAGGATGACCTGGCCGTTCCGCACCACGGCCTGGACCGTGGGCGGGTCGGCGTGCAGGACGTCGGCCAGCAGTTCGGCAACGTCGCCGGCGATTTCCTCGTCCGGCCGCAGGAACACGCTCAGCAGGTCACGACGGGTGACGATCCCGATCAGCTTGCCGTCGGGATCGACCACGGGCAACCGCTGGATCCGGTGGGTCGTCATCAGCCGGGCCGCGCCGGGAATCGGCGCTTCCGGGTGGATGGTGATCGCCGGGGAAGTCATCAGGTTGGCCGCGGTCAGGTCCTCGTGCGGGTGATGGTGGCCCGGCAGATGCCGCCGCCCGCCGCCGCCCCTGCGGGCCTCGCGGGCGTGCTCTTCCTCGGCGGCGATCAGGTCGGCCTCGGAAACGACCCCGGCCACGTGACGGCCCATGGTCAGGACCGGCACACCGCTGATCCGGTGCTCGGCCAGCAGCCGGGCGATCTCCTTGTACGGAGTGATCCTGTCGATGGTCACCACGGAGGTGGTCATCACGTCCTGGACGCGCCTCTTCCAGCGGCCTGGCCGGTGGTGGCGGGGAGCCTTGTGCGCCTGTGTCTTGTGTGACCGTGTTTGCCCCTGGGCCGTTCCGGCCGCGTAGCGCGGGCTCTGCTCGACGAGATGCTCTTCCACCGTGTCCAGCGCCCGGGCGACGTCAGTGCGAGTGGCCCTGCCGTGCAGGGAGTCGTAATAAGCCGCGCCCAGATGCCGGAGCATGGCGTCGAGGTGAATATCGGTCCGTGTCATCATGCTCACCCCTTAGCCAATCGGGCTGACGTTGTGAGGATCCCGCTCCGGCGTGCCCGGCGCCATGGCTAAATGTCCTGGTGAAAGCGGACTTTGGTCCGCCGGCGGCGGCCGGCCGTCTCCTGTGCATTCACCAGAAAACGACCCAGGGTTGTTTATTCATGGGGTGACAAAAGTCCTTTACGGCCGGTGCTTTTATCCCATGCGGCGGGGACGTTGCGCCGTAACGGTGCCGGGCCGGCCGGGCGATCTTAATAGTGCCGGTTTCAACAAAAAAGGATGCCGGACCCCAGCCGGCCGGGATCCAGCACGATTGAGGAGGCGTCTTTCATGCGCCGCAAGACCTTTGACACCCTGCTCAGCGTCACCGGGCTGGCCCTGGCCGCAATCCTGGTCATCGCCGGCGGGCTGCTGCTGTGGGGATCGACCTACGTGCACAACACCGTCCACAACCAGCTCGCCGCCCAGCAGATCTACTTCCCGGCCAAGGCCGCCTTCGCCCACCCCAAGGCCGGCACCGAGATCACCCCCTCGATGATCCCCTCGGTGTCGCAGTACGCCGGCCAGCAGCTGCTCACCGGCCAGCAGGCCGAAGCCT
>PLRW01000280.1:0-10965 GCA_003164955.1 Actinomycetota bacterium
CCGGAGCCGTCCGGCCCGGAGCCGTCCCGTCCGGAGCCGTCCCGCCCGGAGCTGTCCCGCCCGGAGCCGTCCGGTCCCAAGCCGTCCCGTCCGGAGCTGTCCCGTCCGGAGCTGTCCGGCCCGGAGCTGTCCGGCCCGGAGCCGTCCGGTCCCAAGCCGTCCCGTCCGGAGCCGTCGCGCCCTGAGCTGTGCGGCCCGGAGCCGTCCGGCCCGGAGCCGTCGCGTCCGGAGCCGTCCCGTCCGGACCTGTCGTGCTTGGACCTGTCGTGCTTGGACCTGTCGTGCTTGGGGTTGTCGTACCCGGACCTGTCGTGCTTGGGGTTGTCGTGCTTGGAGCCGTACCCGCCTTCGCCGGCTGGCCGGCGTTCCCAGGCGGCCCGTTCTCGGCCGCCGCGGCCGCCAGCAACCGCAGCAGTTCAGGGGAGTGCGGCGCGGCAACGTTGAACCGGCCCGCCGCATCCTGGGCCAAGCCTCCGGGCACCGAGCCCGATGCGGAAGGCCTGGACCCCGGCGTCGTGGCCGGAGCGGTGTCCCGGTCCGGGCCGGACCGGCTGAGCGCGGAGCCGAGCATCCGGGTGTCCCGGTCGGAACCGCGCGCCGCGTGCCCCCGGCCCGGGCTGACCATCGCGACGCCCGTCGCGCCGGAGGCCATCAGGACAGCCAGGGTCATCAGCCAGAACGTCAGACGGCCGACCGATGCTGCACCCACCAAAGCTCCTCGCGCTCACGTGACAGCCGGGATCGGGCAGAAGTCCGCCACGGCTGTATCCGGCCAAAGCAGATGAGATGAGGTCAGCAGCAGATGAGCAGAGATCATGCATGCTCACGCGGGACCGCTATCGCGGAACAGAGCGTAGCAGTCAGATCAGCACGTATGTACGCATAGGCACGTATGTACGCATAGGACACAGGTAAACTCACTCCGCTCGTGTCCCACCCGTTCGCGGATCACCGCCCGCCGTCCCGGCACGACGCGAAAGTTGCCGTCAATTGGTGCCTTCCTCACCTGCGGCAAGGCCCTGGCCAGCTAGAGTGGCGCGCATGCCGGAGACAGACAATGACCCGAGCGCGAGCACAGCCAGTTTTCGCGCTTTCGCGCAGCGCCCCGACGAGGACGTACGGGGACGGCACGCGTCGTCCAATCGCACGATGATCATGGTCGGCGCCGTCGTGTGCGCCCTCATCGTTATCGGCGTCCTCTTCGCAGCGCTCTAGCTCCTTCCGGGGGCGCACTCAGTCCGGCAGGCCGTTTAACGATGTCCCGGACTCACTCGTTCAGGCCGGGGGGATCTCGCCCGAACCTCGCACGATCAGCTTTGTCCCGAGCTCGACGTACTGGGCCGGCCCGCGCATCCCCGCCAGCCGGCCGAAGAGCAACTCCGTGGCCCGCCGGCCCATCTCGGCCGGGTTCTGCGCCACTACCGTGACACCCGGGCTCAGCAGGTCCGCGAGCTCGAAATCGTCGAAGCCGACCAGGGCGATCCGCTCGCCCGACGCGGCGATCTCCCGCAGGGCCCGGACGGTGATCCGGTTGTTGCCGGAGAAGAGCGCCGTGACCGGCGACGGGCCCGCCAGCATCCGGCTCAGCGCGTCCCTGATCCCGTCCGGCGTCGGCTTGGCCATGCACACCCAGGACGGGTCGATCGCCAGGCCGGCTCCGGTCATCGCTTCCAGGTAACCCCGATGGCGCTGGGCGGCCGTGTAGATCTGGGGATTGTCCCCGATGAACCCGATCCTGCGGTGCCCCTGCCGGATCATGTGGGTCACGCCGGCGCGGGTGCCGCCAACATTGTCAGCGAGGACCGCGTCGGCGTCGATCATTCCGGCCGGGCGGTCCACGAATACCGATGCGACTCCGGCCGCGATTTCCGGCAGCAGGTAGCGGTGATCGCCGGAGGCAGGAATGACGATCAGCCCGTCAACGCGCCGCGCGCACAGGGCAAGGACCAGTTCCTGCTCGCGCTGCGGATCCTCGTCACTCGATCCGGTGAAAAGCAGTGAGCCGTTCCAGTGCGCCACATCTTCCACGGCGCGCGATAGCGCGGAGTAGAACGGGTCCCCAATGTCCTCCATGATGAGCCCGATGGAGGCGGTCTGGCCCTTACGCAGCAGCCGGGCGCTGTCGTTGCGCCGGAAGCCGAGTTCGTTGATGGCGGTGCGGACGCGGTTGGCCGTCTCCGGCGTCACGCCGGGTTCGTCGTTGACAACGCGGGACACGGTCTTGAGCGCTACCCCCGCACGCGTCGCGACGTCTTTCATGGTCGGCCGGCCGCGGCCGCTCCGCACCGGCTCTCCCTGCATAACTGTCCCCCTTGGTCCCGCGTGCCTGGCGTACCCGGCGTACCCGGCGTCCCTGCTGGGTCCCGGGAGGCCGGTGGGCCCGGCGAGATCGTCCGCCGCGCCGTCGGCATCAGGACCGCGGGGGCCGGCAGGCTCACCTGGCTGAACCGGTATTGTGTGCGCGCGGTCGCGGGGCGGGCTGTCAAGATCGCTGACCATGGCTGCTTCCCATGTTCCTTTCGTCGAAATGCGGGAACGCTGGGCTGGCCGCTTGCCTGCTCCGGGTCCGCCTTTTTGGACGGGCATACCCGGGCCCCGGTTCCCCCCATCGCCAAGTGTGCCGCAAAACGGGGCTTCACGGTCAATACGACATTGCCTTTTTAGCGGGAATATGGCCTCCCGCCGGCATAGCCGCAGTTGTACGTGCGTGCGCTTGTTTTCAAAATCACTCTTGTGCGGCTAAGCGTCATTGCGTGCCGTTTTCGGCGTGCTGACCGTCATGATTCATCCGTAACGGACCTACCGGGAGCCCGCCGCGACGGGGCCCGTCGGCCCGGTGGCGGGGCGGTTGGCGGCGCGTGCTTGTATGTGCCTGATGACGAGCAACGCGACGGCCGCTCGCCCCGCCAACGACGATGACGAGGAACGGCACCGGCTAACCGCCCTGGAAGGGCTCGCCGCCCTGTCGCTGGACGCGCTGTCGTCGGTGGCCTACGGGCCCGAGGCCATCCTCATCGTCCTGGTCGTCGCGGGCGCGGCCGGCCTGCGGTACGCGATGCCCATCACGATCGCGATCGTCGTCCTGCTCGCGGTCCTGGTCGTCTCCTACCGTCAGGTCATCGCCGCGTTCCCGAACGGCGGCGGCGCCTACGCCGTGTCCAAGCGGCATCTGGGCACCTGGCCCAGCCTGGTCGCGGCGGCCTCGCTGATCGTCGATTACATCCTCAACGCGGCGGTCGGCATCTCGGCCGGGATCGAGGCCGTCACCTCGGCGTTCCCCAGTCTGTACGGCGGCCGCGTCTGGCTGTGCCTGGCCGCGCTGGCCCTGATCACCGCGGCCAACCTGTGGGGCGTGGCCGAATCCGCCCGCCTGTTCATCGCTCCCACCGTCGCGTTCATCGCGGCGATGGCGGTGGTCATCGTGGGCGGCCTGCTCCGTTCCCATCCAGCCGTCCCGCTTCCGCGCAACCTGCCCAGCGTGGCCCAGACGGTAGGCCTGCTGCTGTTGCTGAAGGCGTTCGCGTCCGGCTGCTCCGCGCTGACCGGCGTGGAGGCGATCGCCAACTCGGTGCCCGAATTCCGCCGGCCGCGCGAGCGCCGCGCCCAGCACACCGAGATGTGGCTCGGCATCATCCTGGGCGTGATGCTGCTCGGCCTGGCCGTGCTGATCCGCAAGTTCGACGTGACCCCGGCCGGGCACGTGACGGTGCTGGCCGAGCTGACCAAGGCCGCCGTGGGCAACGGCGTGATCTTCTACGTGATCCAGATCATCACCCTGGTCCTGCTGGTGCTCGCGGCCAACACCTCGTTCGGCGGCCTGCCGGTGCTCGCCAGCCTGCTCGCCGACGACAACTTCCTGCCGCACGTCTTCCACCTCAAGGCGGAGCGGCAGGTCCACCGCTACGGCGTGGGCGTGCTCGCGGTGGCCGCGGCGGCGCTGCTGATCGCGTCGCGCGGCGACACCCAGGCGCTCATCCCGCTGTTCGCCATCGGCGTGTTCGTCGGCTTCACCCTGTCCCAGGTCGGCATGGTCCGGCACTGGCGGGGCGAACGCGGCCCGGGCTGGGAATACCGGGCCGCGATCAACGGGCTCGGGGCGGTGCTCACCTTCGTGGCCATCATCATCGAGCTGATCAGCAAGTTCGCCGAGGGCGCCTGGGTCGTTGTCCTGCTGATCCCGTTGCTGGTCGCGGGCTTCAGCGCGGTGCACCGGGCCTACGACCGGATCGGCGCGCTGCTCGGGATCGGGCAGCTACCGCCGTCCCCGCACCGGGAGCGGTCACTGGTCGTGGTGCCGGTGCTCGGGCTGTCGAGGCTGACCGCGGAGGCGATCTCCGCCGCCCTGTCGCTCGGCGATGACGTCACCGCGGTCAACATCGTCTACGACGATCCGGAGAACCCGGACGCCGAGGACAGGTTCCGGCGCCTCTGGTCCCAGTGGGACGTGCGGGTCCCGCTCGTCACCCTGCACGCGCGGCGCCGGTCCCTGGGGCCGCCGATCGTGGACTACCTGCGCACGCTGGAGGACGCGGACACTCACCGCCGGCTCGTCGTGCTCATCGCGGAACTGGAGCCGATGCGGCCGTGGGAGTGGATCCTGCACAACCAGCGCGGGCTGGTCCTCGATCACGCCATCCGGACCGGCACCGCGAACGTGGTCATCTGCCGCATCCGCTTCCGCCCCACGACCTGGTCCTCGGACTGAGCGCCGGGGTCAGCGGCCGGGGTCGTCGTCCGGGTCGGGCTGGTAGCGGTATCCCATGCCCGGCTCGGTGATCAGCCAGTGCGGCCGGGCCGGATCGGGCTCCAGCTTGCGGCGCAGCTGAGCCATGTACAGGCGGAGGTTCCCGGTGGCGCTGGCGTACCCGGATCCCCAGACTTCGGTGAGCAGTTGCTGCTGGCTCATCAGCTTGCCGGGGTGCCGGAGCAGGACCTCCAGCAGGTGCCACTCGGTCGGGGTGAGCCGGATGTCCCCGTCGGGGCTGTCCGGGCCGTCCGCGCCGCCCGCATCCGGGCCTGTATCCGGGCCTGCATCCGGGCCTGCATCCGGGCCCGTTCGGCTGAGTGCGGCCGGGGCCGCGTGCTCGACCCGCTTGGCGGCCAGATCGACGACCAGGTGGCCGAGCCGGATCCGGGGCTGTTCGTCCGGCGCGCCGGCCCGCCGCACCGCGGCGCGCATCCGGGCGAGCAGTTCGTCCATGGAGAACGGCTTCGTGACGTAGTCGTCGGCGCCCGCGTCGAGCGCCTCGACCTTGTCGGCGCTGTCGGCCCGCCCGGAGAGGACGACGATGGGCGCGGTGGTCCAGCCGCGCAGCCCCTGGATCACCTCGATCCCGCTCAGATCGGGCAGCCCCAGGTCGAGGATCACCAGGTCCGGTGGGTGGTGGCCAGCGACAGCCAGGGCCTCGGCGCCGGTGGCGGCCGTGAACACCTCGTACTGGCGCACCCGCAGGTTGATCCGGAGCGCGCGGAGGATCTGCGGTTCGTCATCGACGACGAGGACGCGAGTCACAGCGCGGCCTGGCTGGCCGGCGGGCTGCCGGTGTCGTCGCTGGCCGGCCGCCGGCTCCCGTCCTGGCCGTCCTGGCCGTCCAGGCTGGCCGGGGCGCTACCGGCGGCCTGGCCGACCGGCCGGAGGTCGCCGTCACGTTCCCGGCGTCCGGGCTCCGCCTCACCCGGGCCCGGGCCGGGCAGCTGTGCCGCAATCGGCAGCGATATCGCCATCGTCAGGCCCCCGCCGGGAGTGTCCTCCGCGGTCAGCGTTCCGCCCATGGCCTCCGTGAAGCCGCGGGAGAGCGCGAGACCGAGACCGACGCCGGTCGTGTTGTCCGTGTCACCCAGCCGCTGGAACGGGACGAATACCCGGTCCCGTTCCTTCGCCGGGATGCCGGGCCCGCGGTCGATGACCCGCAGTTCGACCCGGTCGCCCAGGGCGCTGGCGGTGAGTATGGGCGGATGGCCGGGCGGCGAGTAGCGCAGCGCGTTCTCGGTCACGTTGACGACGACCCGTTCCAGGATGGCCGGGTCGACGCGCACCTCGGGCAGCGATTCCGGTATGTCCACCACCACGGAACGGCTGCGCGGCCCCAGGTCGTCGAGGGACCGTGCGACGATCTCGTCCACGCCGACCGGCCGGGGGAACAGGGACAGCGCTCCGGCCTGGAGCCTGCTCATGTCCAGCAGGTTATCGACGAGACGCGCCAGCCGGTCCAGCGATTCGTCGGCCGTGGCGAGCAGTTCGTCACGGTCGGCGGTGGTCCAGTGCACCTCCGGCGAGCGCAGGCTGGTCACGGAGGCCTTGGCCGAGGCCAGCGGGCTGCGCAGGTCATGGCTGACCGCCGTGAGCAGCGCGGTCCGCATCCGGTCGGCTTCGGCGATCGGCTTGGCCGCCTCGGCCTCGGCGGCCAGCCGCAACTGCTCCAGGGCGGCCGCCGCGTAGGCGGCGAACGCGCCGAGCACACGCCGGTCGTCGGCGGGCAGCGGGCGGCCGCTCAGGGCCAGCGACAGCGTGTCCGTGACCGGTACCTCGACGTCCGCGTCGTCGGGTGAGGTCACCGGCTCGTCGCCGGCCGTCGCGACCGCCGTCCACCCCTTCCCGGGGCCGCGGATCCGGCTCGCCGCGGACGACGCGGCCTTGGTCGGCTCGCTGCCGTCGTCGCAGTCGCCGGTCGCGCACTCCAGCAGGCTCACCGACCGCATGCCGAACGATTCGCGGATCTGCTGCAGCAGGGCGGGCAGCGCCTGCTGGCCGCGCAGCACGCTGCCCGCCGTCGTGACCAGCAGCTCGGATTCGGCGCTGGCCCGGGCCGCCTGCTTGGTCCGCCGGGCCGCGATGTCCACCACCGTGCTGACCAGGATGGCGACCACGACGAAGACGATGATGGCCCAGGCGTTGTTGGCGTCGGCGATCGTGAACCGGTGGAGGGGCGGCGTGAAGTAGTAGTTGAGCAGCAGCGACCCGGCGAGGGCCTCGAGCAGGGCCGGGATGAGCCCGCCGACCAGGGCGACGACGATGACGGCGACCAGGAAGGTGAGCACGTCGCTGGTGAGGTTGACGTTGCCGCGCAGGTTGGCCAGTGCGAGCGTGATCAGCGGGGCGAACGCGGCGGCGAGCACGTACCCGGCCACCCGGCGCCGCAGGGTGAGGCTGCCGCCGGGCCGGGGGAGGAGCCCCCGGCTGCGGCCCATGTGCTGGTGGGTGACGATGTGCACGTCGATATCACCCGAACCGCGGATCGTCCGGGAGCCAATGCCGGGCCCGGTGAGCAGCGCCGTGAGCCAGGAGCGGCGGCTCGCGCCCAGGACGAGCTGAGTCGCGTTCTCCGCGCGGGCGAAGGTGAGCAGGGCTTCGGGGACGTTGTCCCCGATCACCTGGTGGTAGGTGCCGCCGAGCGACTCGGCCAGCCGGCGCTGCCCGGCCAGTGCGGCCGGGCTGGCCCCGGTCAGGCCGTCGGACCGGGTCACGTGCACGGCCAGCAGGTCGCCGCCCGCGGTCCGGGAGGCGATCCGCGCGGCGCGCCGGATGAGAGTGTCGCCCTCGGGGCCGCCGGTGAGCGCGACGACGACCCGCTCCCGCGCCTCCCAGGTGCCCTGGATACCGTGCGCGGCCCGGTAGGCCTGCAGGCCCTCGTCGACCTTGTCGGCCAGCCACAGCAGGGCCAGCTCGCGCAGCGCGGTCAGGTTGCCGGTGCGGAAGTAGTTGGTCAGCGCCGCGTCGATTTTCTCCGCCGGGTAGATGTTCCCGTGCGCCATCCGGCGCCGGAGCGCCTCGGGCGTCATGTCGACCAGCTCGACCTGGTCGGCGGCGCGCACCACGGCGTCCGGGACCGTCTCCCGCTGCGGTACGCCGGTGACCTTCTCCACCACGTCGTTGAGGGACTCGAGATGCTGGACGTTGACGGTCGAGATCACGTCGATGCCGGCGTCGAGCAGTTCCTCGACGTCCTGCCAGCGCTTCTCGTTGCGGGACCCGGGCACGTTGGTGTGGGCCATCTCGTCGACCAGGGCGATCTCCGGGTGGCGGGCCAGCACGGCGTCGAGGTCCATCTCCTCGAAGTCCGCCCCGCGGTAGATCATCGGCTTGCGCGGGATGACCTCCAGGCCGTCGAGCAGCACTCCGGTGTGCGGGCGCCCGTGGGTCTCGGCGTAGGCGACCACCACGTCGGCGCCGCGTTCCGCCCGGCGATGGCCCTCGCCGAGCATGGCGAAGGTCTTGCCGACCCCCGCGGCCGCGCCGAGGTAGATCCGGAGATACCCGCGGCCGGGCCGCTGGTCCCCCCGCTCGGGGGTATCCGTGTGCTGGGTGGCCATGTCCGGCGCGTGCCTCTCTTCTGTCCGGTACCGCTGGCCCCGCCATCGGCGCCCGCTATCTCCTATTGAACCGTGCCCCTTTGAACCGGGCCCTTCAGCCCGGCGTTCTCCCCCGTGCGGGCGGCTCTCAGGGCCGGTACCGGTAGCCCATGCCCGGTTCGGTGAGCAGATGGCGAGGCCGCGCCGGGTCGTCCTCCAGCTTGCGCCGCAGCCGGGCCATATGGAACCGGAGGTAGTTGGTGCGGGGCTCGTACCCGGGCCCCCAGATCTCGGCGAGCAACTGCCGCGAGCCGACCAGCTGGCCCGGATGGTGGACCAGGGTCTCCAGGATCCGCCATTCGGTCGGGGTGAGCCGGACGGTTTCCCCGTCTTCCGGGCCCGCTCCGGCCTGCGCCGTGCCCTGTGTCCCGGCCTCCGTGCCTGCCCCGGCCTCTGCCCCCGGCCCGGTCCCCTTCCCCGTCCCGATCCCGGGACGGCGGGTCACGGTGTGGGAGGTCAGGTCGATGACGCAGTGACCGACGACCGCCTCCGTCACCTCGGCCGGCCCGGGATCGTCGCGGCGGAGCACGGCGCGCAGCCGGGCCAGCAGTTCGGCCATCGAGAACGGCTTGGTGACGTAGTCATCGGCGCCCACGTCCAGGGCCCCGATCTTGTCACCGGGGCTCGCCCGGCCGGACAGCACGATGATCGGCGCCCGTGACCAGCGGCGCAGCTCGACGATGACTTCCGTTCCGTCGATATCGGGCAGGCCGAGGTCGAGGATCACCGCGTCCGGCGGCCGGCTGGCTGCCGCCGCCAGCGCCGCATGACCGGTGGTCGCGGTGGTGACGTCATACCGGCGGGCCCGCAGGTTGATGAGGAGCGCCCGGAGCAGGCCCGGCTCGTCCTCCACCAGCAGGACCCGCGAAGGCTTCGCGCTGGGGCTGCCCGGCCTTCTGCTGGCCTGCGCCGCGGCCGCGGCCATGGCGGCCGGCGCGGCCGCCGGCGGCCGCGCCGCCGGCGGCCGTACGGCCGGTCCGGGATCGCCGGTCCGGCCGTACGCCGTGGTCATCCTGTCCTCCCGTTCACCGGCTCGACAGCTTGTCGAGCGCGATGTTCAGGACGAGCACGTCCACCGTCGGCTCACCGAGGAACCCGAGCGGCCGGCCCTGGACGTTGGCGGCGACCAGGGCGTGCACGGCTGACGGGCTCAGGTGCCGGGCCTTGGCGACCCGGTTGACCTGCAGGTAGGCGTACTGCGGGGAGATGTCGGGGTCGAGGCCCGATCCGGAGGCGGTCACCGCGTCGGGCGGCACGCTCGCCGGGCTGACCCCGTTGAACTGCGCCACCGCGGCGCGTCGCTGCTCGATGGTCTTGAGCAGCGCCGGGTTGTTCGGCCCGAGGTTCGTAGCGCCGGAGAATCCGGCGTCGCAGCCGTAGTCGGTCTTGGACGCCGCGTTCGCCGCGTTGGACGGCCGCGGCTGGAAGTACTGCGGCAGCGGGTTGCCCTTGGCGTCCACGAACTCCTGGCACAGCAGGCCGGACCCCACGACCTTGCCGTTGTAGCTGACCAGCGAGCCGTTGGCCTGATTGTGGAAGGCCACCTGGGCGACGCCGAACATGACGACGGGGTAGACGATGCCGCACAGCACCGTGAAGACCAGCAGCGCGCGGAGCGCGGCAATGTGCTGGCGCACGAGTGCGGGGAGACGGTTCACGTGGATCACCTGAATCCAGGAATGTTCATGACGATGAGGTCGATGAGCTTGATGAAGATGAACGGGATGACCAGGCCGCCGACGCCGTAGACCCACAGGTTGCGGCGGAGCATCGACGCGGCCGACGAGGGCCGGTACCGGACGCCGCGCAGCGCCAGCGGGATCAGCGCGACGATGACCAGCGCGTTGAAGATGATCGCCGAGGTGATCGCGGACTGCGGGCTGTGCAGCCTCATGATGTTCAGCTTTTCCAGCCCGGGGAACACGCCGGCGAACATGGCCGGCAGCATCGCGAAGTACTTCGCGACGTCGTTGGCGATCGAGAACGTGGTCAGCGCGCCCCGGGTGATCAGCATCTGCTTGCCGATCTCGACGACCTCGNNACGTCGGCCTGGGCCAGCGCCGGGGCGTCGTTGGTGCCGTCCCCGGTCATCGCGACGAGCTTGCCGCCCGCCTGCTCCTTCTTGATCAGGGCCATCTTGTCTTCCGGCGTGGCCTCGGCGAGGAAGTCGTCCACGCCGGACTCATCCGCGATGGCCTTCGCCGTGAGCGGGTTGTCGCCGGTGATCATGACGGTGCGGATGCCCATGGCGCGCATCTCCGCGAACCGCTCGGAGATGCCTTCCTTGACGATGTCCTTGAGGTGAATCACCCCCAGGGCGTGGGCGGTGCCGTTGGCCCGCTCGGCGACGACCAGCGGGGTGCCGCCCGCGGCGGAGATCCCGTCGACCATCTGGCCGAGCTCGGCGGGGGGAGTCCCGCCGTTGTCGCGGATCCATTCGCGGACCGCGCTGGATGCGCCCTTGCGGACCTCGCGGCCGTCGGCCAGGTCCACGCCGCTCATCCTGGTCTGCGCGGAGAACTCGACGAATACCGCGCCCGGCAGCTCGCCCTGCCCGCGTTCCCGCAGGCCGAACTCCCGCTTGGCCAGGACGACGATCGAGCGGCCCTCGGGGGT